>JBEEOY010000047.1:0-9158 GCA_041191345.1 Pseudomonadota bacterium
CCAATCCTTATATCGCCGCGCCTAGCGTTCGGGCCGCCCCCTTCTATCTTCGGCCCAGCGATATCAGCTTTGTTGCAGGCCAGCTCCGTCCCTTGCTTGGCACGCAGATTGACCCAGATAACTTGGCGCTGATTGGCTATTCCCAAGGTGGCTATGGTGTTTTGACGGCGGGCGGCGCCAGCCTTGATCCAAACCATCCGCTCATGGCGCAAGTCGCCCATGGCGCCCTGAAAGCCTTTGCCCGGGGAAGCGCAGGTGCTGAGACGATCCGGGTTCACGGCGTGAAGGCCATTATCGCACTTGCGCCTGCAGGCGGCGGCTGGCCGCATATTTGGGGGAATGGGCTGGCGGATATCAAAGCCCCGTTATTGCTGATCGCGGGAGACGCAGACCCTGTTGTCGGCTATGAAAAAGCTGCTCGCGCCTTTTTTGAGGAGGCACGGCACAGTGACAGATATCTTCTTACATTTCGGCAAGCTGGCCATGCCATTGCTCTAAATGCTGCCCCCGCCGCCATGCGCCAAAGCCTGTGGGATTTAGACTGGTTTGAAGACCCAATTTGGCGACAAGACCGAGTGAGTGCGATCAACCTGCATTTCATCACAGCTTTTTTGGCGCGCCATTTACGCAATGCGCACACCATGCAGTCCTATCTGGACGTTGCCACTGAGACGTCAGATCTCGGCACGTGGGAGGCCCCTCCCGGAACCGCATGGGGGGCATATAGCCCCGGCGGACCGGGCGTCACGCTGTGGAAAGGCTTCCAACGGCGCCATGCGCAAGGATTGCGACTAGAGCATCGCGCCGCCCAAGATTAGGCAGTGAGCGTCTTTGCAGCCTCGTGCCAGAAATGGAGCAGTGCATTGCTATAGCTGGCAGGCACATAGGCAATGCACACATCCTCCGCCACCACATGCAACCGCACATTGACGTGATCGATGAGGGTTGCCGCGGTGCAGCCTGGCCCAAAACTCGGGTCCTCAGCATCAAAGACGCCCGCTTCCATGAGAAGCGCACGCCAGCCAGCACCGGCCAGGCGGATGCGCACCACGCCACCACCAATTCCAGTGAGCGCCCCATTTTCAGCCAAAATTGCAGCAAGGCCCGAAACATCACCCTCGGCCAGCCAAACCGTTGGCTCAAACCGCATAAGGCCTAAGCGATCATTGCTGGCTGACTGGCCCATAGCGGGCAGAGCAAAGCCTGTAGCTGCGGCAAATCGTTGGGCCACCTCCTGCGGGTTGCTCCAGATTTCCACCACATGCAGCGGGGCCTCTGGCAGGCGCGTGATAGCAACTTCAGTCACGATAGCGCTCTCCCGCCAAGTCATAGAAATGCGGATGGGTCACGCGGACGCGGGCAGACTGGCCCCGTGTTGGCGATGCGGCGATCATCTCTTCCCCGTGGCGATCAAAGCCATTGATCAATTGGCCCAGCGCAATCGAACCACCCTCCAAAACACGAAACGCAGCGGCACTGACATGCCCTTGCGGCGCGGTATTTGGGGCGGACAAGAGCATTGCACCTTCAGGAATGCTCCCCTCAATCGCTTCCAGACCAACCAATTGCCGCCGTCCCTTGTCGCGCAACGCAGGACGTTCCAAGCCCGCAGCACCAATGAATCCGCCTGCCTTATTCAGCATCTTCTCAAGGCCCAAATCATAAGGAGATAGGCGACCATCTATTTCGCCCCCCACAACAAGATGGCCTTTTTCAATCCGCAAAAACTCCATAGCCTCTAAGCCATAGAGGCACCCGCCCTGCGCCAGGACAGCCGCCTCACACGCCGCCCAAATAGACGCCGCATCAGTGGCCGAGCAGTAAACTTCAAAAGCGCGTTCCCCGCTATAGCTTGCGGCAAGAACCTGCACGGGCAGGCCATGCATGGACGCTGGCATGGCTGACATATGCCGCGGCGCATCTTGCCCAGTCAGCGCCTCGACAACCTGTTTCGCTCGAGGCCCGGCAATTGCAATTCCGGCATAATGTTCCTGCACATTCACGGCCGAAACACGCAAATGCGGGCACAGATATTGCCGGACATAAGAGATATGGGTCGCCATCCGATCAGCGCCGCCCGTCGAGCTCGTCAACAAATAGCGGTTCTCTTCCAAACGCCAGACTGTGCCGTCATCAAAGGCCAGCCCATCTTCTCGAAGCATGAAGGTATAGCGCCCACGCCCAACGGCGAGTTTTGCAACGCTCGTTGCGCAAATAATCTCCAGAAAGGCGGCCGCATCAGGCCCGCTGACTTCAAACTTTGCCAGCGTTGAAACATCGGTCATGCCAACACTGGTGCGAACAGCCCGCGCCTCGCGGAGAGCCGCTGTTGCAAGCGTTTCTCCAGCCTGCGGATAGGCGCGCGGGCGGAACCAATAGCCAAGCGGCTGCCAAATGGGCGCCTTGGCCGCATGAAGATCATAAAGCGCCAATCGACGGATATGCGCGCCGCCATGTGGCGCCCCGGGCCCCGCAATTAGCCCCATGCTGACTGGCGTATAAGGCGGACGAAACGTCGTCAGCCCAGCTTCGGGGATCGAAA
Organism: Pseudomonadota bacterium; assembly: GCA_041191345.1. Classification (GTDB taxonomy): domain Bacteria; phylum Pseudomonadota; class Alphaproteobacteria; order Sphingomonadales; family Sphingomonadaceae; genus Aquisediminimonas. The sequence goes on from JBEEOY010000047.1 coordinate 2,543, forward strand.
CACCCTGCTGTTCAGCCAATCTGCCAAGCGCGGCCATATTGCCCAACTTGCCCTGATCTGTGGCCATGCCCAGCGTTGTGTAGCGCTTCAGATGCTCGACGGACCGGTACCCCTCAGCCCAAGCAAGGTCGACATCTGCCAGTGTCACATCATTCTGAAAATCAATGAAGCTCTTCTTAGGCGACGAAATGGGGCGCATCACGCCGACTGGACCCGGCTTGGCCGCGCCCCCAATTGTCGTGACGTTTTGGCGCGCGCTGCCTGGAACAAAGGCCTGCGCCTCTTCTACCCAGTTCAACGTCCCGCCTGCTTGTTGGTGCAGGTGAACAACCGGGGTGAAGCCTCCAGATACAGCGATAAGATCAGCAGCCCAGCTTTGTGGTGTACCGGCAACACTGGCCACCAGCCCTGTCACGCCGTGACGGCCACCCTTGGCTGCTTTTGGAATGGCGCCAAGATAAACAGCAATACCGGCAGCCTGCGCATGTGCGGCTCTGGGAGACGCCGTCTCGCGGGCATCCAGCACGGCCACAACATCGGCCCCAGCGGCAATCAATGCATCGGCTGTATCATAAGCATCGTCATTATTTGTCGCGATGATCGCACGTTGCCCAGGCACAACACCAAAACGCCGAATATAGGTGCGCACAGCCTGTGACAGCATAATGCCGGGCCGATCATTATCGGCAAAGGCCATTGGCCGCTCAATACTGCCCGTTGCAAGGATCACACGCCCAGCGCGCACGCGCCACAGCCGCTGTGCAAGGCCGTTTTCTGCAACCTGCCCCGGCTCAACACAGAGCTGTGTTAAGGTAACAAGATCATGCTCCCAATATCCGGATGCCGAGGTACGCGTCAAAATCCGCCCCCCTGCTTTGCGGATACGGGCGGCAGTTGCCTCAATCCATCCCGCATTCAACTCTTGCGGATCGCGGATCAAGGAAGCGCCCAAAATCGCGTCCTGTTCAACCAGAATAACCCGCTTGCCCGCTTCGGCTTCCTCTAAGGCCGCTTGCAAGCCCGCTGGCCCACCCCCGACAATAAGGACATCACAAAAAGCCGCCCGATGGCTGAAACGATCCGGATCAGCCTCAGTTGGTGCATTGCCAAGGCCGGCTGCTTTGCGGATGAAATATTCATAAATCATCCAGCGCTTGGCGGACCCGAAAAAGGTCTTGTAATAAAAGCCAGCGGGGAGTGCCTTGGAGAAAAGGCCAAAGACTGCCCCAAAATCCAAGTTCAAACTCGGCCAGCGGTTCTGGCTGCGCGCAACCATGCCTTCATACACAAAGACATCAGTGGCACGGGTATTGGGCTCGCGCCGTCCGCCTTCGCCAACGGTGACGAGCGCATTGGGCTCTTCCACGCCCGCGGTCATAATGCCACGCGGGCGGTGATATTTAAAACTACGACCAACCAGTTTCACGCCATTGGCGAGCAAAGCCGCAGCAAGTGTCTCGCCCGGCACAGCCCGATAGGCTTTGCCATCAAAGGTAAAGTTAAGGGTTGCCGCCTTGGCAGCTCTGCGCGGCACAGTCATGGCAGCGCCTCCGGCCCAACGGCGCGGACAGCCGTAATCTCGTGGGTTACACGATGGCGGGTCACAACCATCCACGCCCGGCATCCATAGGTATGCCGCCAGATTTCATCATCCAGCCCACGCGGATTGGTGCGCGTGAACAGCGCCGTCATGGCCGCGTCCGACGGCGCATCCAGCGCCACGACGGAGTCCACCGTGCGTTCATACACAAATTCTTGCTGCGCGCGGGACCCACAATGGGGGCAAGTGATCTGCATCATTAGCGCCAAGCCCTCATCGACTACTCGGCATCGGGCCGCTCCCTGTTTCGTCAATTGTGGCTCCCCGCTCAAAGCGATCGAGCGAGAAAGGTGCATTTAACGGATGGGCTTTGCCAGTTGCCAGCGTGTGGGCATAGGTCCAACCCGAAGCCGGCGTTGCCTTAAAGCCGCCATAGCACCAGCCGCCATTGAGATAGAGATTGGGCAGCGGTGTTTCGCCAATGATGGGCGATCCATCAAAGCTCATATCCGTCACCCCGCTCCATGTGCGCAGCATACGGAGGCGCGACAGAGCAGGCACAAGGGCCAAGCCTTGGGCCACCGCATTTTCCATAATCATCGGGTTGCCGCGCTGGGCATAGCTCGGCCAATTATCGGGGTCGCCGCCAAAGACGATGCCGCCCTTATCAGATTGGCTGATATAGCAATGGAGCGCCTGCGTCATGATCACGGTGTTGATCATCGGCTTGACGCCCTCAGTCACCATGGCCTGCAAGGTTTGCGATTCAATAGGCAGCCTGAGGCCCGCTAAGCCCGCCACATGGCCACTATGCCCCGCCACACAAATGCCCACGCGCCCTGCCCCAATGCGCCCGCGGGTTGTCTCAACGCCAACCACGGCATCGCCATCGCGGACAAAGCCAGTTACTTCGCATTTTTGGATGATATCCACACCCAAGCTGTCCGCACCACGGGCATAGCCCCAAGCGACAGCATCATGACGGGCTGAACCACCGCGCCGCTGGATCAATCCGCCCTCAATTGGGAAGCGCGCCGTGCGCGACATATCGAGCAGCGGCTCCAACTTTGCCACCTGATCGCGTGTCAGCAATTCGGCATCAATGCCATCACAGCGCATGGCATCGCCGCGTTGGGCCAGCGTCACCATATCGGCGTCACTATGGCCGAGCGTCAGCGCGCCGCGCGGGCTGAACATTACATTGTAATTCAGTTCATCGCTGAGGCCGTGCCAGAGCTTTAGCCCGAATTCGAAGAAATTATGCAGTGCATCCTGACGATAATTGGACCGGACAATCGTTGTATTCCGCCCCGTATTGCCGCCGCCAATCCAGCCTTTTTCCAACACCGCAATGTTGCGCAGCCCATGCACCTTGGCCAAATAATAAGCCGTTGCCAGCCCATGCCCGCCACCGCCAATGATGATGATGTCATAATGCGGCTTGGGGTCCGGGTGACGCCAGGCAGGCTTCCAGTGCGACTGGCCATTAAAGGCCCCACGCAGCAGGCTGAACGCGGAATATCGGCTCATGCGATGGGCATCCACCCGCGCTTTTCGCGCCAATCCTTTTCCAACCCGTCAAAGCGCGACAGCTTCAAGATATCAATGTCCGCAAAGGAACATTTGCCATCAATCACCAAATCGCGGATCGCATGACCCGAAGCGGGCGATAGGCCAAAGCCCACGCTGGACATCGACGCGACAACCACATTGTCTGGGCTGGTCAGCCGATCAATAATCGGGCGGCCATCAGGCGAATTCTCAATCACACCAGCCCAGCTGCGGATCACATTGAGATGCGCCGCCTTCGGCAGCAATTCTGCCAAACGCTTGGCCAGATTGCGCGCCAATGGCGTGGACGGACGCGCGGCAGGGCCAGTGGCATCGACATCAAGCCATTCATGCGGGCCGCCACCATAGGCCAAATTGCCACGCAAGGTTTGACGACCATAAATTTTATGTCCGTCGACCCCGCCTAGCGGCATCATCGGCGCAGGCTCTGTAATGATCATTTCCGCGCGCGCCGCCGCCAAAGGCACATCCACGCCCAATTGCGCCATGAGTTGCGGAATTTGCGGGCCCGCCGCGACGACAACCGCATCGCAGCCATAGGTGGCATTTGCCGTTTTGACGGCGGTCACTTTCCCGCCTGCGGTTTCAAAACCTGTCACAGGGCTATGCTGAATGATCTTGCCGCCCAAATCCTGCAACGCCCACGCATAGGCCTGCACAGTGCGCTGCGGATTGGCATGGCCGCCAAATTTATAATGGACGCCGCCAAAGCAGTTATCGCCGGCCAGCGGCACAGCTTCTTGCACCTGCTTCACGTCCAGCAGCTCAACTGGGTGGTTCAGCCGGGTATGGCGCTCCGCAATGAAGCGATATTGCTCCCATTGCCGCTCGGTCATGGCAATCAGAATGCGGCCCTTTTGATGCTCTGTCGGATAGCCAAGCAGCTCATCCATTTGCGGCCACATCCGCTGTTCTTCATCAAACAAGGGGCTTGAATAGTGCGAAGCTCCGCCGCCATTGCGGCCTGAGGCTTCCCAGCCGACAATGAATTTATCGAGCACGGTCACTTTCACACCCGACCGCGCGAGCCACCAGCCCGCGCTCAGGCCGGTGACGCCACCGCCCACGATAATGACTTCTGCGCCGCTCATTTATACATCCCCGTGTAGAGCATCTCACGATGCGCATCTTCTTGTGGCGTGCCGATATCTTCAACTGGCACCCATTGCGTTGGAATGCCAAACCAAACATCCCAAGCCGCGTCCATAGCAGCAGGCTCATCCCATTCCGCCAAAATCTTGAGCGGGAGCGGACGAACTGGAGCACGGTGCGTGGCAAGCGGAATGGTGCCAAAGGGCTTGTCCGATTCAATTGCCAACAGCATTGCCACCTGATCGCGGCACCGACGCCCTTGGCACACGCCCATGCCAGAGCGTGTCAGACGCTTAATCTGATCCGGATTGGCCGGGCCATCTTGCAGCAACGTATCAAGCGAGCGCGCCTGAATAGCGGCGGGACGGTCCAGATATTGCGGCGGCTGCACACCAATTAAATCAGCCAGCGTCACCTCTTCGCATTGGCAGATAATGGTGTCTGGCGCGTTGGTCTTAAGCGCTGCGCGCACCCAATCCATCCGATAGGCCACATGGTCAAAGCCCGTATCTGCCAACCCAGCGCAATCCCCCACAGTGATGACATTGGGCTCACCCGCCGGGATATACCCGCCCCGATTGGCGTTGAGCGCACGCGGACCATGCATCGCATCGACAAGTTCAATCGACGGCACCAAGCCAATGGCCACGCAGATGGTGTCACAGGCGAATCCTGTCCCGTCGGTCAGAGTTGCGCCTTCAACGCCATCGAGCCCGCCTTTGGTGGCCTTGATGCTCTGGCCGCAATGAATGGCAACGCCAGCTGCTGCCAGCTTTTCAACCAGGGCGGCAGAGCCCTGCGGCGTATCGCGCACTTCGACCAAGGCAGCGACCTCAAGCCCTTTGTCCAAAGCCAGAAGCGCGGTTTCCAGCGCCAGATCATGGCTGCCCAAAATCAACAATCGCCGCCCCGCAAAGGCATCATAGCGCGTCAGCAACATGTTGAGGGCCGCTGCCCCCATCACACCCGGCTGGTTCCACCCCGGGAACGCAATCGCCAAATCGCGCGCACCCGTTGCAATGACGATCTTCTTAAAGCCGACAAGCCAGCTCCGGTCCCGATCGGCCAGCCCCACAACTTGCTCAGGCAGGCTCTGAACGCCCGGGCCATTGCGATACACGCCCCAGGCCGTGGTGCCGAGCAGCAGCTCAACACCTGCCTCCATGGCTTTTTCCAGATCCGGCATGCTCATGAAGATGGCTTCAAGCATACGATCGCTATTCTGCGTCGCGGCCGTCATGCGCCCGCCAAAGTAAAGCGGCGTATCATTGCCCATCAACCAGCCTGAGACAGGGTTCTCATCAACCAGCAGCACAGTTTGGCCCGCAGCGGCTCCATCAATGGCAGCCGCAATCCCGCTGGGCCCTGCCCCCACGACAACAAGGTCATACCGGGCTTCAGGCGCGCTGCGCGTGCCGTTCACCGCGCACAAATCGGTTCCGTTGAAGTTCAGTTCCATTACACCGCTTCCAATGCCTGCGCGAGATCTGCGATCAGATCATCGACATGTTCCAGCCCAACCGATAGCCGCATCGTGCCATCAGTAATTCCCCCTGCCAGCCGCTGGTCACGCGGCACGGCATAATGCGTTGTGCTTGCCGAATGGCAGATCAGCGTTTCAGACCCGCCAAGGCTTACGGCCACTTTCATCAGCTGCAATTTGTCCAGCATTCGAAAGGCTTCTGCCTCGCCTCCATGAAGATGGAAGGAGAATGTCGATCCGGCCGCCTTGCACTGCCGATCATAGACTGCACGCTGCCGCGACCCTTCCGGCAGAAAGCCAAGGAAGGTCACGCCCGCCACTTTAGGATGATCGCGCAAATAGGTGGCAACAGCGCGAGCGTTGCTCATCGCGCGCTCAGTGCGGACAGCCACTGATTCCAACGAACGCAAAACCAGCCAAGACGTATAGGGATCAAGATGATTGCCCCATGTCGTCCGCAGAAGACGCAACGGCTCAATCAACTCTTTCCGGCCTGAAATCCCGCCCGCCAAAAGATCACTATGCCCGCCGCAATATTTGGTCAGCGACGTCAGGCACAGATCAACGCCATGCTCAATAGGCCGCTGCGCAAAAGGCCCGAGCAGCGTATTATCGACAACAACAAGCGGACGATGCCCCTGTTTTTCGCCCACTTCGTCCGCAATTTTCACCATCAAGTCGAGATCGACAATCGCGGCCGTTGGGTTGGCGGGCGTTTCCGCGATAATCAGCTTTAACGGCCCTTTGGCCATCGCCGCTTCGGCAGCCGCACGGACGCCGGCCTCGTCAGTGCCATCCAGATAGGATTGGGCGTGCGCGCCAAACTGCGCCATGATTGTGTTATAGAGAACATCAACGCCGCCATAAATTGGCCGGCCATGCAGAACGCTGTCGCCACTGCGGACATAAGACAGGGCAATGCTCGAATG
>JBEEOY010000048.1:0-7442 GCA_041191345.1 Pseudomonadota bacterium
TGGTTATGGCTGGCAATGACCAACCGTCCGGGAAGGAGCTTGCGGGCCATGATTAGCGACCAACGGCCGCGCGTTGGGCGTCAAACACCTTGGCACAGCCAATGCGGGCGAGGCGCAGGAGGCGCAATAACGCTTCCTCATCATAGGTTTCGCCTTCTGCGGTCGCCTGGACTTCAGCAATATTCCCATTGGACAGAAGGACGAAATTGGCGTCCGCCCCGGCGTTTGAATCCTCAATATAATCAAGGTCCAGCACGGGCGTGCCATTGTAAATGCCACAGCTGATCGCGGCGACTTGCTGTTCAATGGGGTCATGCGCCAAAACGCCATCAGCCATCAGCTTATCAACGGCGAGCCGCAGGGCGACCCATGCGCCCGAGATAGAAGCGGTGCGTGTGCCACCATCAGCTTGGATGACATCACAATCGAGTGTGATCTGGCGTTCGCCCAAGGCTTTCAGATCCACCACGGCGCGCAGCGAGCGGCCAATAAGTCGCTGAATTTCTTGCGTGCGGCCCGATTGCTTGCCCTTGGCCGCCTCGCGGCTGCCACGGGTGTGCGTGGCGCGGGGCAACATGCCATATTCTGCCGTCACCCAGCCTTCGCCCTTTCCACGCAGAAAGGGAGGAACCCGTTCTTCCACGCTGGCGGTAACCAACACGCGGGTGTCGCCAAAGCTCACCAGCACTGATCCTTCAGCGTGCTTGGTAAAATGGGGTTCAATAATGATTTCGCGCATTTGGTCGGGCGCGCGGCCGGATGGGCGCATGATGATGTCCTTAAGTTGGAATTGAGCCTCCTCTAGCGGGCCCTGCCGCCTGAGACCAGCCCTCACCCCCAAGTCTTTGAGCCTTATCCGAGTCAAAGCCTTGCATCTTGGGGTAACTCCTTCTTACATCAGGGGCATGACCACGCCTGTCCACGAATTGACGGATCGTGCACGCGATGTGTTTCGCGTGGTGGTGGAATCTTATCTCGGCAGCGGCGCGCCTGTTGGCTCGCGGACGATTTCTAAATTGGGCGCGATGAACCTTTCGCCCGCATCCATCCGCAATGTCATGCAAGATTTGGAAGAGCTGGGCCTGCTCGCTGCCCCGCATACATCTGCCGGGCGGATGCCAACTGAATTGGGCTTGCGGCTGTTTGTCGATGGGATGATGCAAACGGCAGAACCCACAGCGGATGAACGCGCGGCGATTGAAGCGCGCATTTCCAAGGGTGGGCCAATTGAAGACGCGCTGGCTGCTGCCACATCAACGCTGTCTGGCCTGTCGCAATGCGCCGGCATCGTGCTGGTGCCCGCGCGGGAGCCTCGCTTGCGGCAATTCACCTTTGTTCCCTTGGGGCCGGGCCAAGCACTGGCTGTCTTGGTTGGGGATGATGGTTCAGTTGAAAACCGTGTGGTTGATGTGCCGCCGGGCCTGCCTGTGACTGTTTTGGTAGAGGCGGGCAATTTCATTTCGGGTCGGCTGGCTGGGATGACATTGGCAGAAGCCAGTGCGGCACTTGCCCATGAAATTGCCCGTGAACGCGCAGCGCTGGATGCCGCGGCGCAAGACCTGGTTGCCAAGGGCATTGCTGTGTTGAGCCAAGATGGCGCCCATCGCCCTGTTCTGATTGTGCGGGGCGCTGCCCATTTATTGGATGATGCTGCCGAGGCTGACTTAGATCGGGTTCGCCAGCTTCTCGATGAAATTGAGGGCAAGGAAGATATTGCCCGCCTGCTCAACAGCGCGCGGGAAGGCGCCTCAACCAAGGTTTTTATTGGGTCTGAGAATAAGCTATTTGCACTTTCTGGGTCGTCGGTGATAGCGGCTCCCTATCACGGCAGGGATGGGCGCGTGGTCGGTGTGGTAGGCGTTATTGGGCCGACACGCTTGAATTACGCCCGTGTCGTACCCATGGTTGATTTCACTGCACAGACACTGACGAGATTGATGACCTGATGAGCGAAGATGAGTTGAAAACCGAAGCTGCTGACACCGCTGCTGGCGAAGAGGCGGGCCAAGACCCGCTCGACGCCTTGCGCAACGAGTTGGAAGAGGCACGTCAGCAAGTGCTCTATGCACAGGCGGAAACGCAAAATGTGCGCCGCCGCCTTGAAAAAGATGCGCAGGATGCTCGCGCTTATGCGGCAACATCCTTCGCCCGCGATATTCTGTCTGTGGCAGATAATTTGTCTCGCGCGCTCGACGTTATTCCGCAAGCTATGCGCGAGGAAGACGCTACAAAGCCACTTGTTGTGGGGCTAGAAGCAACGCAGCGCGAGTTGATGGCTGTGTTTGAGCGCAATGGCATTACGCGCATTGCTGCTATTGGCTTGCCGCTTGACCCGAACCAGCATCAAGCAATGGTGGAAATCCCCAGCAATGAGGCAGAGCCGGGCACCATCATTCAAGAAATGCAGGCAGGCTATATGATCAAGGATCGGCTGTTGCGTCCGGCCTTGGTGGGTGTTGCGAAAAAGCCGGATTAACTCTCTCGTCCGCCCGGCTCAGTCTTTGGGCCGGGTGGCAACTAAGCCAATGGATTTCATCCGCATCACGGGCACATCATCCTGATTAAAAACCGTGATGGTGGAATGGATGCTGCCCATTTCAGGGCGCGAGCGCGAGGGGCGGACCTCGGTAATCTCGCTTTCCACGCGCAACGTGTCTCCCGGATAAACGGGCTTCAGCCAGCGCAGCTCATCAAGCCCGGGCGAACCAAGCCCCGCTTGACGATGCTTTTTCAAATTTTCGACCAGCATCGCCATGGTCATTGCAGCTGTGTGCCAGCCACTGGCGGAAATCCGGCCAAAATGCGTTTTGGCGGCGGCTTCATCATCAAGGTGAAAGGGCTGAGGATCATATTTGCTGGCAAATTCCAGCACTTCTTCGCGGGTAACCTTATAGTTGCCGTAGCTTGATTTATCGCCGACGTTGATGTCCTCAAGATATTGCATGCCCATCTCCTTGTGCGCCCATCTTTGGCAAAGCCAGGGGGAGAGGGGAAGCGAAAAGCGTCAGGCGATGTCGTCTGGCACGATCCCCGCCATGCTGGCCGACATATGCGCCATCGCTTGCACCATGGATTGGACAAAGGGCGGATCATTTATGGTGTCGCGCGCGGCACGGCTCATAGCATGAATCCATTGGCCCGCCGTCTCGCGGTCAATTCCCAAGCCGCGGTGCAGCGACATGATGCAGCTTTTTTCGCGCCCCTCATACCAATGGCTTGGGCCGCCCATCCATGCCGTTAAATAGCCGGTTAGGGAGACGCGCATTGGCAGCAGATCATCCTCATGCATGGCGCGCAGTTCAGCATAAGCCGGGTCGCTGTCCATTAGATCATAAAAACGGTCGACCAGACGGCGGATTGCACTCTCACCGCCAATGCGGTCAAAGGGGGTGCGCGGTGCGTCTGCGATGGTCATGCCAAGTCTCCTCAGCGGCATTTAAGCAGCGGGCCGCCATAGGGCTTTGATCCCGATCAATAAGCGCAGCGCCAATGCCGCCTGTGCTGAGGCCTTAGACGTTGAAGCGGAAGAGCATGATGTCGCCATCTTGGACGACATAGTCTTTGCCTTCAGACCGCCATTTGCCCGCTTCCTTGGCGCCCGCTTCGCCGCCATGGTCAACATAGTCCTGATAGGCCATGGTTTCTGCGCGGATAAAGCCCTTCTCAAAATCGGTATGGATTACGCCTGCTGCCTGCGGGGCCTTGGCACCGCGGAACACGGTCCACGCACGCGCTTCTTTGGGGCCAACAGTGAAGAAGGTAATCAGGTGCAGCAGATCATAACCGGCGCGGATAATGCGGGCGAGGCCAGTTTCCGTCAGGCCCAAATCGGCCAGAAATTCAGCGCGATCTTCGACAGGCATTGTCACAATATCCGCTTCAATCGCGGCAGAAACAATCACGGCCTCTGCCCCTTCCGCCTTGGCCTTGGCAAACACCTTGGCTGACAAGTCATTGCCATTGGCGGCGGCGGCCTCATCAACATTGCAGACATAGAGAACGGGCTTGGATGTCAGCAATTGGGCTTGTTGAAAGATTTTCTCTTCTTCCACATCCGCCCGCTCTGTTAGGCGCGCAGGCTTGCCATCGCGCAGCAGGTCAAGCGCCTTGCCCAGCACGTTAGCAGCAATTTTGGCTTCCTTATCGCCTTGAGCGGCTTTTTTCTGAAAGTTGGGGACGCGCTTTTCCAGGCTTTCCAAATCAGCCAGCATCAATTCGGTTTCCACTGTATCGGCATCCGAAATCGGGTCGATCCGGTTGTCTACGTGCTGGATATCGTCATTTTCAAAGCAGCGCAGCACATGGACGATGGCATCGACTTCGCGGATATTGGCCAAGAATTGGTTGCCCAAGCCTTCGCCCTTGGAGGCCCCACGGACAAGGCCCGCAATATCGACAAAGCTCAATTGGGTTTCGATAATCTTCGCGCTGCCGCCAATTTTGGCAATGATATCAAGGCGCGGATCAGGCACGGCGACATTGCCGACATTGGGCTCAATTGTGCAGAACGGGTAATTGGCTGCTTGCGCTGCCTGTGTTTCCGTCAGCGCGTTGAACAGCGTCGATTTGCCAACATTGGGCAGGCCGACAATGCCACATTTGAAACCCATTTTATCAATCCTTTTGCAGTCGCAACGCGACGTCATTCATAAAACGCACATCATCGCCTGTCGCCAGCCATGGCGCTTCGGCAGCAACGGCCCTCAACATATCTGCCAGATCATCCTGCTCGGCCTTGGCAAAGGGGCCAAGCACATAGCCCGTGACCCGATCTTTATGCCCCGGATGCCCAATGCCCAAGCGCACGCGACGAAACTCTTCGCCAATATGCGCAATGGTGGATCGGATGCCATTATGCCCAGCCGCACCCCCGCCGCGCTTCACCTTGACGCGAAAGGGGTCAATATCCAGCTCATCGTAAAAGACAGTCACGTCTTGAGGCGCCAGCTTAAAAAAGCGCATCGCCTCGCTGATGCTGCGGCCGCTTTCGTTCATGAACGTTGCGGGCTTTAACAGCAGAACCTTGTCACTGCCGATACGGCCTTCTGCGGCCAAGCCTTGAAAGCGTGTTTTCCAAGGTGAAAAAGAGAAGGCCTCTGCAATCACGTCCGCAATCATGAACCCCACATTGTGGCGGTGCATGGCATATTGCGCGCCGGGATTACCGAGGCCTGCCCATATTTGCACAAGCATCTCCTCTGCATCGCCCCTCCCCCGAAAGAGAGGGGGGACGCAAATGGATTATTCTGCTTCCTTGGTCGTATCGCCTTCGGCCGACTTCAGGCCCGAGGGCGCAACCAGCGTTGCAATGGTGAAGTCACGATCAGTCGCGCCGCTGCGCGCACCGGCGGGAAGCGTCACATCCTGAATGTGGATTGCATCGCCGACTTCCAGACCCTTCAACGAAATCGAAATTTCATCGGGGATCAGGGCTGCGTCGCACACCAATTCCAGCTCGTGCGCCACAATATTGAGCACCGCGCCGCGCTTCATGCCCGGCGAGAGGTCTTCATCGGTGAAGTGAACCGGCACCTTCACGTGCACTTCGCTATGCTCACCAATGCGCAGAAAATCTGCGTGGAGCGGGCGATCAGTTACGGGATGGAAGGCCACATCCTTGGGCAGCGTGCGCACCTGCTTGCCACCAACGTCGATCATCACGATCGAGTTCATAAAGTGGCCCGTGTGCAGCGCCTTCATCAACATCTTTTCTTCGATGTGGATGGCTGTTGGGTCTTCCTTGTTGCCGTAAACTACGGCGGGCACGCGGCCATTGTTGCGCAGATCGCGGGAGGCTCCCTTGCCAGCCCGTTCACGCAATTCGGCCGACAGTGTCAGCTGATCGCTCATGTCTATCTCCAAATAAAAAGTTCAGTCCTTCCGCCACGCCTCCAGGGATGACCATAGCGGAAGCCGGCGGCCCTAGGCGAAATGCCGGGAAAAGGCAAGCCATAGGGCCAGAGCCAACCTCAAGTCCCTAGTTTAGCCGAGCGGCCTTCAGCTTATGGGCGCGCAATTGTGCTTGCACGCTGTCTTCCCCGGCCAAATGCGCCGCACCCACGGCAAGGAAGACAGTGCCGGGCTTATCTAGCCTTTTGGCAATCCACTCAGCCCAGCGGCGGTTGCGATCAACCAGCAGAACTTTGTTCAACTCGGGCGTGGAGTCCATGCTTTTGTTCATCAGCTTTGCCAATTCATCTGGCTGGCCTGATAGCCAATAGCGTGTCATGTCCTGCGCAAATTGTTCGGCTTTTGGAAGGTCTTGCACGCTCTGGGTTAAAAGCTTGATTTGTGCGGGCTCGGGCAATGAATCAAAAAAGCTAAGCTGTTCTTCCATCGTCTCTAGCCCAGAGATTGGCTTGCCAATGGCTTTGGCTTCGCGGCTTAAGCCTTTTTCCACGCCTTGTTCTGCATCATAGCCTAGCTTCTGGAGCGGCAATAGCGCCAAGAGCGTGGAGACGAACCAAGGTTCCAATGGTTCCAAATTGGCCGCCTCAAGGCCAAAGCTGCGCAAGGCCGCCCGATAGGGCTCAACATCTGCGGGGCTTAACTTGGCAGTCAGGGCTGGCCCATCTGGGTCAACTGCCTTTGACATGACGAGCCGATTGGCCTCCGCTGGTGCAGGCTCAACCATTTCCAAAACCAACTCATCAGAGGCCGCAAAAGCTGTGCGAATAGGCCCTTCAAACCAGCGTGTGCCCGGCTTTAAAATATGGACTGTGCCGAACAGATAGATAGTGGTGTCGGCATCTGCCACTTTCCACAGCGCGGGGTGCGCGGCGGCCGGCTTGTGCGGGGCAGGTTTTGGAGCGGCGAGGGCAGGCAGCCCAGGTGCTGAAACCAGCAGAAATGCCGCGCTAAATGGGAACAAGATCTTACGCATCATGATGGCAAGATGCTGCCAAATTCTGGCAGAAGCAAGCCCTCAATCCACGCGCGTCACGGTCCATCCCTGTCGGGCCAGCAGATCGGGCAGGGCATCTGGCCCTGCAAAATGCCCAGCACCCACTGCAAACAACACAGTGCCGGGGCGGCGCATGCGCAGGCCTATCAAATCCGCCCATGCTTTATTCCGGTTCAAGATCAATAAGGTATAGAGCTCATCGCCCAATGTTTCGCGCGAAAAGCCTTGCGCCAACGCGGTCAGATCCCCCCGCGCCCAAGCCTTGTCCATCTCGGCACTTTGCGCGCCAGCGCTGGCCATATCGTCCAGCGTATTTTCCAGCATCCGGCGCTGCGCATCTGGCGACAAGCCGTGCAGTTTACGCAGAATCGCGTCGCCCTGTTCCGCAGCGCCAATGGGCCGGCCTGATTTGCGAAACGCAGCAATAAGCCGAGTCTCCACCCCTTCAGACCGCGCGCGCCCATCTTGGGTCATGGTTTCAACAGCCAGCACAAGGCTGGCCATCCACGTAGGCATGGCATCGTAAAATTGGGTCGGA
>JBEEOY010000049.1:0-9874 GCA_041191345.1 Pseudomonadota bacterium
GGCTCTAGCTCATTTGCGATCTTGTTGATCGTGAAATCGCAATCCTGAAGCTGCTCTTCATCAATATAGGTGTCGTAAATGCGGTCGATATACAGCGAGCGCAGCGTATCATCATCGGGGATTTCATTGGCTTGGTAATGCTTGTGGCCCAGCCCTTCAAAGAAATCCATGTCGACAATTGTGGCACCCGTGGCAACCACAGCGTCGACCATATTGTTGCGGACCAAGTCCGCATAAAGGTCCATACAACCGCCCGCAGAGGTGGAGCCCGCAATCACGAGGAAGATCGTGCAATCCTTATCGGACAGCATCTGGTTGTAGATGCCCGTGGCGCGTGCAAGATCGCGGCTCGTAAAGCTCATCTTGCCCATTTGGTCGATGATTGGGCGGGCATCAAAGCTCTTAATATCAATATGCTCAACCGTGGTTGAAAGCAGTTCAGCTTTGCGCTGGGCGTCGATCGGGTTGGTCATGTTGAAACTCCAATTAATCGCCCCTCCCGCACAAGGGAGGGGGTAAGCAGGCAGTGAATAGAAAACGGGGCTGTTACAGCTTTACGACATTGCTCGAAAGCTGGTCTTCAGCTTGGTCGAGATAGAGCGAGGCCATTGGCTCGTCACTCACCTCATAGGTTGCGCCATTGGTAAAGCCGTTAAAGCCTGTCCGCATCGCGCAGCCATAGGCCCCTAGCATCCCAATTTCGATATAATCGCCGGGCTGAACATCTGCAGGCAGCAGAAAGGGGCCAGCCATATGGTCCATATCGTCGCAGGTCGGCCCATAAAAGCTGAACGGCATATCCTTTGTGTCAGACTCTTCGTCACGCAGCAGCGCAACGGGGAAGCGCCAGCCGACATGCGCTGCATCAAACAACGCGCCATAAGCGCCATCATTGATGTAAAGTTCGGCCCCGCGGCGCTTTTCGACGCGCACGACGAGCGATGAATATTCCGCGCACAAAGCCCGGCCGGGCTCGCACCAAAGTTCCGACGAATAGCTGACGGGCAAATCTTCATAGGCGCGCTGAATGGCGTCGAAATAGGCCGTCATCGCAGGCGGTTCCATGCCCGGATACACGCTGGGAAAGCCGCCACCGACATCTACCACGTCTACTGTCACGCCCGAACCAACAATCGCGGCGCGCACGCGCTCCATCGCTTCGGTATAGGCAGAGGGCGTCATGGCTTGGCTGCCAACATGGAAACAGATGCCCAGTGCGTCTGCCACCTGGCGCGTATCAATCAGCAATTGCTTCATGTCTGCCGGGTCTGCGCCAAATTTTGAGGCGAGGCTCAGCTTGCTATGGTCAGACGAGACGCGAATGCGCACGCACAAGGTCAGGTCCGTTGCACCATCCGTTGCCCGAACAATCTTTTCCAGCTCTTCCGCAGTGTCGAGCGAAAAGACACGCACGCCATGCTCAAAATAGGCTTCGCGAATGGCTTCTTCCGCCTTCACGGGATGCATGAAGCATAAAGTGGCCTCAGGCGCGTTCTCGCGCACCAGCCGCACTTCCGTCAGCGAGGCCACGTCAAAATGCGTAATGCCACTGTCCCACAGCAGCGCAATCAGCGCAGGCGAGGGATTGGCCTTCACGGCATAGAGCGACTTGCCCGGAAACTTCTCAACAAAGAATCGAGCAGCACGCTGTGCGGCATGCGGACGGATGAGCGTGACCGGCTGGACCGGTCGAAGGGCAGTAGCTAGCCCCAGCGCGCTATGGTGCTTAGACAACTCAAGGGACCTCCAAAAGGCAGTGATACATTAACAAAGGCTGCCTTGCGGTTATTGGAAGTCCCCATGGGGCAGCGGAGCGCGCATATATGAAGTGCGTGCCCCTGTGTAAAGCGGAAGAAGGACCAAAAATTTGTCGACGGAAATCACGCTGAAAAAAGACAGAAAACCGGCGCTTTCTGGCGTTGCTGCAGCGCACAAAAAAATCTCGCAAGTTGTGGGCCCCACGCCGCTTTTGCCGCTGCCGCATGGCGAATCGATTCTTTGGTGCAAATGTGAGTCGGAACAACCCATGCGCGCCTTCAAGCTTCGGGGGGCCTGGCACCGTCTGTCCGACCTGCCAGAAGAAGCGCGCCACGCAGGCGTTGTTGCCTTTTCCAGTGGCAATCATGCGCAAGGCGTCGCTTGGGCGGCGCAGAAACTTGGCATGCCTGCGTTGATTGTGATGCCCAAAGATACGCCTCAGGTGAAATTGGATGGCACACGCGCCTTGGGGGCAGAGATTGTCCTTTATGACCGGATGACGGAAAGCCGCGAGGAGATTGCTGCGCGTATTGCGGACGAACGCGGGGCTGTTTTGGTCCCCAGCTTTGATGATCCGTGGGTCATTGAAGGCCAAGGCAGTGCTGGGCTGGAAGCTTTGGAGCAAATGGCTGCCATGGGGATGGACGCGCCAGATGTGGTCATCATGCCGTGCGGCGGAGGGGGGCTGGCCGCGGGGCTCGCTTTGGCTCTGCCCGAAGCGCAGATCATTGTCGCAGAGCCCGAAGGCTGGGATGATATGGCCCGTTCGCTTGCTCTGGGAGAAATTGTGCCTGTTGGGCCGAACCCGCCGCCCACATATTGCGACGCCATTCAGACGCTGAAGGTCGCGCCCCTCACTTTTGATGTGTTGAAGGCCGCAGGCGCCACAGGCGTTGCTGTGAGCGAGGCAGAAACTTTTGCCGCCATGCGCCATGCCAAGCAAGCATTGGGCGTAACAATTGAGCCGGGCGGCGCAGTCGCATTGGCGGCCCTTTTATCAGGCAAAGTGCGGCCCGGCGCGCGGACGCTGGTGCTCCTTTCGGGCGGCAATGTTGATCCGCAGTTGTTTGATCAGGTCATGACAGGCTAAGGCGAACCTATGTCTGAAGTGATCCTCTCTATTGCGGTTCTGGCCGCCGCTGCGCTGATCTGGGGCGGCATTCGGCTGATGCAGGCCAAGAATGAAGTGCGCAAAGGTCGGTTGATGATCATTGCGGCGCTGGTGCTCTTTGCCAATGTGCTGATTATCGCCTGGCCGCAATAAGGCGCGCTTCATCGCATTGGCGCGGAACAAGACGGCGCTCTGCCCTGTTGCCCTTTCTTCAGCCTGACGTGCGTCTGTCGGGCCTTGGATAAAGGAACTAGACGATGCGTATCATCGCGAAAACGGCCGTCATTATGCTTGCAGCAGGCTCGCTCGGGGCCTGTGCAGAGTATCGGAATAATGAAACACTTCGCTCGGCCGGCAAAGCTGCAGCCATTGGTGCGGCGGGGGGTGCCGCCGTTGGGGTCGTTGTGGGCGGCGTAAATCCTGTTGAAGGCGCCGTCGCAGGCGCTTTGGCAGGCGGCGCTATTGGCGCAATTACTGCGAAAAAGCGGCGGTGGATCCGCGACGATCAGGGCTATTGCTATTATCTCGACAATGGCCAGCGCGTTTATGATCGGGCCAAGAGCTGCTGATCCCAGTCAAGCCTGTCATCCCGATCTCTGTCCGAGATGACAGGCGCGATTAGGCCGCCGTTCCGCCCACGGTCAGGCCATCAACCAACAAGGTCGGCTGGCCAACGCCCGCAGGCACGCTTTGCCCGCCCTTGCCGCAAATGCCAACGCCTTCGTCGAGCGCCATATCATTGCCAATGCCCATAACCTTGGTCAGCACGGTCGGGCCATCGCCAATCAGCGTTGCGCCTTTGACAGGCGCACCAATTTTCCCATCTTTCACCAAATAGGCTTCGGTGCAGCTAAAGACGAACTTGCCCGAGACGATATCCACCTGACCGCCGCCAAAGCTTTTGGCAAAGAGTCCGTTCTTGACGCGCGACAACAATTCTGCCGGATCGTCCTGCCCGTCCTTCATATAGGTGTTTGTCATTCGCGGCATGGGGGCGTGCGCATAGGATTCACGGCGGCCATTGCCCGTGGGCTCCACCCCCATCAGCCGGGCATTGAGCCGGTCTTGCATATAGCCTTTGAGGATACCGTCTTCGATCAGCACAGTCTCTCCTGTCGGCGTGCCTTCATCATCAATTGATAGAGAGCCCCGTCGCGCTTCGAGTGCGCCATTATCCACCACAGTCACACCGGGGGCGGCCACGCGCTCGCCAATGCGGCCCGAAAAGACGCTGGTGCCCTTGCGGTTAAAATCGCCTTCCAGCCCATGGCCGACAGCTTCGTGCAGCAGCACGCCCGGCCAACCGGGGCCAAGCAGGACCGTCATTTCGCCAGCCGGTGCGTCAATGCTCGACAAATTGACAATGGCTTGCGCCAGCGCGCCATCAATCGCGCGGTTCCATGTTTTGGGATCAAAGAGATGATCGTAAAGATAGCGCCCGCCCAGCCCGAAAAACCCGCTTTCACGCCGGCCATTTTCTTCGGCGACAATGCTAACATTCAAGCGGACAAGCGGGCGAACATCAGTCGCCACAAAGCCATCCGCGCGGACAATTTCGACGACGCTCCAACTGGCTGATAGGCCCACAGTCACTTGTTTCACGCGCGGGTCACGCGCGCGCGCCGCTGCATCAATTTGCTGGCACAGCGCCACCTTATCGGCAAAGGGGATTAAACCCATTGGGTCGCCATCAGTGTAAAGATGCCGGTTATTCTGCCGCGGGGCGGCGGCCATTGCTGATTTTGTCGGGTCGAGCAGCGTTAATGTTTCGCCCGCGCGGCGAATGGCGGCAGCGCTGATTTCATTGGCATGGGCAAAGCCCGTCATTTCACCAGAAACACCGCGCAAGCCAAAGCCAGCGTCCGTCGAATAATCAGCTGTTTTCAAGCGGCCATCATCAAAGCCAAAGGCTTCTGACGCGCGATATTGCAGGTAAAGCTCCCCATCGTCGCAATTTTTCAAAAGCTCAGCCGTCAGCCGCTGGGCGGTGGCCGGATCAAGCTGATCGTTGCGATAGAGGAAGCGGCGAGCGTCAGTCGTAAAAGTCATAGGCATTGATATAGGAAGGGCTTGGCCGCCTGAACAGGGCGAAACCGCTTCGGCAAGCGATGCCAGCTGTGATCAGTGCGCCTGATCGTCCGCCGGGCCGCCGACCAGCACAAAGCGCTTGTCGCAATAGCCACATTCAACAAAGCCCTTTTCGTCAATTTCCAGCCAGACGCGGGGATGGCCCAAGGCCGCGCCGCCTGGAATATCAGAAGCGCCATCACACGAGACGCGATGCGATGTGACACGAACGGTTTCAGGTGCTTTGCTCATGCTGCGCCGATAGCAATGCCCATCACGGCATGCAACGCGCAAAAGCGGGTATTCTCTTCGGGGACTGACCACTTTCCCCCGACGCGCCGAACCGCTAGAGCGATCCTTATGACTGACGCAGCAATTATCATCGATAATGTCCAAAAAACCTATGCCGGGGGCAAACAGGCGCTCAAAGGCGTCTCTTTTGAGGTCCCCCGCGGCTCTGTTTTTGGGCTGTTAGGCCCCAATGGCGCCGGAAAATCGACGCTGATTAATATCTTGGCAGGCCTTGTCACCAAGACAGCGGGCCATGCCAGCATTTGGGGTTTTGACATTGATGAACACCCCCGCAATGCCAAAAATTCCATTGGCATTGTGCCGCAAGAGATTGTGTTTGATCCCTTTTTCACGCCGTTTGAGACGTTGGAAAATGTCGCTGGGCTCTATGGCGTGCCCAAGGGCAAGCGCCGCTCGCTGGAATTGCTGCGTGCGGTGCACCTAGAAGATAAAGCCCATGCCTATGCCCGTACCCTGTCTGGCGGGATGAAGCGCCGGCTGCTGGTGGCCAAGGCCATGGTCCATTCGCCGCCTATTCTGGTGCTGGATGAACCGACGGCCGGCGTTGACATTGAACTGCGCCAACAGCTTTGGGCCTATGTGCGCGAGCTGAACCGCCAAGGTGTGACGATTGTGCTCACCACTCATTATCTGGAAGAAGCTGAAGAGCTGTGTGAGCGGATTGCCATTATCAATCATGGCACGCTGATCGCCAATAAGCCCACGCGGGAGCTGGTGGATATGGCGCAGGAAAAGGTTGTCGAGGTCACTGTTGACCGCGATGTAGAAACTGCACCCCGCTCTCCACTGTTTCAGAAGGTAGAAGTGAAGGCGGGCCGGGTGCTATCCATCACTTATTCCAAGGCGCAGGCCAATGCGGGGGATGTGCTCGGCGCGGTGCAGGCCGCGGGCTATGGCATTGCGGACGTGTCCACGCGCGAAGCGGATTTGGAGCATGTTTTCCTGAATCTGACGCGGGCGGCGTAAATATGGCGGCGGACCAGCCGGCTTTGGTGCACCTTGTTACGGGGGCAACGGGGGCCGGCAAAACGCAGTATAGCATCGCGCTGGCGGAACAGATGGGCGCTGTGCGCTTTTCCATTGATGATTGGATGACCCGCCTGTTCTGGATGGACAGCCCACAGCCAATTGAATTTGAATGGACGATAGAGCGTATTGCAAGATGTGAGGCGCAGATCCGCGATTTAGTTGCAGCTTTGGTGGGGCAGGGGATGGCTTCGGTGCTGGACCTTGGCTTTACCAAGGCGGACCATCGGACCGAATTTGCAGATTTTGCCAAGACACTTGGCACATCGGCCAAATTGCATTGGGTCGATGTGCCAGCAGAGCAGCGTTGGGCGCGCGTTGTCCAGCGCAACAGCCAGCGCGGCCCAACCTACGCCATGGATGTAGACCGCGCGATGTTTGACTTTATGGAAGGCGAATGGGAGCCGCCATCGGCCGCCGAGCTAGAGCTGCTGGCAGGACAGGTTATCCGGGCATGAATGGCGATGTGCTCATCATTGGGTCAGGCGCGGCTGGGCTGACAGCGGCGCTGGAACTGGCCCAGCAGTGCAAGGTGATTGTGCTGGCCAAAGGCGCGATTTCAGACGGGGCGACCAGCTGGGCCCAAGGCGGCATTGCCGCTGTTCTGGAAACAACGGATACTTTTGAAAGCCATGTCGAAGACACAATGATTGCTGGTGCCGGGTTGAATAACCGGCAGACGGTTGAGCATGTGGTGGAGCAAGCGCCTGCGGCAATCGCACGGCTGGCAGATCTGGGCGTGCCCTTTGATTTGGGGGCAGACAAACATTGGCATTTGACGCGTGAAGGCGGCCATTCGCACCGGCGCATTGTCCATGTCCATGATGCCACAGGGCTTGCCGTGCAGCAGGCGCTCGAGAAAGCGGCTGCCGCCCACCCCAATATCACGCTGGTGCCCGATCGCGTGGCGATTGACCTGATCATGGGGCGTCACCAGATGCGCTTTTCCACCAGCGGGCGGATCCACGGCGTTTACGCGTTGAACCGCACAACGGGGCTGGTGGAAACCTTCACCGCACGGGCGACCATCCTTGCCTCAGGTGGCGCGGGCCGCACCTATCTCTATTCCACAGCACCCAGAGGCGCGACGGGCGATGGCATCGCCATGGCGTGGCGCGCAGGCTGTCGCGTGTCGAACATGGAATTTATGCAGTTCCACCCGACCTGCCTGTATAATCTGGACGTCAAAAACTTCCTGATTACTGAGGCTGTGCGGGGCGAAGGCGGGCAGTTGAAAATCCCAACCACGGGGGAACGTTTCATGCCTCGCTTTGATGCGCGGGGAGAGCTGGCCCCGCGCGACATTGTGGCGCGCGCGATTGACCATGAGATTAAGCGGCTGGGGTTGGATTATGTCCATCTCGATATCAGCCATTTGGACGCAGACTTTGTGCGCGGCCATTTCCCCAATATCTATGACAAGCTGATGGGCTTGGGCATTGATATCACGAAAGATCCCATCCCGGTTGTGCCGGCCCAGCATTATACTTGCGGCGGTGTGGTGGTGGATCTGGATGGCCGCACGGATGCGCCGGGCCTATATGCGGCCGGCGAAGTGACGCAATCCGGCCTTCATGGGGCCAATCGTCTTGCGTCAAACAGCTTGCTGGAATGCCTCGTGTTTGGCGCAGCCTGTGCGCAGCATATTTCCGCCAATTGGGATAGCCTGCCGCCGCCGCCTGATATCCGGCCTTGGGATGAAAGCCGCGTAACGGACAGCGACGAAGAAGTCGTCATCCAGCAATGCTGGCGCGAAATCCGCCATTTCATGTGGAATTTCGTTGGTATTGTGCGCACCACCAAAAGGCTGGAACGCGCCAAGCACCGGATTGATCTGCTCCGTCAGGAAGTTGGTGACTATTACAGCCATTTCCGGGTGACCCCGGATTTGGTGGAATTGCGCAATTTGGTGGAAGTGGCGGACCTCATCATCCGATCGGCTCTTGCCCGCAAGGAAAGCCGGGGCTTGCACTATACAACGGATTATCCTGAGCTTCTACCGGAGGCTCAAGACACAATTCTCGTGCCCTGACGCGCGTTTGCGCATCAGCCATGGTTGATTGATCGGCGCACACAGGGCATAGCCGCCGGCATGACCGAGATGCTTAAAATCAGCCTGCCCGATGGTTCCGTGCGCGAAATGCCCAAGGGCGCGACGCCTGCCGATGTTGCTGCCGCCATTGGCCCCGGCCTTGCTAAGGCTGCCATCGCCGCGCGCGTGAATGGCGAATTGCGTGATATTTCCCGCGCGTTTGAGGGCGATTGTGAATTGGCGCTCGTCACATCGCGCGATGAGGATGAAGCACTGGACCTCGCCCGGCATGACTTTGCCCATATTCTGGCAGAAGCCGTTCAGGCGCTGTTCCCCGGCACGCAAATCACTTTCGGCCCGTCGACCGACGACGGCTTTTATTATGATTTCGCGCCCAAGCGGCCCTTTACTGAGGATGATCTGCCCGCCATCGAAGCCAAGATGCGCGAGATTATCGCGGCGGATAAGCCGCTGCGCCGCGAAGTTTGGGATCGCAATCAGCTGATCGCGCGCTGGCAGGCCGAGGGTGAAACGTTCAAGGCGGAATGGGCGGCGGAACTGCCCGAAGGCGAAGAAATCAGCGTTTATTGGTCGGGCGATGACTGGATGGATATGTGCCGCGGGCCGCATCTGGCCTCGACCGGCAAGTTGGATCCGCAGGCTTTTAAGCTCACGCGCGTATCAGGCGCTTATTGGCGCGGTGATCAGAAGAACGCGCAGCTGTCCCGCATTTACGGCACCGGCTGGCTCAACAAGAAGCAGCTCGATGCCCATCTGACGCGGCTGGAAGAAGCCGCCAAGCGCGACCATCGCCGTTTGGGCAATGAGATGGACTTATTCCACCTCCAGCAAGAAGCGCATGGCAGTGTGTTCTGGCATCCCAAGGGCTTCCGCGTGTGGCGTGAGTTGGAAGCCTATATGCGCCGCGCAATTGATGCCGCTGGCTATCGCGAAGTGAAAACCCCGCAGATCATGGACGCCCGCCAATGGGAACAGTCCGGCCACTGGGGCAAATATCGTGAAAATATGTTCGTCATCCCGGATGAAGTGCCCAATGTGGATGATGAAGGCCCCGTGATTTCGGGCGATGCCGATTGGATGGCGCTGAAGCCGATGAACTGCCCGGCGCACGTGCTGATTTTCCGTCAGGGCATTAAGTCTTATCGCGATCTGCCGCTGCGCCTGTATGAAAATGGCTGTTGTCACCGCAATGAACCGCATGGTGCGCTCCATGGCCTGATGCGTGTGCGTCAGTTCACGCAGGATGATGCGCATATCTTCTGCCGCGAAGACCAGATTGTGGATGAAGTCCGCGCCTTCTGCGAATTGGCAGACCGGATCTATAAGGATTTTGGCTTTACCTATTCCATCAAGCTCGCCCTGCGCCCGGAAAAGCGCTTTGGCAGTGATGAGATGTGGGACAAGGCCGAGACCGAGTTGCGCAACGCCGTTGCCGCGGCGGGCTTGGCAACGCCAGACTATGGTTGGGAAGAATTGCCGGGCGAAGGTGCCTTTTACGCGCCCAAGCTGGAATGGCATTTGACGGATGCGATTGGCCGCACCTGGCA
>JBEEOY010000050.1:0-7273 GCA_041191345.1 Pseudomonadota bacterium
CGGCCAACTGAGCTATAGTGAAAGCCTTGGCGGCGCACCTCTTCGGGCTGATAGATATTGCGCAAATCCACTAACACAGGTGTACGCATCGCGCTGGCAATTCGGCTCAAGTCGAGCGCACGAAAAGCATTCCATTCTGTCACCAGCGCCAGCGCATCCGCGCCTTGCGCAACGGCATAAGGGTCAGACCGAAATTCGACGCCGGGCATCAGCGGCTTGGCAGCCTCCATGCCTTCAGGATCATAGGCCACGACGTTCACGCCCGCGTCTTGCAGCGCCTGTACAATGGCAAGCGAGGGCGCATCGCGCATATCATCTGTATTGGGCTTAAAGGTCACGCCCAATAGCCCCACGGTTTTGCCGCGCACATTATTGCCCATGGCCTGAAGGATTTTGCGGCCCATGGCGCGCTTGCGGCTATCATTCACTTGCACCACAGCTTCGACAATGCGGCAGGGCACATCATGGTCTTCGGCAGTTTTTAACAGAGCCAGTGTATCTTTGGGGAAACACGAGCCGCCATAGCCCGGCCCTGCATGAAGGAACTTGCCGCCAATCCGGTTATCCAAGCCAATGCCGCGCGCCACATCTTGCACATCGGCCCCCACGGCTTCGCACAAATCAGCCATCTCGTTGATGAAGGTAATCTTGGTCGCCAAAAAGGCATTGGCGGCATATTTGATCAGCTCTGCTGTTCGGCGGGCGGTAAAAACAAGGGGCGCCTGATTGAGATAGAGCGGGCGGTAAACTTCCTGCATCACGGCACGTGCCCAATCGTCAGACGTGCCAATGACAATGCGGTCCGGCCGCTTAAAGTCATTAATGGCAGCCCCCTCGCGGAGAAATTCTGGGTTAGACACAACGGCAATTTGGGCGTCAGGGGCGGCCTCGCGCAAAATGCGCTCCACCTCATCGCCCGTGCCCACAGGCACCGTAGATTTGTTCACGACGACCACCGGGCCCGTCAGCGCGGCGGCAATGTCGCGCGTGGCCTGATAGACATAGCTTAAATCTGCATGGCCATCGCCGCGGCGCGATGGCGTGCCAACAGCAATGAAGACGGCCTCTGCCCCTGCCACGCCGGCCTTCAAATCTGTCGTAAACGTCAGCCGGCCTGCAGTTACATTTGCGGCGACAAGATCTGCCAGCCCGGGCTCATAAATGGGCATGATGCCCGCCAACAATGCGTCAATTTTGCGCTGGTCTAAATCCACGCACGTCACGTCATGACCAAAATCTGCAAAGCAGGCACCCGATACAAGGCCAACATAGCCTGCGCCAATCATTGTGATTTTCATTCAGTCACCCAGTTTATCCGCATTGGAAGAACGCAGTTTTTACGCATTGCGCCTCATAAGGAAATTTTCGGTTAATATGAAAAAAGGGGCCAGTCGAATGACTGACCCCTCAATTCCTTGACACCTATATGTGTCAATCAGCTTACTGGCCTGAACCAGGTCCGTAGGTGATTTCCACGCGACGGTTCTGCAGTTCACGCACACCATCGGCCGTGTCGACACGCGGTGCGCTTTCACCAAAGGCCTTGGTCGAGATGATGCCCGACGGAATGCCCTTGCCTTCCAGATAAGTGCGGACAGAGGCGTTCCGACGCTCGGACAGGCCCAGATTATACTTGGGTGTGCCCGATTTGTCGGCATGGCCCGCCAGCATGACCTGCGCGCTGCCGCAATCAGCATAAGCTGTAACGGCATTGTCGAGGACCGACGCTGCTTCTGCCGTAACGTCCGACTTATCCCAGTCGAAGAAGACAATGTACGGCCCAGGGCTGCACACCTTCTGCACCACTGGCGGTGGCGGCGGTGGCGGCGGAGGGGGGGGCGGCGGTGGCGGGGGAGGTGGCGGCGGAGCCGCTTCTTCACCACCAAAGTTGAAGATCAAGCTTGCAAGCACCGAGTGCGACCGGAAGCGCGTTTCAGCCGAACGACCGATGCGATCCACCAGATCAGACTTGTTCTGGTTGAAGAATCGATACTTCAGGCCAATGTCGACATTGCGGCTCAGCGGGGTGCGAACACCTGCGATGACCTGCCATGCAAATCCGGTATCTGAGTCATTCAGAAAGTCCGGGCCGCTTGCGTCAATCGTATAGCTGGCAAGCGTGCGGGCAACGCCGGCGCCAGCGCCAACATAGCCACCCAGGCCTCCATCTTCACCAAAATCAAGCAAGCCATTGAGCATAAAGCTCAAATTGCTGGCGTGGCCCGATGCGTTGGCAAAGGTACCGGCCGGGGTTGCCGTTCCAGAGGCGCCAGCCGGCGTCGTCAGCTGTGACGTCCATTGGTCAAGCTTGGCGCGCTTATACCCAGCTTCGGCTTCAAGACGGAATCCGCCAAAATCATAGCCGACAATCCCGTCGATATCCCAACCCGTTTTCAGGTCGGCATTGGCATTGCCCTGAATACCGGCAAGGTCAAAATCTTGGTCTTCTACAATCGAGGCACCGCCTTCGACACCCACATACCAGGCCTTGTCGCGCGCAACAGCGGGCGTGGCCAGGACGGTCGAAGCGAGCACCGCTACAAGAGCGAGCTTACGCATTCTAAATCCCCTTTCTTACTTGCTAATTGGGACAGCCCGATGGCTCTACCCAATGGATTTCTGCGGCGCAAGCGAACAATGCCACAAACTGTTGCTCAAAAGTCTCACTCGATACGGATTGTCATTGCACCAGTTTAGTTTGAAATTAGACCATGCGCCGAAAGGGCTGAAACTATTGCCGAAATGGTTTGGCGGGCTTGTATGTCTGGGTTAACGCCTCCGCTGGGTGGCGCAATGGCTGGCTGCTGTGCGCCGACCACTTGTCGGCCCCCGACTCGCAGGGCGCTGACCTCAAGGGCCTCGGTCCACTGCCCAGCTGTGAAGCGAACGGAGCGCCCCTTTGTGGTCACCCACAATGTCAGGCCCTCCATGGCAGGCACAAAGCGCCAGCCTGCCACATTGGCGGTCAGTGCAAGATGGTCTAAAAATTGTTTGCGGGCGCGGGCGTCAAAAGGGCGCACGGCCCCACCCCCGCCCTGAAGGGCTGCATCTGCCATAATGTCTCCGCTGGTCAGCGCCAGATCAGCCCCTATGGCCGACTCACTTTGCGCCAGTGTCGTGATATGTGCCATATCAGCGTCACGATGTCAAGTAAAAATAACCTATATGGTTATTGCTTCAGCCTCTGGCGCGGCGTGCGTGCCCGGTGCATAAGGTGCGCTATGCCGCAACTGCTTATTCTTTATGACTCTTTGACAGGTGGAACGCAGGCCATGGCGCAGGCAGCGGCCGAAGGCGCGGCTGCAGAGCCTGGGGTCACAGTCCAGCTGTGCCACGCGGCAGAGGCTGGCCCGCACCATGTCTTGTCGGCCCAAGCCGTTCTTTTTGCCTGCCCTGAAAATCTGGGGGCCATGTCGGGTGTCATGAAGGCCTTTTTTGATCGGGCCTATTATCCGCTGCTTGGGGCTATTGAGGGCCGGCCTTATGCGGCCATGATTTGTGCCGGGTCTGATGGCGAAAATGCGGCACGGCAAATGGCGCGCATTGTCACTGGCTGGCGGATGAAGCGGGTGGCCGATCCACTGATCATCTGCACCCACGCCCAAACGCCTGAGGCCATTCTTGCGCCCAAACACTTAGCTGAAAAAGACTTGGCCCGCTGCCGCGCGCTCGGTGCAACGCTGGCTGCGGGCCTTGGCCTTGGTATATTCTAAGCCGTGGCTGGCTTAGCCATTGGTCACAGGTTCAGCTGACTGCAAGTCCAACGTGGTTGGCGTCTCGGTCGTTCCTGCGGCCAGATGCGGCGTTGCAATGGCATAAAGGCCTAAGCCCAGCAGCGTTAACATGGTCGTCAACGTGCCAATTGTCCGGCCCCGGCCCAAACGACCGCCATCCATGCCCACACCATGGGCCACACGCCCCAGGAAATAGAGGCTGCTGACCGCCCAGAGCCAGGTTGGCGCGGGGCCGCCGCTGTGCGCCAATTCAATCACGCCAATTAAAATCAGCACAAAGGGGGCCGATTCAATATAGTTGCTATGGGCGCGCATCCGGCGGATCACAGCTTCGTTGCCGCCATCGCCAATCGAGACATTCTGGCTATGGCGCACTTGCCCCACGCGCAGGGCCAGCCAAAAGTTTACAATCGCGGCCACACCCGCAAAGCTCATTGTCACAGGTAAAATCATGATGCTCATCCCCTCTGATTTGGCCCTTGCTTGGGCTCGGCTGTCCTGCCACGGGCCGGATGCGCTTGCAACGGCGGGAATTTTGGCTATACGCGCGCCTTCGCCCGATGGTCCGGGGATTCGGTGTATATCGTTTCGTTCAGACCGGTGGGGATTTGTGATCACTCAATTGAATAAGGTGCCGAAATGGCCGTCCCTAAGAGAAAAACCTCGCCGTCGCGTCGGAACATGCGTCGCAGCCACCACGCGCTGACCGCGACCACGTTTCAGGAATGCCCGAATTGTGGCGAACTGAAGCTTCCGCACAATTTGTGCCAGGCCTGTGGCCATTATAACGGCCGTGAAGTCGTCGCCGCGGCTGACTGATCCCCGCGTCTGAACCGGGGGACTTGCTGGTGGCCGAAGCGCCGCGACTCGCAATTGATGCCATGGGTGGCGATGAAGGGCTGGCAGTCATGCTGGCCGGCGTCGCCATGGCACGCCAACAGCGGCCGCGGCTTAGCTTTGATTTGGTGGGCAACGCCGCTGCCATTGCCGCCGCGCTGAACGATCATCCCAATTTACGGGCTGCCGTTGATATTATCGACGCGCCGGAAACCATTGAAGGCAACGAAAAGCCCAGCCAGGCCATTCGTCGTGCCCGCACCACCAGCATGGGCCTTGCCATTGATGCGGTGAAGCAGGGGCGCGCGGGTGCCGCTGTGTCGGCTGGCAATACAGGCGCCTTAATGGCAATGGCCAAGCTGGCTTTGCGCACCATGCCCGGCATTGATCGGCCCGCTTTGGCCGCGCTGCTGCCCAGCCTTGGTGAAAATGATTTCGTCATGCTCGATCTGGGGGCGAACACCGAATGCGACGCCCGCAATCTCGTTGAATTTGCGATCATGGGCGCGGCCTATTCGCGCATTGCCTTGGGCATTGCCGAGCCGCGTGTCGCTTTGCTCAATATTGGCACGGAAGATCAAAAAGGCACGGATGAAATTCGGGACGCTGCAGCCCTTTTGCGGGAAGCAGCGCATTTGCCCATGACATTTGGCGGCTTTATTGAAGGCGACAAGATCGCCCGCGGCTTAACCGATGTTGTTGTTTGCGATGGGTTTTCGGGCAATATTTCGTTGAAGACGATGGAAGGAACCGCCCGTTTCGTGACGGATCTGCTGCGCCGCGCCTTTACCAGCTCTATTCGCTCAAAATTTGGGTTTCTCATTTCGCGCCCCGCAACTGAATTGATGCGCCACCATCTGGATCCAGATAATCATAATGGCGCCGTCTTTCTCGGGCTGAATGGTGTGGTGGTGAAAAGCCATGGCAGTGCCAGCCCCAAGGGTGTCGCCAATGCCATTGGCGTTGCGGCCAAGCTTGTTGAAGCCAATATCACGCAGCGCATTACTGAAGATTTGGCCTGTATTAAGGCGGATGCCCAGGAAGCGGACAGCCAGTGACATTTCGTTCCGTCATTTTGGGTACGGGCTCTGCGCTCCCCAAAAAGCGTGTTTCCAATGATGAACTGGCCCAGCGAGTCGATACCTCGGATGAGTGGATCGTCGCGCGCACGGGCATTCGCTTCCGCCATATTGCGGGCGAAGGCGAGACAACAGCCACACTTGGCGCGCAGGCCGCGCGCCATGCGCTTGAGGCGGCGGGCATTCCGGCTGACACAGTTGATCTGATCATTTTGGCTACAGCCACGCCCGATCAAACCTTTCCGGCCAGCGCCACCAAAATTCAGGCCCTGCTCGGCATCAATGATTGCGTTGCCTTTGATGTCGCAGCGGTTTGCTCGGGCTTTCTCTATGCGCTTTCGGTCGCGGATTCGATGATCCGCACAGGGGCGGCCCGCCGTGCGATTGTGATTGGCGCTGAGACCTTTAGCCGCATCTTGGATTGGGAAGATCGCACAACCTGCGTGCTTTTTGGCGATGGCGCAGGGGCTGTTGTCCTTGAAGGCCAAGAGGGCGAAGCTGGTATTTTGTCGACCAAACTTCATGCCGATGGCCGGCATAATGAGCTGCTCTATGTCGATGGCGGCCCCTCGACCACAGGCACGGTCGGCCATGTCCGGATGAAGGGATCCGAAGTGTTCCGCCATGCGGTCGTCAATCTGGCAACAGTGATGACCGAAGTTCTGGACTCAACAGGCCTGATGCCTGCTGATGTTGATTGGGTGGTCCCGCATCAGGCGAATGCCCGTATTTTGGATGCTACAGCCCGCAAGCTTGGCCTCTCGGCTGATCAAATTGTGGTGACAGTGGATCAGCACGCCAACACCTCTGCGGCGTCTGTGCCGCTCGCGCTTGATACAGCGGTGCGCGATGGACGCATCCAGCGCGGCCAGCTCTTGGTGCTTGAGGCCATGGGGGGTGGCTTTACCTGGGGTGCCGCTGCCGTCCGCTATTGAGACGTTAGGCACAATTGACCTTCCCTGCCAATTCGATAAGAACGGGCTTCCCAACCAGTCAAAGAAGAGGGAGTTGCGTAATGGCGGGAGATGGCACTTTAACACGAGCCGATCTTGCTGAGTCTCTTCACAGAAATGTGGGCCTATCCAAGGCTGAGTCCTCAAAGCTTGTCGAATCGATTCTGGACCATATGTGTTCAGCCCTATCACGCGGGGAAAATGTGAAGATTTCCGGGTTCGGAAGTTTTCTGCTGCGCGATAAAGGCGAACGTGTGGGCCGCAATCCCAAAACAGGCGTCGAAGTTCCGATTGCACCGCGCCGGGTGCTGACCTTTAGGGCCAGCAACACCATGCGCGATCGCATCGCAACGGGCGGCTGATCGTAAGGAGATTTGGGAATGGCTGATAAGGCACCCGGTGCGTTTCTCACCATCGGAGAGCTATCTGCCGAATTGGGCGTGCCCCAGCATATCTTGCGCTATTGGGAAACGCGTTTTCCCAAGCTCAAGCCGCTGACGCGCGCGGGCAATCGCCGTTATTATCGGCCGGAAGATGTGGCGCTGGTGCGCCGCATTCACCAGTTGCTCAATGTCGAAGGCTATACAGTCAAGGGCGTGCAAAAGCTGCTCTCGGCCAAAATGTCCTCGCCAGAACCCATGGCAGAGCCGGCCATTCCCATTCCCGCGCA
>JBEEOY010000051.1:0-15697 GCA_041191345.1 Pseudomonadota bacterium
TGGAAACGCATTACCGCGATATGCAGGACATTGAATTTACAGTGGAGCGCGGCAAGCTGTGGATGCTGCAAACCCGATCAGGCAAGCGCACGGCCAAGGCCGCGCTTAAAATTGCCGTCGACATGGCGAGCGAAGGGCTCATCACGCGTGAGGAAGCCATTTTGCGCGTGGAACCTGCGGCGCTTGACCAATTGCTTCACCCCACGCTGGATCCCAGTGCCAAGCGCGATGTGCTGACCAAGGGGCTGCCTGCGTCGCCGGGTGCTGCGTCTGGCAAGATCGTCTTTGATGCCGATAGTGCGGAAAAAGCGGCGGCGAATGGCGAGAGCGTCATTCTGGTGCGCGTGGAAACCAGCCCGGAAGATATTCACGGCATGCACGCCGCCAAAGGCATTCTCACCGCGCGTGGCGGGATGACGAGCCACGCGGCTGTTGTTGCCCGCGGCATGGGGCGGCCCTGTGTCTCGGGTGCTGGCGGGATTGTGATTGATGCCAAGGCAAAGCTGCTCCGCGTGGGCGGGCGTGAATTGCGCGAAGGCGATATTCTGACGCTCGATGGCGCAACGGGCGAAGTGATGGCTGGTGCAGTGGCAACAGTGCAGCCCGAATTGGCGGGGGACTTTGGCACGCTGATGGCCTGGGCGGATGATGTGCGCCGTATGAAAGTGCGCACCAATACCGAAACGCCACAAGATGCGCAGACCGCGCGGGATTTTGGCGCCGAAGGCATTGGCCTGTGCCGCACCGAACATATGTTCTTTGATGCTGCGCGGATTACCGCCGTGCGCCAGATGATTTTGGCAGAGAGCGAGAAGGGCCGCCGGGCCGCGCTGGAGAAGCTGCTGCCAGAACAGCGTGAAGATTTCCGCCAGATTTTTGAAGTGATGGCCGGTTTGCCTGTCACCATCCGTCTGCTTGATCCGCCGCTGCATGAGTTTTTGCCGCATGAGGAAAGCGAATTTGCCGAAGTGGCGGCGGCGGCCGGCGTCGATGTTGAGCAGCTAAAGCGCCGTGCAGCGGATTTGTTTGAGTTTAACCCCATGCTCGGCCATCGCGGCTGTCGCTTGGGCGTGACCTATCCTGAGATTTACGAAATGCAGGCGCGGGCCATTTTTGAGGCGGCTTGCGCGCTGGAAACTGCCCCTGTGCCGGAAATCATGGTCCCGCTGGTTGGCACCAAGCGCGAGCTGGAGCTGATGAAGGATGTTATTGATCGCACAGCAGAGGCTGTCTTTGCCGAACAGGGCAAGCGGATCGTTTATCTGGTTGGCACAATGATTGAGCTGCCGCGTGCCGCGCTCAAAGCCAGCGAAATTGCTGAGGTGGGGGCGTTCTTTAGCTTTGGCACCAATGATTTGACGCAGACGACCTTGGGCGTCTCGCGCGATGATGCCAGCCGCTTCCTGACAGCCTATGTTGATAAGGGCATTTATGCGCAGGACCCGTTTGTCACCTTGGATGTGGATGGCGTGGGGGAGCTGATCGCCCTGGCGGCAGAGCGTGGACGCAAGACGCGCCAAGACATTAAGCTAGGCATTTGCGGCGAACATGGCGGCGACCCCAAATCGATTGCCTTTTGTGAGAGCATCGGCCTCGATTACGTCTCTGCCTCACCCTATCGCGTGCCAATTGCGCGGCTGGCAGCAGCGCAGGCGGCGTTGCGCGGGGCCTAATCTGTGTTCGGTTGCGCCTGAAGCCCGTGTTCCATCATGGAGCAGGCGGCCGGCGCAACAAGCACAACGAAAATTGGCGGGACAAGAAAGACCATCATCGGAATGGTCATTAGCACGGGCAGCCGGGCCGCCTTGGCCTCTGCTTGCATCATCCGCGTATGCCGGAATTCAACGGAAAGAACGCGTAAGGCAGAGGCAAGGGGTGTCCCATATTTTTCGGTTTGGATCAGTGTCGTCGCAACGGCATTGGCTGTATCTAACGGCACCCGAGCGGCAAAATTCTGAAATGCTGTGCGCCTGTCACTCATAAAGTTCAGCTCAATGGCCGTCAGGCTTAATTCATCCGCCATTTCGGGGAAAGGCCCAGCAAGCTCGCGCGAGACGCGTTGCAAAGACGCGTCAATTGTCAGTCCAGCTTCGGCACAAATGACCATCAAGTCTAAGGTGTCAGGAAAGGCCAGACGAATAGCCTCAATGCGCGTCTTTGCCATGCGGTCGATGATTAGGTCTGGCAGCAAATAGGCAACATAAAGGATAGCCGTGGGCATAAGGAACCGTTTGAGCGGGCTCATATTTGCGCCATAATCCAAGCCGAACATCATCACGACAGCAAGGATGCCGACCGCTACTGGTAGAATGAGACGCGCCAGAATAATCAGCACAGCCAGATCGCGGGATCGAAAACCTGCCCGGCTGAGCGTCAGCTCAACCGCTTTTACCTGCGTGTCTTGCAGCAGTTTCAGCCGGTCCATGACCAGGCGGATTTGTGATCGACGGGCGCTGTTTGTTTTTGCCCGTTCCTTCTTGTCGCCGCGGTTGGCGTGTCGACTGGGCTGACGGTTAGGCCCTGTGGCCAACATCCGCCGACGATCTTCTAATGATTTAAGCCGGGCCGCCATGGGGTTTCGGCTGGTGACCGCAGCATAAACGGCCAGCATGAGGGCGAAAATGGCAATAGCAGATAGGCCCTGCGCCAGCAGCGCTGGTGCAACGCCAAATATGGTGGTGACTGGTGCTGCGGCCATGCGTGCCTGTCCTTAAATCTTGAAATTAGCCATTTTGACCAAGATCGCGATGCCCATCACCATCCACGCACAGGCCCCAATGCCCACATGGGTGAGCTTTTCGTTGGTCAAAAAGGGTTCCAGATAGCCGGGGTTCATAACATTAATGGCCCCAACAATTAAAAAAGGCAGCAAAGCCATAAAGCCGCTGGAGGTGCGGGCTTCGGATGAGATGGCTTTCACCTTCATTTTCATTTGGGCGCGCTTGCGCAGCACATCTGATAAGTTGCTCAGGGTTTCGCCAATATTGCCGCCCGTTTCCCGCTGAACAGCAATTGCAATGCAGAAAAACTGAAATTCCGGCATGTCCACACGGGCAGCCACTTGTTTCAACCCTTCATCCATTGTTCGCCCGATGCGCACCGCATCACTGACGGACTGAAATTCTTCCCGCACAGGGCCGTCCAGCTCTGTCGCAATCACTTCAATTGTTTGGGAAATAGGTAAGCCCGATTTTATGCCGCGCGCCATAAGGTCAATGGCAACGGGAAAGCCATGGATGAATTTTTGAGATCGCCGGGCAATCAGCACGCCCAAAAGGATATGGGGAAGCGCCATTCCAAGCACGATCCCCGCACTCATTGCAATTAGGGGCTGAAGACCCATGACCACGAGCCCGGCGGCGAGAATGACGCCCAATATGACGATGGCCGTCGCATAATTTTCGGCTGTCCAACTTTTGCCAGCTTTGCGTAGTCGATTTTCTAAGGCCGCACGATTTGGAACAAATTGTGTCAGAAATGTCTCGCGCGGTTTGGCACGCACCAGCGCCAATTTGCGTAACTCGCCTTCGATACTGGGTCTGTCAGACTGGGTCCGCCGTTTAATTGCCTTTAACCGCCGGGCAGCGGCGGCACGCTCTTCTGCGCCCAAAGCCAGATACGTCAGGCTCACTGCCAGAAAAACCCCAGCAGCAATGATGATTATCCCAATCATAGGGCAGAATAAGGCGGCATGTCATTGCCCGGCGAGTTGGCCCGGCGTGAGAGTTTTTCGCTCAAGCCACGCAAGCTAAACCACCCAGTTGCCCGGCCCTTTTTGTCTGTAGGGGAGGGACTGTTTTTGTCGCCTTGGTTCAGTTCGGCCTGCATCAATTTGCTGGCAAAGCCATTGAACGCGCCTGCCAATCGCGACGTTGGATTGGCGGCACTCAAGGCTTTGCCCAATTTTGCAGCTTGGCGCGCACTTTTTGGGTCATCAGGCAGCGTAAAATCTACCTTGCGTTCAATAGAGGCCTCAAAATCGCTGCGAGAGATTTCATTGCCAGCAGCCGAACCGACTTTGTTGAGCACAATCTGCACTTGGGCCTGTGGCGCGACTGCTTTCAGCCACGCCAACATCCGATAACAATCTCGGGCGCTTGCCAACGTTGTTTCTGATACCAGAATGATATGCGTCAGCATCGCCAAAAGATTGGGCTGATAAAGCGCAAGGCTGCGAGGCAGATCAACCACAGTGCATTCAAAGGCGGAAATCACTTCCTGCTGAAGCACCATGAAGCCGGTGCCGTCAGAGATAACGGGCTGCGTTAAAGAGGCTTCGGCGGATAGTATCGCCAGCCTGTCACTGGCCTTCACCATGCTGCGCTCAAGAAACAGTCCGTCGATGCGTGCTGGGTTCTCAATCGCGTCAGTTAAGCCGCGACCAGGCTCAAGATCCAGCTGCAAGGCCCCAGTTCCAAAATGCAAATCAAGGTCAAGCAGCGCCGTGAGGCGGCCTTCCTGTGCCGCGAGCGACCACGCCAGCCCTGTTGCAAAAGACGTTGCTCCGCATCCCCCGCGCACGCCCAAAACGCCAAGAGCAACAGGGCTTTGGTCTGACATGGTCTCCGGCTTGGGCTGGCCTGTGCATGCGCAAAGGCATCGCGCAGTTGATCGGGATTAAGGGGCATCAGCAGATAATCTTGAATGCCGCTTGCCAGCAGGTCACGGTATAGCCGAACGTCATTCAAATGCCCGCAGGCAATAACAATTGTGCCCGGCTCACACACTTCTGCCAGCGAATTGATGTCTGACAGCGGGTTTTGGGCTTGCGAGATATCGACAAACAAGATGGACGGGCTGGACGAGACAGCCAGTGTCTGAACCGCATTGTGGAGGCCGCCGGGGTAGACAACATCAGATGACCAGCCAAATTCGCTGCATATCTGGTAGAGGGCATTGATCGCATGATCATCCGACACAAAGGCGGAAAACATTTCCCGCCCACTTACTAGACTGCGCGAGGAAGGCATATGAGTCATTTGGCATCGGCTCCCGCCGGGGCGGCAGCAGGTGCGGCATTTGATGCGCCACCGATCTTATAGGCATCGATGACACGTCCGCTCACGGGGGAGAGCGTGGCTGGACGCGCTTTGCGTCCGACCAGCAAGTCCGTGGGATCAGCCACCATGGCCGCCAGTGAGGCGTTTGTCGCGCAGCCATAATTAGACAGATTATACCGGGCAGAATTGGTCCTGCCGGGGTGGCTCCAATCTGGGCAACCAGGGACAGAGGCGGTCATCCGGCTCAACACGATGCGGATATGGCCGGGTGCAAGTTCGCCTTGTGTGACAGGTGCAGAGGCCGCAAGGGGCAAGCCATATTGGCTCAACACAGTGGCAATGATTGTGCGGACCTCGGCGTCCATTGCATTGCTTGCCGGATCCAGACCAATGCTATCGCCATAAGCAGGGTTCAGAGCGGCAAGCCAGCTGCTCAAACGCCGCACATCTTGCGCTACCAAGCCATCTTGGACTGGAAGATCAATTATATAGTCGCTGCGTTGGACAATTGGTTGGTGGACAGAGTCTGTCCCACTTTGGGCTGCGGCCGGCAGCGAGATGAACAGAGTGAAACCAGCAACACACAGCGCCGTTGTCAGCTTATGGGTAAAAGACTGGGCCATGAAAAATCCTCTCACTGAGTAAAGCCGGGCAGAGGTAAGGCCGATGAATTGGCTTTTTTCTGCTTTGTTGCTGGGGGCTGCGCAGTGCTGGCCGATGGCGACGGCAGGGCGGGGGACAGGCCGGGCGCGGCAATCGTCCGGGGCGTTTCCATGCGCGGCTGGGGCCTTTTTGCGCCGGACCTTCCAGAGAGCGAAGCGCCACGCAATATCCGGTCTTCATCTGAGGGCAGCGCCAACCCATCGGTAGGCAATATGATATCGCTGGCCGACACTGGCCGGACCAAATAGGGCGTTACAACCACCACAAGTTCAGTCTCATTCTTGCGAAATTCAGTGGATCGAAAGAGCGCGCCAATAATTGGCAGGCTGCCGAGGCCGGGGGCCTTATCAACGACATTATTCTGCGTGTTTTGCAGCAAGCCGCCAATCATAAAGCTTTGCCCAGAGCCCAGCTCGACTGTGGTTTCAACACGGCGCGTGGAAAGCGCAGGAATAGTAAAGCCGTTGACCTGAACTGAGCCAGCCGTTGTCAGTTGCGATACTTCTGGCCGGACTTTC
The DNA here is from genome assembly GCA_041191345.1 of Pseudomonadota bacterium. GTDB lineage: Bacteria > Pseudomonadota > Alphaproteobacteria > Sphingomonadales > Sphingomonadaceae > Aquisediminimonas. The sequence goes on from JBEEOY010000051.1 coordinate 6,182, forward strand.
AATGAAATGCGCCCGTCGGTCAGAACCACCGGCGTAAAGGCTAAGCTGACGCCATATTGTTTGAATTGAACTGAAACCTGCCCAAGCTGCGAGGCAACGGGAATTGGTATTTCGCCACCTGCCAAAAAGCTGGCCGTCTCACCTGACAGGGCCGTCAAATTGGGCTGTGCCAGCGTGGTTGCTAGGCCCTGATTTTCAGCCAGGTCAATGGCGCTTGCTAGGTCAAGCCCCAGCAAACGGCCGGCAACGCCAAGGCTCGTTTTAGAGCCAGTGCCGAGACCAGTGAGATTATAGGATGTGCCGGGCGTACGCACCAAGGCGCCTGTGGCTGGGTTCATTGGCAACATAACGGAGTCTTTGGGCAGGCCATAAAGGCTTGAGGCGTCCACTTTGGGAAAGCTGCTCAAATCCCGATCAGTAATTGTTCCAAAATTCCGGCCCTGCGCAACGCCAAATAGGAAACCGCCTGTCGTATCACGCGACATCAGGTTGACGCCCAAACTGCGGACAAATTGGCGGTTAACTTCTGCAATGCGGACTTGCAGCGACACTTGCACGGGCGTGGCCGTCTTTAGCCGATTGATGACTTGTATCTTCTCGCCAACCAAAGATTTGGCCAGCCGCTCGGCCTCTGCAACATCTTCGGGCGCAGACACTGTTCCCGTCAGCAAGATAAGGCCATTGCCAGTTGTCACGCGCACATCTGCCTCGGGCAGTGCCAGCTTCAGCACATCATCCACTGAGTTGATATTCGCCGTTACCCGGACGTTGACAGAATAGACAATTTTGCCGGCTGAGGTGATGGCAAAGATGCTCGATTCCCCATCTTCTTTGCCCAGAATGTAAAGCTGTCTGGGGGAGCGGACTTGAACATCGGCGACGGACTGATTGGAGACCATGACATCAGTTACAGCCACAGGCAGCGTCACAATTTGCCCCCGACCCTTGGACAAAATAATCTGCGTCGCTGGCCGCTCAACAGCCACGGGGCCACTGACTCCTTGATTGATCGAGACTGTCCCTTGCGGCGCGGCATAGCCCTGGCTGGTCCATGTGCAGGCAAGGGCGACGAGCCAGCCGCACGTGCGTTTGGAATGGCGGCTCATGGATTTGCTCCTGCAAAACTGGTTTCTTGAGGTCCGTCTTCTCGCCAAATGCGGACATTAGGGCCGCGGGGACGAGCAGGGGCTGCAGTCGGGGCTGCAGTCGGGGTTGCAGTGGGCGGGGCGGGCGCGCGCGAGGCTGTTGTCCGCCCAAGATTAGAGCGCAAAAACCGCGATACATCGGCACCCGTTGAGTAAGTTGTGTCGCGATCATTGGGTTGGCCTGCAATATCAGCCAGCCGCTGCTGCTCTGCCTTGGCATTTAGATTTGCAGGCAAGCTCAAACGGCCAGACGCTATTGCCATGTCCACTTCTGCGCCGCCATCTGACAGGGACCGCAAGAGCAGTGATAAATTCCCAAGGGATTGGGCAACGGCGATTTTTTCACCAATCTTAGGGGTGACTTCCAGCGTAACCGTCTGGGACAATTGGGGATTGGTCTGCCCCTTATCGTCCAATTGGCTGGTCCGCTGGTCAGCTGCCAAAACGCGCAGGTTGCGCACAATGGTCTCAGAGGCTTTGACGTCTGTTCCATTGGCTTGGATGGTCTGTGTCAGGACAATATCGACACGGTCTCCCGGGAAAACAAAGCCCGCAACGCCCGTTTCGGCAGACACAGGCACTGTCATGGCGCGCATTCCCGGGCTGAGGGCTGCAGCGAGAAAACCGCGCTCACCTGGCTTGACCAGTGCACCTTGCGTTATGGGCTGGCCTGCAGTTAAGGCCGCGCGCACCACGCGGCCAGCAAGCGATGCTATGTCGGTTCCCGACCCTTCTTTAAAATAGGCGTTTTGGATCAGCTCACTCGGCCAAGGCTGAAAGCGCATGCTGTCCGTCGTCAAAATGGTCCCAACAGGTAAGGCCCGCGTTGCGACGAGAATTTTTGGACCCTTAGGCACCACGGGTTCAGCTGCTATTTGCTGTGCAGGCGGGGTGCTTGCTGCAAAAAGCGACCGTGCCAACAAAGCTGTGGTAATGGCGATGACCAGCGCGCCAGCCAGCAGCGCAAGTTTTTTGACGTCCATCTCGTGGCCAGCCCCAATGGTTTATGGTGTTTTCAACAAGGCTGTAATCATCACCCAAATGGGTTAATATTGGGTTCCCAGAGCGTGCAGAGGGCGGCGGCGGCAATGGCCACGCCATAGGGAATTTCTAAGGCGGTGTTGCGCTTCAATAGCTTGTGGCCAATCCAATAGATCAGCCCCACCACGCCGCCGATCAAAGCCATCAACACCAGCAATCGAGCCATGGGAATGGCGGGGAACCATAAGCCTAAGGCGCCAATCAGCTTTACATCGCCGCCGCCCATCATATTGGCGGCAAAAGCCAGCGCAAAAAGCCCAAAGCACGCAAATCCGACGAGCATTTGCCAAGCCATAGCTGGCCAGAAAGCAAGGCCAGAGGCGATCCAATAGAGCGGCGCGATGAGCGCAATGGCGAGCGTCAACCAGTTGGGAATGATGCGCCAGCGCATGTCGAGCCCAGCTGCGCACAGGACAAGCCCGGTCAGCACTAACTGGAGGAGGGTGGCAGAGTTTCCAAGCATGGGGCCTCCCTAATGGCGACCCTTTACCAAATGATGAGCGCCACAAATTGACGTTCTTGGCCAAGGCTTTGCAGGATAGTCCAAGGCACAGGCTTGACCCTCTTTCGCCGCCGGCGCAGGGGCAGGCTATGAAGTTTGATGTCGCTATTGTGGGTGCAGGTATGGCGGGGGCCAGCCTGGCGGCCCAGCTTGCGCCGCATATGCGCGTGCTTTTGCTCGAGGCAGAAGATGCACCCGGCTATCATGCAACAGGCCGGTCTGCGGCATTTTGGGTTGAGACATATGGCGGCCCGCTGGTCCAGCCACTGACCAGTGCCTCTGGGCCTTTTTTGGCGGCCCCACCCGCTGATTTTTCCGATCAAGGATTTTTGCGGCTGCGCGGCGCACTAATGATTGGGGAAGCCGAGGGCGCCGGGCAAGCAGATGCGTTTCTCGCCCGATTTTCAGCGTCTGGCGTTGCGTTGCTGCGCTGCGATGCACCTGCCTTGCGCCAGCGCCTGCCGGGCCTGTTGCCGCACTGGTCCGAGGGCGTATGGGAAGCAACGACCGCGGATATTGATGTGGCCGCACTCCATATGGCGTATCTGCGCGCCGCGCGCCGCGCGGGGGGCAGCCTTTTGACGCGCCACCCTGTTTCGCAGCTATGCCGCACGCAATCAGGCTGGGATATTTTGGCAGGTGGTGCCGAATTTTCGGCGGCAATGCTGGTCAATGCGGCTGGGGCTTGGGCCAGCCATATTGCACATATGGCGAAGGCCGCACCCATCCAGATCCAGCCCTTACGCCGCACCATGGTGCAATTAAGGTTGGCCCAGCCAATTTTGCCAGACTTGCCCTTGATTGTGGATTTGGCAGAGCGATTTTATTTTAAGCCCGAGGGGGCAGATCGTATCTGGCTAAGCCCGCATGACGAAACGCCGTCTTTGCCGTGCGATGCAGCAGCAGATGAAGCCGATGTGGCCTTGGCGCTCGACCGATTTTCCCAAGTGGTCAATTGGCCTGTCGCAGCGGTTGAACGCCGCTGGGCCGGCCTGCGCAGCTTCACGCCAGATCGGGCCCCTGTTTTTGGCGCGGATCAAGACTGCCCCGGCTTTTATTGGTGCGCGGGGCAGGGGGGCGCCGGCATTCAAACAGCGCCCGCCATATCTTCCCTATTGGCCGCCGAGATATTGGGCGTGGCGCCGCTCGCGCCTTATGATCGCATCGCGCACGCCGCTTATGCGCCCGCGCGCTTTGCCACGTCTGTTACCAATGGCGGGAATGGCTGAGCGATAAGGCCGCGTCGCTGGCCAGCTTATCTGCGCGTTCATTATCTGGGTCACCCGCATGGCCTTTTACCCAGCGCCAATCAATTTTATGCGGAGCGCAGGCGGCAAGCAGTTCCTGCCATAGCTCGGCATTTTTCACGGGCTTTTTATCAGCTGTGCGCCAGCCATTTTTCTGCCAGCCAAAAATCCATTTGGTTATGCCATCGCGCACATAGGCGCTGTCGGTTTCCAAGATGACATGGCAGGGGCGGTTGAGTGCCTTTAGGCCCTGAATGGCCGCCATTAACTCCATCCGATTATTGGTGGTGCCTGGCTCGGCGCCCGACAATTCCTTTTCCACCCCATTAAAGCGCAGCACCACGCCCCAGCCGCCGGGGCCGGGATTGCCTTTGCACGCGCCATCGGTCGCGATTTTAACATGCGGCAGCGTGGTCACAGGCGTGCGTAATGCTCCAGCCGAGCAAGGTAAGCGAGGGGGTCTTTCCGCGTTACCAGCGCATCAGCGGGGGTGTTCAGCCAATCCCAAGCGCGCGTCAGCAAAAAGCGCAAGCACGCGCCGCGTGCCAATATGGGGAAGGCTGCCCGCTCGGCATCCGTTAGGCCAAAGCCTGCCTCATATCCTTCGACCAAGGCTGTGCCCACATCGGGCAGATAGCTATTATCTGCGCCATCAAAGCTCCAGCTGCTATGCGTGACGGCCAAATCCCAAGCCCGAATTTCGGTGCAGGCAAAGTAAAAGTCGATCACGGCACAGACCTGATCGCCCGACATCAAAACATTATCGGGAAAGAGGTCAGCATGGATCACACTGCGGGGCAAATCTTGCGGCCAGTTGGCGCGAATAAATGCACATTCATCTGCAACTCGCGCCTTTAGGCCCGGCTTAATCTGGTCCAGATCATCGCCGCATTTCTCGGCCAGCGCGTACCAGCCTTCTGGCCCCAAGCTATTGGGACGGCTCATGGAAAAATCAGCCAGTGCCTCATGCAATTGGCCCAAGACGTGGCCTGTTGCACGCGCTTGTCCAGGGGTGGGGTGCGTGACGGATAGGCCGGGCATAAATGCCATCATCGCCATAGCCTTGCCTTGGCGGGTAATGGTGCCCGCACCCTCGGCAGTTTTCAGTGCAGCAGGGACTGGGCAGCCTTTGGCTACCAGATGATCAATCATCCCCAAGAAGAACGGCAGATCATTTGTGTCCACCCGCTTTTCATACACAGTGAAAATGAAGCGGCCTTTGTCCGTCTCGACCAGATAATTGCTGTTTTCCACGCCCTCCGCGATGCCCTTGGCAGACCGCAAGGTGCCTGCACCAAAGGCGCGAACATACTCCGCCATGTCCTCGGCCGCGATGTGCGTGTAAACGGCCATGCTTAGGCCGTAAGTTTGCGGGGCAGTTTGAAGACCATATTCTCTTCCGCCGTTGTTACCTGCTCTTCGTGCAAGTCAAAGCGGTCACGCAGCGCCTCGACCACTTCACGCACCAAGACTTCAGGGGCAGAGGCCCCGGCTGTTAGTCCCAAGATGCTGGGCGTGCCCAACCACTCAAAATCAATATCTTTGCCACGCTGCACCAATTGCGCGGGCACACCAAGACGTTCGCCCACTTCCGCTAACCGCAGCGAATTGGATGAATTGGGCGCGCCAATCACAATCAGCTTTTCGGCACGGGCACACACGGCTTTCACAGATTCTTGCCGGTTGCTGGTGGCGTAGCAAATATCTTCTCCACGCGGCCCCTGAATATCAGGGAAGCGCGTTTTCAACGCCTTAACAACGGCCGCTGTATCATCCACCGACAAGGTGGTCTGCGTCAAAAAGCCCAGCGTCGCTCCATCATAATCTGGCAGGGCAGCCACATCTGCCACTGTTTCAATTAAGGTCATGGCGCCTTCAGGCACTTGGCCAAAAGTGCCAATAACTTCCGGGTGGCCATCATGCCCAATGAAAATGATATGCTTGCCCTGTTCCACCAGCCGCTCGGCCTGGCGATGGACTTTGGACACCAGCGGGCAGGTGGCATCGAGCCAGTCTAGCCCTCGGGCATCAGCTGTTGCGGGAATAATTTTGGGCACGCCATGCGCGGAAAAGACGACAGGCACCCCGTCGGGCACTTCGTCCAGCTCTTCGACAAAGACGGCGCCTTTGGCTTTGAGGCTATCGACCACAAAGCGATTATGGACAATCTCATGCCGGACATAGACGGGGGCACCATATTGCTCGATCGCTTTTTCCACGATCAAGATGGCGCGGTCCACGCCGGCACAGAAGCCGCGCGGGGCAGCAATTAACACAGTTAGGGGCGGTTTTGCATCGCTCATAGCCATTGCCCCTACGCGATTGCTTGCAGCCGGGAAAGGCGCTTCCTATACCAGCCCACCTTATCTGTGAGGAATCCATCTGACATGCTGCGCAAATCCTTCGTTCTGACCAGCCTTGCCGCCCTTGCTCTTACGGGCTGCACCAGAGAGGGGGATATTGATTCGTCGGGTGGTATTGCCATTACACGCTCGGCCTGTCCGGGCATTGCCATTCCGGTTTACACAGGCGATGTCACGTTATTCAGCCCCGCTGAGGCGCGTACAGCCGATGCAATTGATGTGGTCGCGACGCTCACCAATTTGCGCTCGTCTTGTGTTGAGCAGGGCGAAGATATTGTGGCGTCGGCCAGCTTTGACGTGGTTGCCACGCGAACCAATACCAGCGGTGCACGCCAGCTTGTCCTGCCATATTTTGCAACAGTGGTGCAGGGTGGCCGCGTCGTCGTGTCCAAGCGCATCAGCACAATTGTCCTGAATTTTGCTGATGGTGCGCGTCGGGCCGAGGCCAAGGGCAGTGCAACGGGTTATGTGAACCATGCCGCCGCGAAGCTGCCGCCGCAGGTGCAAGAACGCCTGACACGCAAGCGCAAAGCAGGCGATGCGGATGCCGCACTTGATCCGCTGGCCGATCCCGATATTCGCGCTGCTGTGCAAAAGGCCAGTTTTGAATTGCTTGTCGGTTTTCAACTGACTGACGAGCAGCTGAAATATAACGCCACACGTTAAGCGGTTTTCCCCGGTGCGATGGCTTTGCCCCTTGTGACTGGTTGACTCACGACAGGGGCAGAGCCATTTAAAGCGAGTCGCTGACAGCGCGGGAGAGAGTCCTGCCTGGCAGGTCCGCCGAAGGAGCAACCACCCCGGAATCTCTCAGGCAAAAGGACCGCGCTGACATATGCGGCACTCTGGAAAGCGTTCGGGCTTCGGCTTGAACCACCGAAGGGGTAAGCGGCAGCCTTTAGGCGCCGTGAAAGCTCTCAGGTTCCCGTGACAGAGGGGGTCCGGCGCACCGCTGCAAGGCACTGCGCTGGTAACTCTGTGCGTGGAGCCGTTGGACGTGAGCGAGACTGAAACACCCGAATTGGATGCCGCGGCAGAAGCGCCCTCTGCCTTGCCGCTAGACGCATGGCACCGCGCGCGTGGGGCGCGCATGGTGGCATTTGCCGGCTATCATATGCCCATTCACTATGAAGGGATTATGGCCGAACATCTGTGGACTCGCGCCCATGCGGGTTTGTTTGATGTCTCGCATATGGGCCAATTGATGATGTCTGGGCCGGGCGTTGATGCCGCGCTGGAACAGGTCATTTCCACTGATGTGACGACGCTGGCCGAGGGCCGCCAACGCTATGGCCTTTTGCTCAATGAAGAAGGCGGCATTCTGGATGATCTGATGGTCGCTCGTGCGCCAATGGGGCTTTATCTGGTCGTCAATGGCGCGATGAAATGGGATGATATTGCCCATCTGCGTGAGCATTTACCGGATGATATTGTCATCAATCATCTGGATGATCGTGCGCTGATTGCGCTGCAAGGCCCAGAAGCAGTGACCGCGCTGAAGCGCGTCGTGCCCGGCGTGGATAAGTTGTTTTTCATGGAGGCTGGCCCCTTCTTGTGGGAGCTGGAGCCGCTGTGGATCAGCCGCTCGGGCTATACGGGCGAAGACGGCTTTGAAATTTCCATTCCTGCCGAACAGGCTACAGCCTTTGTTGATGCACTGTGCGCGCAGCCGGAGGTGAAGCCTATTGGCCTTGGAGCGCGCGATTCCTTGCGGTTGGAGGCGGGCCTCCCCCTGTACGGGCATGATCTGGATCCAGAGACGGATCCTGTTTCGGCTGATCTCATGTTCGGCTTTTCCAAGCGCCGCCGCGCTGAGGGGGGCTTCCCCGGCGAACAGGCGATTTTGGCGCGGCTCGCCAATGGGCCTGATCGCAAGCGCGTGGGTTTCTTGGTCGAAGGCCGGATGCCCGTGCGCGAAGGCGCGGTGATCTATGCGGGCGACACCGAAGTGGGTCGTGTGACGTCGGGTGGCTTTGCCCCCAGCGTCAATGCGCCCATTGCCATGGGCTATGTATCCGCCAGCCATGCTGCCCATGGCACCGCGCTTGAGGCTGATGTGCGCGGCAAGCGCGTGCCGCTGGTCGTGACGCCCATGCCCTTCATTCCCAATAATTATCACCGCAGAGGAGCCGCCAAATGACTCGGTATTTTACGGATGAGCATGAATGGATTGAGGTAAATGGCAACGAAGCTGTCGTTGGCATTACTGATTATGCGCAGAGCCAATTGGGCGACATTGTGTTCGTTGAGATTCCGGCTGCGGGCACTGCAGTGACCAAGGGTGGCGATGCAGCGGTTGTGGAATCGGTGAAAGCCGCGTCAGACGTTTACGCCCCTGTTTCAGGCACAGTGATCGCCGGCAATGATGCGCTGAATGATGATCCATCGCTCGTCAATTCAGACCCTGAAGGCGAAGGCTGGTTCTTCCGCCTGACGCTCGAGGATGCCTCGCAGTTGGATGGGCTGATGGACGCTGCTGCGTACAAGGCATTTGTCGCTGGTCTTTAACTTTTTACGTCACGCGGGAGCCGTTTGATGCGCTACCTTCCTTTAACTCCAGCTGATCGGCAGCAGATGCTTGCCGCCATTGGCGCGCAATCCATTGATGATCTGTTTGTCGATGTGCCTGCTGCGGCGCAATTGGACGGGCCTGTCCATGGGCTTCCCAGCCATGCCAGCGAAATGGCCGTGGAACGCCATTTTTCAAAGCTGGCGCGGCAGAATTTGGTGGCGAGTGACCATCCCTTCTTCTTGGGCGCGGGCGCGTATAAGCATCATGTGCCGGCAAGCGTGGATCACCTAATTCAGCGTGGCGAGTTCCTAACAGCCTATACGCCCTATCAGCCAGAAATTGCGCAGGGCACGCTGCAAATGCTGTTTGAATTTCAAACGCAAGTCGCGCGCCTCTTTGGCTGTGATGTGGCGAATGCCTCTATGTATGATGGCTCGACAGCCTGCTGGGAAGCAATCTCAATGGCGGGCCGCGTCACGAAGCGCAAAAAGGCCATTCTCTCTAGTGGCCTGCATACGCATTATGTCAGCGTCGCCAAGACGATGGCGCATTTTACGGGCGACCATCTGGAAACTGCACGCCCCAGCCTCTCGGCGCAGACGGATGCCGCACAGCTGATGGATGCCATTGATGGTGAAACCAGCTGTGTTGTCGTCCAATATCCTGATATTTTGGGCCGGATTGAGGATCTCTCGGCACTTGCCGC
>JBEEOY010000052.1:0-39686 GCA_041191345.1 Pseudomonadota bacterium
TGCTGACCAGCCTTGGCCATGCCACCAGCTATCAGGACGCGCACCGCGAATTTGTGGGTGTTGGCGGGCCAGATTTTGTTGCGGCCATCAGCCGCTGGATTGGCGGCGAGGCGCCGCCCGCCTTTTTTGAGGCACGCCAAGCCGAGGATGATCGCGTGATGCGCGAGGGCATTGATGCCGTGGATGGCGCCATTCGCTTTGTTGAAACTTTGCCCGCCTCTTTGTCACGCGCCATTGCCTCTTCCAGCACAACGCATTGGATTCGCACGCATTTGCGCCATATTGGCTTGGAGGATAATTTTGACCCGCATATTTATTCGGGCCGCGAGCATGTGACGCGGGGCAAGCCGGCGCCAGATATTTACTTGCACGCCGCCCAAGCGCTGGGCGTCGACATTGGCCAGTGTGTCATCCTTGAAGATTCGCCAGTTGGCGCAACGGGCGCTGTCGCCTCGGGCGCCTTTGTCATTGGTTTGGCGGCGGGGCGGCATTGCCATGATGGGCATGATGAGTTGCTGCGGGCCAAAGGCGTACACGCCATTGCCCATAGCTTTGCCGATGTTGAAAAAATCCTGTTCGGCTAGGCGCTAAAGCGCGTGGCCCGTGCGGTCACGCTTGGTATCCAGATAATGCTGGTTGTGGGGATTGGGCGGCAATTTATGCGGCACCCGTTCGGCCACACGAATGCCTTCTGCCACCAGCCGCGCCACTTTTTCTGGGTTGTTGGTCAATAGCCGGATATCCGTTTGGCCCAAGAGTTTCAGCATCTTGGCGGCAATTGAAAAATCACGTGCATCCACGGCAAAGCCCAGCCGCGTATTGGCATCCACAGTGTCAAAGCCCTGATCTTGCAGGGCATAAGCGCGCAGCTTGTTAATGAGGCCAATGCCCCGGCCTTCCTGCCGCAAATAGAGCAAAATGCCCCAGCCAGCCTCTGACATGAGGGTGAGCGCCGCATGAAGCTGTGGCCCGCAATCGCATTTCAAACTGCCCAGCACATCACCCGTCAGGCATTCGCTGTGCAGTCGGACAAGCGGGCGCGATCCGTTGGGCGCCCCGACCAGCAGCGCGACATGCTCAAGCCCCGCTTCGGGCGTGCGAAAGGCAATAATCTCGCAATGTTCGGCCGCCTCAACGGGCAGGCGCGCGCGCGTGACAACGCGAAGCCGGTCTGCGCTTTCATAGGCGCTGATTTCTTCCATGTTGACGCAGGTGGCCCCCGCCTGCGCGCCCGGCAGCACAAAAAAAGCTGGTAACAAGCCCGCATGGCGGGCCAACACCAATGCGGCTTCCGCTGCTGCGGGATGAGGCACGACAATGGCGTCAAACGGGCCTTTTAACGGCGTTGCCAAGTCAAGCTGCGGATCCGCCAGCGCAGTGGCCTCTGCCAAGTCCAGCCAAGCGCGCCGTGCAACCATAACGGGCGCATCGGGGGCTGCTGCATCACGCTGATTGGCCAGCTTAAGCGTGGCTGCGCGGCCAGCCGAAATCAAAATATCTGCCGTGTTGGCGGCATCAAATTGGGCCAGCGCTGGGGCGTCTGCCGTTTCAATTGCAAGGACGGTTATATCCTTGCCAATTGCAACGGGCCAGCCGCGCCGCAGCGCGTCCACTGCCCGAGCCGCCTGCATCGCGCCCGTCAAATGCGGAACTCCGTCACCAGCGGAATATGGTCAGAGGGCTTTTCCCAACTGCGGCACGGTTCATGCACATGATGCGCGATAGCGTCCTGCGCGACTTGGGGCGAAGCCCACATATGGTCTAGCCGTCGACCCCTGTCGCCCGCGGTCCAATCCTTCGCGCGATAGCTCCACCATGTATAGAGCCGGTTGGGCGCAGGCACGAAATGGCGGCCCAAATCTACCCAATCATGGCTTTGCTGCAGCGCCGCCAACGTCTCCACTTCAAGCGGCGTATGGCTGACAACATCCAAGAGCTGTTTGTGGCTCCACACATCGCACTCCAGCGGCGCAATGTTGAAATCCCCCACCAGAATTGACGGGTCTTTCAGGCTTTCTGACCAACGCGTCATCCGGCCCAAAAAATCGAGCTTCTGGCCAAATTTGGGATTAAGCGTACGATCGGGAATGTCGCCGCCCGCGGGCACATAAACATTTTCCAGCCGCCAACCATTGGGCAGGCGCACGCCAATATGGCGCGCCTCGCCATTATCTTGCCAATCATGGCGGTGGTCTTCCACCAGCGGAATGCGCGAAATAGTGGCAACGCCATGGTGCATTGGCTGGCCGTTCAGCACGATATGCTTATAGCCCAGCCGGTGAAACATCTCGGCAGGAAAGCTATCATCCACCACCTTGGTTTCTTGCAGGCACAAGATGTCAGGCGCGTGTTCAGTTAAGAACCGCTCCACAATGGGTTGGCGGAAGCGAACGGAATTGATGTTCCAAGTGGCAATGGAAAGCGTATCGGCCATGATGCGGCTGTAGAACGCGAAAGCCTCGTCGCAAAGCCCCTGTTTACATTGATCGGTTCCAATGCCGCGCCCCTTGATGTGTGGGCTGGGCGCATTGGACCAGCATTTCGCGGGCGCGCAATGTCCGGATCTGCGCCAAGGTGCTCAGGCCCCGCAAGCGTGCCGGCCAATCGGGCAAGCGCGGGCTGCCAATGATTTTCAGGCCATGAATAGGCGTGCTGGCAACCAGAGCTGCAGCCCGTGCCAGCCAAACCAAAGTCGACCGGCCAGCTGCGCGATGATCTGCCAAATCATGCGCGGTTTGCCGGCGCCATTTGGCGACCATATCAGCCATATCCGTGCGGGCAGGATGATAGACAATCATCTGGGGTATGTAGCGCGTAACAATGCCTTGGCGTGCGGCCCTGCGGCCCCAATCGCGGTCTTCAGCCACGCCAATGCCCGCAAAGGGGCCTATTTTCTGAAATATGGCACGCCGCATTGCCAAATTGCCCGTGCCGGAAAAGCCCAGTTTTTCAATGTAGAGCCGCTGGCGATAGGCAAAGACGCTTTCATAGGCTTCCAACCCTGTCATGCATGTGTGATCGGCCAGATCAATTTGGACATCGCCCCCCACAACTCCTGTTGAGGAGGGATGTTCAAGCGCGCCCACAGCAGCGGACACCCATCCCGGATGGGCGCGGCAATCCGCATCAATAAACGCCAAAATGTCAGCTGTTGCAGCGGCAACCCCTGCATTGCGCGCAGGCCCGGGGCCGGGGCTGTGCTCACACACCAGGCGCAGATCGGGATGCGTCTGAAGCAATTCCCTAAAATCCGCGACAGACCCATTATCTGCAATAATGATCTCAATCTGGTCTGCCGGATAGGTCTGGGCCCGCAGTGAGGCAAGGCACCGCTCCAAAGCCGCCAGCTGGTTAAGATGCGGAATGATGATCGAGACTTTGGGCGGCACCATTTTGGTCATAGGTTAGGCCGCCCGCAAATTGCTGCCCTGGGCGGTCCCAGCAGCCAGGCGTTTCTGCGCAACTGCCATCCAGAGATAAAATGGCATCGCCTCATCCTGAAAGCGAAAGCGCGTCCGCTCTGCCTCTTGGGTCCGGCCAATCAGCCCATGCGTCTGGAGGTGATCAAGCGCGGAGGCAATGGCCTTGGCCGGCAATGGCTCAGCCAGCGCAGCGCCCACCTCGGCGGCCCCAAAGCTGCCATCGGGCGTGGCGGCTGCCAAGGCAATTGCGGCCAGCGCCGGGGCCGTGTCTGGCTGGATGACATCTGGGCACGCCGCCCGCGCCACAGGGCCAAGCCGATTGGCTGCGTCTTCAACAATTTGGGCAAGGCCCAAGCGGATATCTTCTGGCCCAATGATCCGCCGGCCCGCATCCAGCGCCGCCAAAGCGGCATGGTGGCAAATCAACCGCGCAAGATAAGGCGATCCGTGGCACACTTGATCAATCCAATTGACAGCCTCTGCCGCAAATTCGAGACCGGCTTCGCGTTCGCCAATAGCAATCAGGGCTTCGACTTCCTTGCGCGCCAGCCGGGGCACAGGCAGCCCCACTATGTTGCGGCGGATAGACGGGATATAGCCGACCAGTTCCTGCAAATTGCCGGCAACGCCTGCAAGGACAAGCTGCACTCGGGCGGCCCGGTCAGACAAATTCTTGATGAGTTCGGCAATATGCTGGCGGAAAATCGCATCTTCGGTGCGATCATATTCATCAAGAATGATGAGAATACGCGTGCCCGTTATCCCAGCGCAAATATCGCCCAATTGCCGGGCATCAAAGGATCCTTTGGGCAGCAGGTCCGCCAAATTGGCCCCTTGCGTCACCTCTGTGGCTGCAGGGTCTACCGAGGCTGCATAAATCATCGGAATGTCTTGCAGAACACTGCGAAACACATCTTGAAAGCGCGCGCCTGCCCCGCAGGAGGCATAGGCCACATGATAGCGCGAGTCGCGCGCAATGCCCGCCAGCACATGAACCAGCGATGTCTTGCCAATGCCGCGTTCCCCATACAGGACAACATGGGCGCGTTGATCTTCCAATGCAGAAATTAGCCGGACCAAAATGTCCAATCGACCGGCAAAGCGGCGCCGCTCTGTCACGGGTTGTGCCGGCGTGAAGGCGTCGTTCAGCGCCAGGCGGATATGCGCCAGACGTGAGGAGGGATCAGCGGCTTGTGTCGCCAGCTGATCCAAGGCTGTCGCGCGAAAGCCGGGAAAGCTGGCCTCCCTTGAGTGCGCGTCTGTGGGGCCTATGGGCGACAGAGGGGCCAAGTCCACTCGCCGCTCTGGCGTGGCCTGTGCATCTGCCGTGCCGTCTGTGAGCTGGGCCCGGCTGAGCCAAGTCCAGACTGTGCTGAAAAACCCCATCATCCTGCCTCTTGTCATGCGCACATTTTTTGTGCTCGGCAGGGGGTTTAAGCGACACTGGCCGCAGCTGCGCTGTCCATCGCGTTAATTCTTCGTCAGGAACGTCCGGCAAAAGGCTTCAAAACGACCCAGCAATAGAGCAGCACTGCGCCAATCAAGATGAGGGCAATGGCATCATGGCCCTTATTGCCAAATTGATTGGCAATCGCGCAGCCAATTGCGGGCGGGAAATAGCTGATCAAAGAATCGTCAACGGGCGAATCCCCCACAGATCGCTGTAAAAACAGCACCACAATTGCCGCGAAAATTGCAACGGTTATCCAGTCATAGGGTGTTTGCATGGCCTGCCCTTTTCTGGGGCCAGCATCTGTCCCCGGTCTATCGCCCGCCTGCGCAACTTGCGTCGGCGCGGCCAGGCTTAGCTATAGCGGCTCTGGCACGGCTGTCGGGTTAATAGTTGGTCATGCCCGCGGGAGTCTTGGCAGACATATAGGGGTTTGTGCGTTCTAGGCCCTGTTCGCTTCCCTGCCACTAAAGAGATGCCCCTGATGCGCATTCACGTCCCACCCCGCTGCACCGCACCGTTGGCTTTGGCCTGCGCAATGGGGCCCGTTCTCCTGCCCCCATCTGCAGCGTCCGCGCAAATGGCCCCCGTTTTGGATCAGCGCCGGATACACATCAGCCTTGGCGCACAGGGCCAGTATGATTCGAATAGTGTCAGGCGCACGGGCGATGCCCCCAGTGCCTTTGGCCCGCACCGCGATGATTTCATCCTCGAGCCGCGGGCAACGGCGGATATTGTGTTGCCTTTTGGCCGGCAGGCCGCGTTTCTACAGGGGTCTGCCGGGTATCGATTTCATGCCTATCATGACTTTCTCGATCGCGAGACGCTGAACGCCACAGCGGGCCTGCGCCTGCGTCCCATCCGCCCCTGCACGGCAAATTTGGCAACCATTTTGGTCCGCCAGCAAAGTGATTTGGCCAATATATTTGATACGCTTGATCCCAAAAATACCGAGACGATTGCAACGGGCGCGGCTGACCTTCGCTGTGCGGCAGCCGCGGGGCTATCAACGCAGCTTGGCTATCAGCGGACGCGCGCGACAAATTCTGCCCCCGTGCGCGCCAGCAATGAATATGAAAGCCAAAATGTGACGGGCGCAATTGGCGTGTCGCGCCAGACCTTGGGGGCATTGTCGGTCTATGGAGCCTATGGCACGACGCGTTATCCCAACCGCAGGCCGTTAAATGGCCCACAATCTGGCCGAGAAGATGGCGCAAAAATAACATCTGCTGGGCTGCGCTATGAGCGGCAGATTGGCACACGGTTAACAGGCGAACTCTCGGGCGGCTATATGAAGGTGCAGCCGCGCTTGCCCGGGGTGCCTGCCTTTCAGGGGGCCAGCTGGTCCGCAGACCTAAGCTATGACAGCCGCAATCGCTTTGTGGCTCGGCTTGGGGCATCGCGCACGGCCCAGCCATCCAATTTGGTTGGGGAAAGCTATGGCATTGCCACGTCCTATCAAGCGAGCTTGGAGTATGCCGTAACTCCCCGGCTGCGGCTGCGCACGGGCCTTAGCTATGCCCGGCGGCGTTTTGAGCAATCACCGCTGTATCAATTACCAAGTTTTAACTCGCGGGATCGGACGATCAGCGTTTATGCCCGGCTGACAGCTGGCAATGTCGGGCCGGTAGCTATCGTGTTCGACGCTGTCCGCGAACACCGCAACGCTGCGGTGCTGGTTTACAATTATGGATCCACACGCCTCGGCGTGACCGCAACCTATCGGTTCGGTCGCTAAGGACGTGCGCCCATCATCAAAGGGTTGCGCCATGTTTCGTTTTGCCCGCGCGCTTGCCGCTCTTCTGGTGCTGGCCACACCCAATTGGGCAGCTGCGCAAAGCCCAGACATATCGGCCTTCCAATCGCCGCCTCATGTGCCTGAAACAGGGACAGCCATGTCCGTGCAAAGTGCCGCCGGGCCTGTGCAACCCGACGTCACGGCCAATCAAGGCTATATGCTCGGGCCTGAAGATGTGATTGAGGTCAGCGTCCTTGGCCAGCCCGAATTTACAACCAAGGCCAAGGTTGAGGCAGATGGATCTATTGCCTTGCCTTTTATCGGCAAGCAGCAGGTGGCGGGGCAGACGCCCCTGGGCCTTTCCGCCGCCATTACATCGCGCCTGACAGCGGGGGGATTTTATACCAACCCAATTGCTGCAGTGAACATCCTGTCTTATGCCAGCCGCTATGTGATTGTGCTGGGGGAAGTGGCGCAACCCGGGCTCCAGCCTGTCAATCGCAGCTACCGCGTGTCGGAAATTATTGCGCGGGCAGGGGGCATTAAGGCGACAGGCGCCTCGCATATTATTTTGCGCCGGGCTGATGGCAGCGATTGGAAACTTGATTTTCGCCAGATTGCGACAGGCTCTGACGCGCAAGACCCAGTGGTCTTTCCCGGCGACAAGCTGTTCGTGCCCCAAGCCGAAACATTTTACATTTACGGCCAAGTCAATGCGCCCGGAACCTTCGCTCTTCAAGACGATATGACAGTGCGTATGGCGCTTGCGCGCGCCGGCGGTCTGACAGCGTTGGGCAGCCAAAAGCGCGTGCAGGTTTATCGTCAGGGCAAGGCCAGCAAGGTCCCTCTCGAAACACTCGTTCGCCCGGGCGATGTCATTGTCGTTGGCGAACGGATGTTCTGACAGCCGCCTGCTATCAAAGGAGAGCGCCATGAGCCTCGCGCAATTTTTAAGACTGTTGTTCGCTCGGCGGATGATCATTTTGGTGACGCTGGTGGCGTGTCTGGCCACGGCGACATTGACGGCTTTTTTGCTTCCGCCGCGCTATGAAGCACGCGCCCGTGTTCTGTTGGATGTGCTGAAGCCCGATCCAGTAACTGGCCAAGTCATGACCAATAATTTCATGCGAGCCTACACAGTTGCGCAAATAGAAATGATTAAGGGCACCGGCGTAACGGGCCGTGTCATTGATCAATTGGGCTGGGCAAATGACCCGGCAATGCTGGCCCGCTATGCGCGCGAAAACACAGACCCGGGGGCCGATGTGCGGCTGTGGCTGGCGCGTGAGTTGAGCAACAATCTGCAGGCCAATGTGCTTGAAGGCTCTAATATTCTTGAAATTATCTATGACGGCCCATCGCCGGAAATAGCCAAGCAAATGGCCGGGCTGATCCGTCAGGCCTATCGGCAAGAAGCTCTGGAAGATAAGCGAACCGCCTCGCGGGAGTCTGCCCAATGGTATCGCCAACAGGCAGACCAAGCCAATAAAGCGCTGGCTCTGGCCGAGGCGCAACGCACCGCCTTTGCCAAGGCCAATAACATCGTGCTGCCTGCGGATAATGTGACTGATTTAGAGGCGGCCAAACTGCAAACATTGAGCCAGCAAAGCGTGGCCGCGGCCGCCGCCCCTGTCGTAATGCCGCAGGCCAACCCCATGCAGGCACAGTTAGAAACCGTGACGCAGCAATTGGCGCAAGCTGCCTCCACACTGGGCCCCAACCACCCCAGCTATCAGGCGCTGTTGCGGCAGAAGCAAGTCTATGAAGCGCTGGCGGCGCGGCAGGGGCGTGGCGGTGGCAGCAATGCTGGGGCGGTAGAAGGCGCCTATGAGCGCCAACGCGCCCGCGTGATTGCGGGCCGCGACAAAGTTGATCAGCTGCAGCGCATGCAAAATGATGTGGCGTTGAAGCGGGATCAATATTTGAAGGCGGCCCAGCGTGCTGCCGACTTGCAGCTTGAGGCCAATACCACCAACGCCAATGTCAGTGATATGGGGCCAACCACTGCGTCAACCACGCCGTCCTTTCCCAATCGCCCAGTTCTTATTGGTGTGGCCGCCGCCACGGGGCTTGGCCTTGGCATTTTGCTGGCGCTGCTGGTGGAGTTGATGAACCGCCGGGTGCGCAGCCCAGATGATCTGGAAGTGGCCGCACATGCGCCTGTGCTGGCGCGAGTTGGCAGGCCGCGCCACAATCCAGCAGTGCAAAAACTGGTCCATCTTTTGGAGGGGCGGATCCCAAAGGCGCGCAAACGCGCACACCCCACAGCTGATCTTGCGGAGGCCGCAGAATGACGATGTTTGCCACAGCCGCGCCGGCCCCTGCGCCAACCTCTTCGCCAACTCCCGCGTCAACTTCCATGCCAGCTATGGTATCGCGCCAAACATCTGCGGTGATGATTGTTGATCCAGCAAGCCTGCGGGCAGAGGCCATTCGCGGCCTGCGCACGCGCCTGATGGCGCAGCATGTGCGCGAAGGGCGGCGTGGGCTGGTGGTCTGCACCCCGGCCAAAGGCTCTGGCTGCAGCTATGTGGCCGCCAATTTGGCAATTGCCATGGCCCAAGTGGGCGTCAAGACGGTGCTGGTCGATGCTGATTTGCGCGGGGGCAGTCTGGGCCAGATATTTGGCAGCCCCATTGATGCGCCCGGCCTGAGTGCGTTTTTGGCGGATGATCGGATCCGCGCCCGCGATGTGATTGAAGCAGATATTCTTCCGCATCTGTCGCTTATCCCGTCGGGCCCGGCTTGTGATGCCGCTCAAGAGCTTCTCTCGTCCCAGCGCTTTGCCGCTTTTGTCGGCCAGGTGATGCGCGAATATGATTTGGCGATTTTTGATACGACGCCGGCCAATAGCTGCACTGATGCTCAGCGCGTGGCCACTTTGGTGGGCCATAGCCTCATCGTCGCGCGGCAGGACCAAACCTATTTCAGCGATGTAAAAGCGCTGGCCGCCCTGCTGCGCGCTGATAAATCAGCAGTGATCGGCACGGTGCTGACTGATTATTGATCGCATGGCCAGCCTCGCTTCTGCCCAACATATCGCGTCTGTCCCTCGCCAGCCCAGCTTCTGGCTGATGGTGCTGGGGCTTTGCGCGCTTGTCGGGCCAACGTTGGTCAGCCTTGCCCAGCAATATTGGTCGCGCGAAAATGGCGTGCATGGCCCAATTGTTCTGGCCACAGGGCTGTGGCTGTTGTGGCGTGCGCGTGCCGTGCTGGTGCAGCTGCAACAGCCGGGCCACCCCCTAATTGGCGGCGGCCTCATTGCTGTGATGTTGCCCCTCTATGTCTTTGGCCGCGCCTTTGATTTTCTAAGCCTTGAAGTGGCCGCCTTGCTTGGCGTGCTGGGGAGCGTTTTTTATCTCTATTTCGGCCGTCATGCGGTCCGGCATATTTGGTTCCCGCTGGTCTATCTTGGCTTTTTGGTGCCGCCGCCCGGCTGGCTGATCGATGCAGTGACTGCCGGGTTGAAAAGCTTTGTCTCCATTGTCTCAACGCAGCTGCTGGCGCTTGCCGGCTATCCTGTCGCGCGCATTGGAGTGACGCTGTATGTCGCGCAGTTCCAGCTGTTGGTGGAAGATGCGTGCTCGGGCATGAATTCTCTTGTCAGCCTCACTTCGGTCAGCCTGTTTTACATTTATCTGCTGCACGCTTCGTCGTGGCGCTATGCCTTGTTCCTGACCTGCTGGATTTTGCCCATTGCCATTCTTGCCAACATCTTCCGGGTGTTGGTGCTGGTGCTTATCACCTATTATTGGGGCAATGAGGCCGCTCAAGGCTTTCTCCATAACAGCGCCGGCCTCGCGATGTTCGTTGCCGCATTGCTGGGCATTTTTGCGATCGACCGGATTTGGGCCCCGCTCATGCGCAAAAAGGGCTGGGTATAATGGACCGGCGTGGCTTTTTAATTGGCGCGGGCTGCCTTGCCAGCGCGGCGGGCGCCACGGCCTTGCGGCCTCGCACGCGGATATCGCTGATGGGGAATTTGCAGCTAGACCGGGCCATTCCACACCGCTTTGCGGGTTGGACGCAATTAGACACCAACCAGATTGTAACGCCCGAAAGCGAAAACAGCCTATCGCGCCAACTTTACAGCCAGTCCGTCGCCCGGCTTTATGTTCGCGGCGAGGATGAGTTTGCAATGATGCTCATTGCCTATGGCGACACGCAAAGCGATACGCTGCAACTTCACCGGCCTGAAATTTGCTATCCAGCTTATGGCATGGACATTGTGGCGAACCAGCCGGTCGACATTCCCCTGGCCCCGCATTTGGCGATACCGGGGCGGGATTTGGTGGCCATAAATGCTGAGCGGCACGAATATGTGACTTATTGGACGCGCATTGGCCAGAGCCTGCCCATTTCAGGCCGCGCCCAGCGCGCCGCAAAGTTAAGCAATGCGTTTGCTGGCATTATTCCAGATGGGGTGTTGGCGCGTTTTTCAACAGTCGCGGAGGCAGCTGGCCCCGCTTTTGAGACCAATCGGCGCTTTATTGCCGATATGATGGCGGCCCTTAGCCCTCAGGTGCGCCGCGTTTTGGCAGGGGATGCTATTGCGCATGCGCTTTCACAATCCAGCTGATATGCCACGCCATCCAAGCTGGCCCCTGCCGGATCACCCAAGGCGGCGTGCGCCTGTGTTGCTGGAGGTCACAACTCTGTTCCTCCGAGTGACCGAGCCGTTATTGCTGCTTGCCAGCGGCATTGCCATGCAAGTCCTTCTCGACGCGCGCACGTCTCCTGCGGCAGAGGCTATGTATGTGCGGGCGGCCCTGCTGGGCGCTGTTTTCTATGCAGCCATAGCTGAGGCAATTGGCTGCTATGATATTGATGCGCGCTTTGCCATTCGCGCGGCGCTGGGCCGCGTCATGACGGCGCTTTTTGCAACTGCCATGTTCGTTTTGACTGTTGGGTTTTTCCTCAAGACATCAGAAGAATTTTCCCGGCTTTGGGCCGTGAGCTGGTTTGCATCGAGTGCTCTTGTCTTAGCCATAGGCCGCGGTGGGATGACGCTGTGGATGCGGCGCAAAAAGCGCGCTGGGCTGTTCAACCAACGCGTGGCGATTTTTGGCGCGGGAGACCAAGGCCAGCGCCTTGCCCAGTATATTCGCGGCAATGATGAGCTGACGATTGATCTGGTTGGTTTTTTTGATGATCGCAGGGCCAGCCGCCTTGGCCCGCTTCCCCTGGATTTGCCGTTATGCGGCGCGCTGGATGCGCTTGTGGCCATGGTGCGGCGCGGCGGCGTGGATCAAGTCATTCTGGCGCTGCCTTGGGCAGCAGATAAGCGGCTACAACATATTGTTGCCGCGCTTGCGCTTACCCCAGTGCGCATTCGCCTTGCGCCGGATTTGGCCAGCTTCACCTTTGCGCAGCGGCCGCTGGTTTTGCTGGGGGATCTGCCGGTCATGACCTTGTTTGAGCGGCCCATTAGCGGGCTTGATTCGCTGGTAAAACGCATTGAGGATGTGCTGCTCTTGGCGGTTATCCTGCCTGTGGCGCTGCCCCTCATGGCCTTGGCGACCTTGGCCATTCGGCTTGATAGCCCAGGCCCCATTTTCTTTCGGCAAGAGCGCGAAGGCTATAACAATAAACGCTTTGTGATCTGGAAATTCCGGACGATGTACGCCCACCAATTGGAATTTGAGGATATTCGCCAAGCTGCCCGATCGGACCCACGCATTACGCGCGTGGGGCGTATTCTCCGCAAGACCAGCCTGGATGAACTGCCCCAGCTCTTCAATGTGCTGTGGGGAGATATGTCGCTGGTGGGCCCACGGCCACACGCCCCGTCCACGCGCGCGGGCGACCGTTATTTTCATGACATTGTGAGCACCTATGCCGCGCGCCACAATGTAAAGCCGGGGCTAACTGGTTGGGCCCAAGTCAAAGGCTGGCGGGGCGAAACGGATACCGAGGAAAAGCTCATCCGCCGGCTAGAGCATGATCTTCATTATATCGAAAACTGGTCAGTCGGCTTTGATATGCTGATTGTTCTGCGCAGCCTTTGGGCCGTGCTTGCCCCGCGCAATGCCTATTAGTTAGGCCTAAGCGCGGCGGGGCCTGTGCTGGCGCACGTGGTCAATCTCAGCCGTTAAAAAATCCTGCAGGGCAGAGGGGTCAGTCGTGGCCAAGCTGGGGGTGTGGGTGCGCGCTTCGGCAAGGGCATGAGCCAGCTCTGCTGCGTCATGGGCAGGCAAAATCAAGTCGCGCGCGGCAAAGGCCTGTGTGATTTCGCTTTGATGGTCATCATAATGTTCCTTCAGGCCATAGCTGCGGGGCATGGCAACAACATTGCAGCCCGCGCGCAGCGCAGTGATTAAAGAGCCGGTGCCGCCATGTGTCACCACAATGCGCGCGTGCTGCAAAATCTTTTGCACCTCGGCAAAGGGCAAGTCGCGCACAACAAGGCAATCATCGGGCAAGTTCAGGGGCACCTTGCCTGTGCCAATTTGAAAGATGATAGGCTCGGGCACCACACCATCGCGTTTGAGCTGGGCCATGTTTGCCACCAGTCGGTCAAAGCCCAGCGTGGCCCCCACTGTGACAAAGATGAGATCTTCTTTCGGCGGTGGGGGTGCCGCAATGCGCCGAAAGGGATCAAAGAGCAGAGCGTCTGGCCATTGCGCCTTGAGCGCGGGGGATTGGACAATCAGCCGATGGGCAAAGGGGCGGGCCAAGCGCGCAAACGCTGACGGGCTTTGAAATCGAGCAAAACTATCAATCAGGATGAAATGTGCGCCGGCCAGCCGGGCGGCAAGGCTGGCAAAGAAAACAGCGCCAGCCCCCGTGCTGATAATAAGATCAGGCCGTTCTGCCGCAATGGCGCGCAGGGACTGTGCCAAATTATGCGTGGCCGCCCCCAGCATCTGCAGTGGCTTGCCCAGCCGGGCTTGGCCCAGCGCCACATGGTCAACAAAATAGGTGCGATGGTCGCGCGCGATGCTGCGGCCCAGTGCAGTCTTTTCCGTCACAAAAAAATGGTCATGCGTGCGCCACACGGGTTCTAAATCGAGCAACTGGCGCACATGGCCGCCGCCGGATGCCGCAAGCGCAATTCGCAATCTGCCGTCAGCCTGTGCCACCTATGCCCCTTTTCTTGGTGCAGATCAGCTGCTCTGACGCCCCCCGCCTTGCGCTGTCATGGCGGCAAGCTCTCAATTCGTTAACCATGTGCAAAGAGCCAAATGCCGCTGCGCGCGAGCGTAGAATTACGGATCTCAAATCAGCGGTTTTGACGCCTTTATGGGGCGATCATTTGGAGTCTGTTAACCATTTTTCCTTAGCTGTTTCCGTGACTTGGCTTGGCCTCTGCCAATCTTGGGAGACAGACTGTGACATTGATTGACCCGGCAACGGACATCCCGCCCCCCATTGGCGTTGACCCAAGACATCCGGATCAGGAGGACACTGCCCTGGCGGCACTGGCCGCGCTTATTGGGCTTCAAGGCGTGTCTGTTGATGCGGCCCAGCTGCGGCATAATCTGGGCCATGCGCGCGCGCCCAATGGGGCTGACCTTGTGCGTCTGGCCCGGCAAGTCCCCGGCATTCGCGCCAAATATCTGACAGGCCAGTCTGGCAAAATGGACCGTCTGCCTTTGCCCGTGATGGCGCGCATGTCATTCGGCTGGGTGCTGGTCGGCGCGGCCGCAGCGGGCACCTATATTGTCCAGCGGCCCGGCGCGATGATTGAGCCATGGGATGAGAATAGGCTGGCCCAGCATTGGTCGGGCGAGGTGCTGTTGCTGACTGAGCGCAAAAGTGCAGCGTCCGCTGGCCGTTTTGATCTGCGCTGGTTCCTCCCGCAAATAGTGCGCTATCGAAAGCCAATTGGCGAAGTGCTGCTGATTACCTTGGCGCTCAATTTATTGGGCCTTGCCTCGCCCATGTTGTTTCAAAATGTCATCGACAAAGTGTTGGCGCACAACAGCATGACCACCTTGATGGTGCTGACCATTGGGCTTTTCGCTGTGGGCTTATGGGAAGTCATGTTTGGGTGGATTCGGACACGCGTTTTTTCTGAAACCTCGCAGAAAATTGATGTTGAGCTTGGGGCCCGCATCTTTCGGCATATGCTGGCGCTTCCGCTGAGCTATTTCGAGGCGCGTCGTGTGGGTGATACAGTCACGCGCGTCCGCCAGATTGAAACGATCCGTGAATTTCTGGCCAATGCCTCGTTAACAGTTTTGGTCGATCCGCTGTTCACGCTCGTCTTTCTGGTGGCCATGGCCTTTTATTCGCCTGCGCTCACGGGCATCGTGATCCTGAGCCTGATTGCCTATGCTGCCATTTCGCTGCTCGTCACGGGGCCCATGCGCCGTGCTCTGGATGATAAGTTTAATGAAGGGGCCGCCTCTAATGCGCTGTTGGTAGAAAGCGTCTCGGCCATTCAAACGGTAAAAGCCAGCGCCATTGAACCGCAATGGCAGCACCGCTGGGAACGCCAATTGGCGGCCTATAGCGCGGCCAGCCAAAGAGCGATCAACTTGGGCAATTTGGGATCTGAATCGATCCAACTCATTTCCAAGTTGAGCTTTGTGGCGCTGCTCTTCTTTGGGGCCAAGGCCGTGATTGCAGGCACGCTTTCCGTTGGGGGGCTGGTTGCTTTTAACATGTTTGCCCAGCGTGTTTCAGGCCCGGTGCTGCGGATGGCGCAGCTATGGAATGAGTTTCAGCAAGTGCGCGTGGCGGTTGAGCGGATGGGCGATTTGCTGAATGCCACGCCGGAAAGCGCAGTCGGCAATACCACCAGCGGCCAGGCCCAAATGCCGCGCATTCAAGGCCATATTGCATTTGAGCATGTTCACTTTGCTTATGGCCCGGATTTGCCGGCCGTGCTGGAGAATGTGCATCTGCAAATTGAGCCGGGTATGATGCTGGGCATTGTTGGCAGCTCAGGCTCAGGCAAATCCACGCTGACCAAGCTGCTCCAGCGGCTCTATGCGCCCAGCCGAGGACGCGTGTTAATTGATGATATTGATATTGCCGATGTTGATGCCGCCAGCCTGCGGCGTCAAATTGGCGTGGTGTTGCAAGAGAATATCTTGTTCAACCAAAGCGTGCGCGAAAATATTTCGCTCGCGCATCCCGCACTGCCGCCAGCAGATATTGTGGCCGCTGCCAAACTGGCCGGCGCGCATGAGTTTATCACGCGTCTGCCGCAAGGTTATGACACGCTGTTGGTGGAGCGCGGGGCCAATTTATCAGGCGGTCAACGCCAAAGAATTGCGATTGCGCGGGCCCTTGCGGCTGATCCGCGCATTCTTCTGCTGGATGAAGCAACATCTGCCTTGGATGCGGAAAGCGAAGAAATTGTGCAGGCCAATTTGCGCGACATGGCTGTGGGCCGAACAGTGGTGATTATTGCCCATCGCCTGTCTGCTGTGCGCAGCTGTGATCGCATTATCGTTATGGAACAAGGCCGCATTGTCGAGGCGGGTGGGCATGAGGCGCTGCTCAGCATTGGTGGGCGATATGCTGATCTTCATGCGCGCCAAACAGGCTTGGCGCCAGAGAGGAAAGCCGCATGAGCGCCTATGGAGACGTTTGGGCCAGCATTCGTGAGGCCGTGTTGCGTGACCAGCAAGCCGCGCGTCCGGGTGTCAGCGAGACAGAGTTTTTGCCCGCCGCGCTTGAAGTGGTGGAACGGCCCATTTCGCCCATGGCCCGGCGCACCGCCTATGTGTTGCTGGCGGGCCTTGCTGTGCTGTTGCTGTGGCTGGCCTTGGGCCGAATAGATATTATTGCCTCAGCCGAAGGGCGGTTAGAGCCAGTTGCGCATATCCAGCTTGTCCAGCCGGCGAGCCCTGGCATTGTCCGGCATCTTTATGTCCGCGAAGGGCAGAAAGTCAGCAAGGGACAAGTGCTGCTGCAGCTAGACCCCAGCCTCTTCGCGGCTGATGTCGACCAAGGCCGCGCGGCGCTGATCGCGGCCGAGCTGGCCGCCGCGCGGGCGCGTGCCATTTTGTCTGCCTTAGACGGGATGGGCTTTCGCTTTACGCCGCCGCCCGGCCTTCCGCCCGCTTTGGCGGCAGATCATGCCGCGCTTGCCCGGGCGCAACTGTTGCAAATCCAAGCGCAATCGGGGGAGCAATCGGCCTCTCGCCAAGCGGCCTTGTTGGCGGTGGCTGAGGCGAAGACGCAAGCGCGTAAGATTGGGGAAAGCCTGCCGCTGCTTGATCAGCAACTGGCGGCGAATGAAGCGCTGCTCGCCAAAGGCTATGTGTCTAAACTTCGTGTGCTGGATTTACAGCGCCAGCGAGCAGCCGCCCAGCGCGACCGTGAAGCGTCTCTGCAGGCTGCTGCGCGTGCCAGTGCAGAGGCACAGGCCGCCGGCAACCGCAGCGCAGGGGCAGGGGCTGGGCACCGTGCAGAAGTGCTGCAATCGCTGGTTGCTGCACAAGCTGATATTGCCCAGCGCCGCGCGGCTCTGGCCAAGGCTTCGGGCGTGGCTGGCTATGGGCGATTGCTGGCCCCCGTCAGCGGCACTGTGGCGCAACTGTCTGTCACGGCAGAAGGTGGTGCAGTTGAGGCACTCAAGCCGCTAATGGCCATTGTGCCCGATGGCGCGATGACTGCCGAAGTGCGCCTCGCCAATAGCGAGATTGGCTTTGTGCGCCCCGGCCAAGCCGTCACAGTCAAAGTCCATGCCTTTCCGTTCAGCCGCCATGGCACAATTGCCGGGCAGATTGTGTCTATTGGGGCAACGGCCATCCCCGATGATCGGCTGGGCCTTGCCTATCCTGTGCGCGTTCGGCTGGACCCTGCAGCGGCACGCCGCTTCCGCTTGCGGCCCGGCATGGCTGTGACGGCCGATATGCGCACGGGCACGCGCAGTTTGCTTGAGTATCTGGTCGGCCCGGTTCAGCGGGCTGCAGCAACAGCCGGGCGTGAACGCTAAACCCAGCCGGGCTTGGTCAAATCAACACAGGGTTAGAGGGGGTTGCGCAAATCCGGGCTTGCGTGGACCTGGCTTTCAGCTTTACCTGAACGTCAACTCAAAGCTGAATCCACAAGACTGCAAGACCAAGAGAGGAAGTTCCTATGTCTGATGCTGTGCTGACCGAAGTGCGAGGCAATGTTCTGATTGTCACCCTGAACCGGCCTGAAGCGAAAAATGCCGCCAATAAGGCGCTGGCCGAAGGCGTGGCAGCTGCCATGGATACGTTGGATAGTGACCCCAATTTGCGCGTGGGGATTATCACGGGCTCGGGCGGCACTTTTTGTTCCGGCATGGATCTGAAAGGCTTTTTGGCGGGCGAAACGCCGCAAATTCCGGGCCGTGGCTTTGCCGGCTTGACGGAATCGCCCCCGAAAAAGCCGCTTATTGCTGCTGTCGATGGCTATGCTTTGGCAGGGGGCTTTGAAATTGCCTTGGCCTGCGATTTGATTGTCGCGAACAAGGATTCAAAATTTGGCATTCCTGAAGTGAAGCGTGGCTTGGCTGCCGCCGCGGGTGGGCTGGTGCGCCTGCCACGCCAAATTCCGCAACGCTTGGCCATGGAATTGGCCCTGACTGGGGAATTTATCAGTGCCGCGCGCGCCTATGAAATGGGGCTTATCAACCGCATCGTGCATGGCGTGGCGCTGGATGGCGCGCTGGACCTGGCCGAAACGATCAGCGCCAATGGCCCATTGGCCGTGGCGGCGTCCAAGCAAGTGATCCGCGATCAGCAGGATTGGAGCCAGGCGGAACAATGGAAGAAGCAATATGAACTGACGTCCCACGTCTTTTCTTCCAAGGACGCACGTGAAGGTGCTGCCGCCTTTGCGGAAAAGCGCGCTCCCAATTGGACGGGGTCGTAATCGCTTAAGTGGAAAAGCCCAATCGGGTGGCAGCCGCTTTCAGCTCTGCCGCCCGATAAGGGGCCAGCCGATCTGCTCGGGCGCGATAGGCAGCAACAATATCCGTGCCCGCAGACTCTGGGGCGCCTGCCGCAAAGGGCGGTGCAGGATTATATTCCAAAGCCAATTGAATGGTCTGGGCTGTCGCTGTGTCTGTTAATCGCGCGACTAGGGCGAGGGCAAAATCAATGCCCGCTGTCACCCCGCCACCTGTGACACGATTGCCATCAAACACAGTGCGTGCCTGAACAGGTGTAGCCTCAAAGAGCGGTAAGAATTCATGCCACGCCCAATGGGTTGTGGCTTGATAGCCTTTGAGCAAACCGGCAGCGCCCAAGATCAGCGCCCCGGTACAAACGCTGGTGACCCATGCGGCTTGCGCGCCTGCCGTGCGTACCCAATTCAGCGCCACATCATCCGCAATGACATCCGTCACCCCCATGCCACCGGGAATACATATCAGGTCGGGCGTTGGCAGATCCGCCAACCTTTTGGTGGGCAGGATAGAAAAGCCGGCATCGGTCGGCACAGGATCAAGACTGTGCCACACCAAATCAATTTGTGCGCCTGGCAGGCGCGAGAGCACTTGGGCTGGGCCTGTGAGGTCCAGCTGCGTCACCCCAGGAAACAGCAAAAAGGCAATGGACTGAACGGGCGTGGCGCTCATTCGGCTGCCAACAATTCTTCAGCCCCGCCCAGATCAACTGAGACAAGCTTCGACACGCCACGCTCAATCATTGTTACGCCGAACAGGCGGTGCATTCGGCTCATCGTCACTGCATTGTGCGTGACAATCAGATAGCGCGTATCCGTGTCGCGCGACATGACATCAAGCAGACCACAGAACCGCTCAATATTCGCGTCATCCAGCGGCGCATCCACTTCGTCCAGCACGCAAATAGGGGCAGGATTGGTGAGGAAGAGACCAAAGATGAGTGCGACCGCCGTCAGCGCTTGTTCCCCACCTGAAAGCAGCGTCAGCGATTGCAGCTTCTTGCCGGGCGGCTGGGCAAAAATTTCAAGGCCCGCTTCTAAAGGATCATCGCTGTCAATCAGCGCCAAATGCGCTTGCCCGCCATTGAACAAAGTCGAAAACAGGCGTTGAAAATGCCCGTTCACTTTTTCAAACGCGTCTAGCAGCCGGGCGCGGCCCTCCCGGTTCAGGCTGCCAATTGATCCCCGCAGGCGGTGGACGGCTTCCGTCAGCTCATCACGCTCGGCAATGGACCGAGCGGTGTCGCCTTCAATTTCGGCCAGCTCTTGCTCGGCAACCAGATTCACTGGGCCCAGACGTTCCCGGTCCACAATCAGACGGTCATGCTGGTTATGCTCTATGTCTGCCGCCCGGACGCTCTCGGCATCAAAGCCTGCTTTTTCAGGCAGCAAGGGCGGCGGGCATTCAAAGCGTTCGCCCGAGAGGCGACCCATTTCCATGCGCCGTTGTTCTTGATTTTCGGCCCGCGCCACAGCGCCCGCGCGCGTCTCGCGTACGCTGGCCAGCAGTTCGCCTGCCTCGGCCAGCTTGGCCTCAATATCACGCAAGGCATGTTCCGCTGCACGTTCTTCAGCAATGGCTGCCGTTGCCGCTTCAGTCAGGCGCGCGCTTTCCGCCACTAAGGCCGCAATCCGGGCCTCCATCTCTTCGGGCGCTTTGGCCAGTGTCAGCGCCTCGGCTTCGGCAGCCTTGGCTCGCTTGGTCATTTCATCAATGCGGCGCGCCGCTTCGCCCGCTCGTGAGGTCCAATTTTGCGCTTCGGCCCGGGCCGCTTGGAGCCGGGATTTGTCATCTGCCAAGGCACGATCAGCATTGGCATGATCCGCCTTCATCTGGGCAATCGTGGCGCGCGCGGCTTCTGCCAGCGATTGAAGATGCGCCACGCGCTGGGCGGTTTCTGTGCCATCGGGCAAGGCCTGACGGGCGGCTTCGGCAGTGTGATGCTCAGCCTCTGCCTCACGGCGTTCGCCCATGGCGCGGCTGATCCGCTCGGCCATTTCGGCTTTGCGCGAGGCAAGCCGTTCCAGTGCTTGTTGGGCTTGATCGGCCTCACGCGCGGCCTGACGCGCCCCGCTTTCGGCCTCGCTCATGGCCCGGCGTCCTGCATCCGCGGCTTGGCGGGCGGCATCCATGGCCGCTTGGGCTTGGGCCACGCCCGCGCGCGCGGCTTCGACCTGCTGCTCAGCGGCCGGCAAGTCGGCCCGCAAGGCCTCAATTCGGTTCAGCCGCACCAGCCGCTCAGCAGCCGCGGCGCCATCGCCTGTGGCAACAAAGCCATCCCAACGGCGCAGGCGCCCATCACGCGTCACCAGACGCTGCCCCACGGCGAGCGCGGCCCCATCATCGACATCCACCACGCCAATTTGCGCAAGGCGGCGGGCCAGTTCTGCCGGGCCCGTGACTTTGCTGGCAAGGGGTTCTGCCCCTTTGGGCAAGGCTGGGTCACTGGCGAGCGGCGCAGCGCCGCCCCAGCCACGGCCCGCCTCAAGGCCCAGCCCAGCTTCTAGGTCATCGCCCAACGCAGCGCCTAGAGCGAGCTCATAGCCTGGGGTGGCTTTCATTTGGTCCAGCACGCGGTTGCCCGTGCTGCCCTGCGCCACGGCCTTGTCGAGCGCACGCAATTCACTTTCCAAGGCCGCAAGCGCGGCTTGTTTATCTGCCAAGTCGGTTTGGGCCGTCGCCCGGGCAGCCGCGGCGGCTTCGCGGGCGGCCTCTGCCGTGGCCACGGCCTCTTCGGCAGATGTGGCAGCCGATTGGGCGGCAGCGGCGCGGGCATTGGCGTCGTGTAGGGCGGCGGCCAAGGGGGCGTCATCGCCCAAGGCTGCTAATTGACGATCCAAGTCTTCGGCCTCGCGCAGCGCGCGTTGCAGCCGGGCGGCAGCGGACGACAAAGCGGCTTCAGCCACGCGGGCCTCAGCTTGTTCGCGGGCTTGGGCTGACAAGGCTTGGGCCAAATCAATTTCGGCATCGCGGCCCGCAGCTTCGGCTTTGGCAAGACGCTCAATCAAGGCAGGTCGATCGGCCTCGGCAGCAGCGATCCGCGCCTCAAGCGCTTTGGCTTCGGCCTCAAGTCGCGTCAGCGCGGCAGCCGCATCGTTCGCCAATTCTCCCTCACGCTGGCGGTCGGCCACCAGCCGCTCTGTTTGGGCAGCCAAATCTGCAATCCGCCGGTCAAGTGCCGCGCGTTCGGTGCGCAGGGCGGCCAGCTTATGCCCCGCTTCATTGGCTCGGTCGCGCGCGGCAATGGCACCGGCGCGCAAATCGCCCACTGTCCGCACGGCCTCTGCCTGATAGGCGGCGGCGGCCCGCTGGGCTTCTGCTGCTTTCTGCACGGCCTCTTCGGCGGCTTGGGCCTCGGCCTTGGCTTTGTCAGCCGCTGCCGCCGCATCGCGCCAGCGGGCAAAAATCATCCGCCCTTCTGCAATGCGAATATCAGCAGAGAGTTTGCGATAGCGTTCGGCCGCGCGCGCCTGCCGGCGTAGGGTGCTGGCGCGGGCTTCCATATCGCTCAGCACTTCATTGAGGCGGTTTAAATTGCTTTCGGTTGCCCGCAGCTTTTGTTCAGCATCTTTGCGGCGGACATGCAGGCCAGAAATGCCAGCGGCCTCTTCCAGCATGGCCCGCCGGTCAACTGGCTTGGCGGCAATGACTGCGCCAATCCGGCCTTGGCTCACCAAAGCGGGGGAATGTGCGCCTGTCGCCGCATCGGCAAAAACCAAGGCCACATCTTTGGCACGGACATCCCGGCCATTCAGCCGATAGGCAGAGCCTGCCCCGCGCTCAATACGGCGGACAATCTCTAGCTCGCGCTCATCGCCTGTTGCGTCCCGCTCAGCGAGAATCGACACTTCGGCAAAATCGCGCGAGGCCCGCTTTTCTGTGCCTGCAAAAATGACGTCATCCATCGCGCCGCCGCGCAGCGACTTGGCACTGCCTTCGCCCATCACCCAGCGGATGGCCTCCAGCAGGTTTGATTTGCCACAGCCATTGGGGCCGACAATGCCCGTCAGCCCGGGCTCGATGCGCAGCTCGCTCGGGTCGACAAAGCTTTTAAAGCCCGTCAGTTTGAGGCGCTTGATCCGCAAGCGACAGCCTTTAGGCGCCAGCGTCCATCAGCTTGGGCTTTAGAACGTCCCAAGCCGAGGTGTTTTCTTGCGTCACGCCATTAATGATGAACGTGGGCGTGCCCTGCACCTTAAATTCCCGCACGCCTTTTTCGGTTAGCGCCGCCAGCGCATCAATCGCCTTTGCATCCGCAATACAGGCCTGAGCTTTGGCGGCTGGCACGCCGCGCTGTTGAACAAAGTCCACTAAGCCCAGCTTTGTCGCCAAAGCCTGTGTCAGTTGCACGGGGTTCATGCCTTGCAGAGCCTGTTGATCCGCTTCTGTCAGGTCTTGCGTCTTGCCCAGCCAGTCACGCTGGCTGGCAAATAGCTGTTCAGCAATGGGGAAGAAGCTTGCCGGGCCATTGCACTTGGCCAGCAAAGAGGCCGGAATATCGAGCTGGTTCAAGACAAAGGTGCGGAATTCATAAGAGACAGTGCCCTTATCCACCAGCGCCTTAAGTTCGACCTTCGATTTTTCCGAAAACTCAGCACAGTGAGAACAGGTCAACGCCCCATATTCAATTAACTTCACAGGCGCATTGGGGTTGCCCATCAGCATCCCGCCATCTGGTGTGACGGCCGTTGTTTCAGACCATTTGGTGCCAGCAGGTGCGGCAATGGGGGCAGCACCAGAATCGCCCGAAGCGCCTGTCCCTGTTTTGCTGCCACAGGCTGTCAAAAGCATCAGGGCTGACGTGGCAATAAGAAGTTTCTTCATGAGTCTGTCCTTTAGCGTGCGTTAAGGGCTGCGCGAAGCGCGGCGTCCACATCTTCCCAGCGGGGAGACCGTGGCCCGGGTTGGTCGTTAATCAAAAAGCTTGGCGTTGAATTGATCTTGCGATTTTCGACAGCGTCCTTGGTCATGGCCAGCAAGGTTTTGTTCATTTGCTCAGACGCAAGGCAGGCATTGGCTTGTGCCGGGGCCAGCCCGCGCGCCTGCGCCATTTGCAATAGGCCAGAGCCTTTGGCGAGTGTCTGCAACTGGCGCGCCAGCGGCATGGATTTCCACTGCGCTTCCTGCCGGATCACAACCACTTGGCCTTCCGCCACCCACACCTCTTGCCGGGCGAGCATATCTTCAGTCAGTTGAAAGACACGCGAGGGGCCGCCGCAGCGCGCCAGCAAAGCGGCCGTCAGGTCAAATTGATCGCGGATCAAGTTGCGCAATTCCAATGCCACCAAGCCCTTGGCAATATAATCGCGTTTCAGGGGGCCAAAGGCTTCTTCGGCAAAATGGGCGCAATGGCTGCACGTATAGCTTAAATATTCCACCAGCCGCACCTTGGCGCGCGGGTTGCCCAGCACAAAGGCGCCCTTGGGGGTGATGGTGACCATCTTGGTATAATTGGGGGCAGCAGCAGGCCGGCTTTGGGCCGCAGCAGGACCAGCCAAGCCCAAAAGGCTCAGCATCAACGCACAATAAGCGACAAGGCGACGGATCATCGAACTTTCCCCAAAACAGGCAGGCTCTCGGGCGCGCTGGCCACACCTTGCGCAAGCGATGTCAGCACGGCCCGCAATTCCGGATCAGCAATTTCGCGCAGCGACTCCCCTAATTCGGCAGGCACGGGGCGCAGCTCAGGCAGTTTGCGGGCTGGCTTGGCCGCGGCAATATCGCCCGTGCGCATCACAATGCGCGACACAGCGGCATAGCCGAAGAAACGGTTCACCCGCTCAATGATGACAGGCTGAACATGCTGCATCATCGGGCCAAAGGCGCGCGCAATGACAAGCGTTAACGTGCCATCCGATTTTTTGCCCTGCGGAAAGCGGATCGATTCGGGGGCCGAGACATGAGCATATTTCTCGCCCACAATTTCGTGCCAGCGGCTGACAATGGACGATTGGATAAAGCCAAAGCGCTTAAATGCGGCTTGCCCCACGCCGGGCACCAGCTCGGCGACCGGCTTTGCAGGGCCGCCGCGCGGCCGCTCACCCCATCCAGAAGGCTGCTTGTCTTTTGCCATCTGCGCCCCCATGCCAGACCCCGTCATGTCCGTCGAGATGCTGCCCCATATTACCAACAAGATTCTCGCGCATTATGACGCGAATGCGCGGCTTTTGCCGTGGCGCAGTCCGCCGGATGGGCCTGCGCCTGACCCCTATCGGGTTTGGCTGTCCGAAATTATGTTGCAGCAGACAACTGTCGCCGCCGTCAAAGCCTATTTTGAATATTTTACACAGCGTTGGCCCAATGTTGCGGCGCTTGCCGCTGCTGAGGATGCTGATGTCATGGCAGCCTGGGCGGGGCTGGGCTATTATGCGCGGGCCCGCAATCTTTTGGCCTGTGCACGGCGCGTGGCGCAAGATTTTGGCGGGCAATTTCCCAGCGATGAGGCAGGCCTAAGGGCCTTGCCGGGCATTGGGCCATATACGGCCGCGGCCATTGCAGCCATTGCCTTTGGCCGTGCCGCGCCAGTGATGGATGGCAATGTTGAGCGGGTCATTGCCCGGCTTTATGCCATTGCCACGCCGCTGCCTGCCGCCAAGCCGCAGCTCTATGAGCATGTTGCCGCGCTGACCCCGCTGCATCGCCCCGGCGATTTTGCGCAGGCGATGATGGATTTGGGGGCAACCATTTGCACCCCGCGCACGCCGAAGTGCGGGCTTTGCCCTGTTGCCGCGCATTGCCTGGGCCAGCAACAGGCAGAACAGCTGCCCGTAAAGGCCCCCAAACTGCCCAAACCGCAAAGACAGGGCCAGGCTTGGTGGATTGAGGCGGAGGGCCATGTTTTTCTGGTCCGGCGGCCTGACAAGGGATTGCTGGGTGGGATGCGTGCTTTGCCCAGTTGTGACTGGCAAGGCGCCCCAGTTGCGCCGCCACTGGCCGGCAGCTGGCAGGCCCTGGGGCAGGTGGTGCATGTCTTTACCCATTTTCAGCTGATCTTGGGCGTAAATAGCCTGAAGCTGGCAGATCGCCCCCAGATGCCGCTGGTGGGAGACTGGTGGCCAATTGACCGGCTGGCCGATGCGGGATTACCAACAGTGTTTAACAAGGCTGCCAAGGCCGCCCAAAAGGGGATGAGGACCATATGACGATAGCACTCAACCGTCGCCATTTTCTGGGAGGCTCAGCAGTTGCAGCTGGCCTTGCAACTTTGCCAGCACGATTGCTGGCGGCCCAATCGCCCGCCGCGTGGGACGCCGTGCGCAAGAGCCTGCAAAGCTTTGTGGATACAAAATATGTGCCGGGCGTGGTTGGCTTAATTGGTCGCGGTACTGAGGCGCCAGATGTTCTGAAGGCGGGCAGTTTGGCGTTCGACAACGCCACCCCCGTTGATGAAAATACGCTCTTCCGCTGCTATTCGATGACCAAGCCAATTACCGGCATCGCAGCCATGATGCTGATCGAAGATGGCAAGCTGAAGCTCGATCAGAATATTGCAGATTTCTTGCCCGGCTTTGCCAATCCGCGCGTCATGACTGAGCCGGATAAAAGCTTGGCCAGCCGCCCGGCGGCCGGACCCATTACTGTGCGTAATCTGCTGACGCACACCGCCGGCCTTGGCTATACAATTGTGACCAAAGGCCCCTTATTGGATGCCTATGTGCAATTGGGCCTGACGCCCGGTGCCGTCTCGCGCAAGCAGCTGCCCGGCCAGCCGCCAATCACAACTGCGCCAAGCTTGGCTGAATTTGCCAATCGTTTGGCAACGCTGCCACTGGTTGCCGATCCGGGCACGGTGTGGAGCTATTCGGTCAGTCTGGATTTGCTGGGCCGCATCATTGAACTGGCGAGCGGCAAGCCCTTTGATGTGTTTTTGCAAGAGCGCATCTTTGCCCCGCTCGATATGACGAGCAGTTATTTCCAAGTTCCGCAAAGCGAAGTGAAGCGGCTGACCACCAATTATTTTGGCGCGGCCTTTGGGGCCTTCCCCATTGATCCGGGCAATGACAGCGTGTTCCTTGATAAGCCGGCCTTCCCCTTTGGCGGGGCCGGGTTGGTCAGCAGTCCGCGCGATTATGATCGCTTCTTGGCCATGCTGATGGGCGAAGGGGCGCTTGGCCCCGTGCGCATCATGCAGCGCGACACGGCGCAATTGGCTATGTCTAACCTTGTTCCGCCCGGCACGCGCATGGAAAGCTTTGTGAAAGGCCAAGGCTTTGGTGCTGGGGGTCGGGTGACCATTGGCCCGCGGGATACGGGGGAAGGGCTTGGCACTTTTGGCTGGGGCGGTGCCGCCTCAACCATTGGCTGGGTTGATCGTACGCGCGGCATTCGCGCTTCGGGCTGGTCGCAAATTATGACGATGGGTGAGCAGCCCTTTACGACAGGCTTTGGCAAATCGGTGTACGCCTAATGGCGCCGGGCTTTACAGGATCGCCGCTGGATCGCGTGGATCATCTGCGCACTGATGCAGAGGCGTTTACCGCCCTGCTCAATGATTGGCGCGGTCGCGTGCTGGGGCTGGAGGGGCTCGACCCAATGGTCTCCCCCGACGGGCGGCTGGTGTGGCAAAGCATGGCCGAGGTGTCGCTGGAAGTTGAGCTGATTCTGCTGGGCCTCCATGAAGATAAGCCGCATTTTGTGCCGCTGACCGATGCCAAGGGCGGCCCGCCCAGATCACCGGCTGTCTGGCGCGCGCTGGCCATGATGCCGGCAGAAGATGCCGCGATTTATGGCACGGCGCGCAGCTTGATTGATTGGCATAATGGCCATCGTTTTTGTGGGGTCTGCGGCAGCCCAACCAAGGTGTTCCGCGCGGGCTGGGGCCGCAAATGCGAGGGCTGTGGGAAAGAACATTTCCCGCGCACGGACCCGGTGGTCATCATGCTGGCAGAATATCAGGGCAAAGTTCTTGTCGGCCGGCAGTCCGCATGGCCGCAGGGCAATTATTCCGCCTTGGCTGGCTTTTTAGAGCCGGGCGAAAGCGTGGAAGAAGCCGTGCGCCGCGAAATTTTTGAAGAGGCAGGCGTGCGCTGTGGCGCCGTGCGTTATGTCACAAGCCAGCCTTGGCCTTTTGGGGGATCCCAATTGATGATGGCCTGTGTGGCCGAGGCACTGGATGATCACCTCACCATTGACACCAAAGAGCTGGAAGATGCCCGATGGGTGACGAAGGAAGAGGTGGAAGCTGCGCTCAGCGATGCACCGGGCAAAAGCTTTAACGCCCCGCCGCCCTTTGCCATTGCCCACACCTTGTTCCGCCGCTGGGTGGCAGACGCGTAAATCTGGCCTGCCTATCCGCGGGCCCGCGCCTGCGGATAGGTGCCCAGAACCCGCAGGGACCGGGAATAAAAACTCAATTCTTCCAATGCGCGGGCAACAGCAGGGTCATCGGGATGGCCCACAATATCTGCAAAAAAGGTGGTCGCGGCAAAGCTGGCGCCGCGCTGATAGCTTTCCAGCTTCGTCATATTCACGCCATTGGTCGCAAAGCCGCCAAGCGCTTTGTAGAGCGCAGCAGGCACGTTTTTGACTTCAAAGATAAAGCTGGTCATCACGGCCCCTTCATTGGGGGCCGGTGCGCCTGAGCGCGACAGGCGCACAAAGCGTGTCATATTATCGCTCGAATCCTCGAGCGCTTCGGCCAAAGTATCGAGGCCATAAATTTGTGCCGCGCCGGGCGGGGCAATGGCCGCAATTTCGGGATCATTCAGCTCGACCACACGGGCGGCCGCCCCAGCGGTATCGGGATAGGCCACAGGCTCTATGCCCCGCGCGCGCAGCCATTTGCGACATTGGCCCAAGGCTTGCGGATGGCTGATCGCTTGTTTGATGCCCGCCAGTGGCCCTGTGCCCATAAGCGCATAGCGAATGGGCAGAAAAAACTCGCCCGTGATCACCAAGCCAGATTCGGGCAGCAAAAAGTGAATATCCGCCACGCGCCCATGCAAAGAATTTTCAATTGGGATCAGCGCACTGGCAGCGCGGCCATCGCGCACGGCATCAATGGCATCTTCAAAGCTGAAACAGGGCAAAGGCCGCGCATCAGGCTGGTCTTGCAGCACCGCAATGTGCGAATTGGCGCCCGGCGCGCCTTGAAAGGCAACGGCGTGTTGGGGCGCAGCGTGCGCCGCTTTTTCCATATCAGCCACAATCGGCTGGGCGGGGGCAGGATATCGGTTCATCGTGAGAAACGCTTAAGCGGGGTGGGCCAATGCTGCAAGCGTGCTTGCGATGCGCGTCTGGCGCGGCTAAGGCGCAGACGATTCCATATTCCGGCCATTTCATCAGGGGTTTCGACGGGCATGAGCGATCAATTTAACACCATCGCTGGATGGACACTGGCAGCAGGCATTGTCGCATTGGGTGGGACAATTGTGACTGGTCAGATTTTCAAGCATCACCCGGTTGAATCGGGCGGCTTTGAAGTCGCGGGTGCTGAAGGCGGGGCCGATGGTGGCGCCGCGGCTGAACCGCCAATTGCGCTGCTGATGCAGACGGCGGACGCGGCCAAGGGCGAAGAAGTCTTTAAAAAATGCGCCAGCTGCCACACCATTAACCAGGGTGGCGCCAATGGTATTGGCCCGAACCTGTGGGCCACCATGGGCAAAGGCGTTGGGAAAGCACATCCTGGCTTTGCCTATTCCCCGGCCCTGTCCGGTCATGGCGGGGTTTGGGATTTTGAGAACATGAACCTCTGGCTCAAGAGCCCGAAGAAATTTGCTGACGGCACGAAGATGAGCTTTGCAGGTCTGTCCAAACCGGAAGATCGCGCCAATTTGATTGCCTATATCAATGCGCAAGGCTCTAACCTGCCATTGCCTGCTGCCCCTGCGGCAGCTCCGGCAGATGCAGCGGCTGGCAATGCCGCAGCGCCGGCTGAGGCCAATGCGGCCGCTCCTGCGCCTGCACCTGCTGCCAACTAAGCGCGCGTAACGCGAAAAGAAAAGGCCCGGCATTGACCGGGCCTTTTTTTATGCAGCGTCGTCTTCGTAAAAGCGCCGCAAACAATCCCACGCTTCTTCGGCGCTATCGACATAGCGAAACAGCTCTAGATCGCGTTCGGCAATGACGCCGTGACGGACGAGCGATTGGAAATCGACTACATCTTCCCAAAATTCGCGGCCAAAGAGCAGCACGGGAATGGGTTTGATTTTACCTGTTTGAATGAGCGTCAGCAGCTCAAACATTTCATCAAAGGTGCCAAAGCCCCCCGGAAAAACAGCAACGCCCCGGGCACGCAACAGGAAGTGCATTTTGCGCAGCGCAAAATAGTGGAACTGAAAGCTGAGCTCAGGCGTGACATAGGGATTGGGCACTTGCTCATGCGGCAGCACAATGTTGAGCCCAATTGAATCGGCCTTCACATCATCTGCCCCGCGATTGGCAGCTTCCATGATTGAGGGGCCACCGCCAGAACACACAACCAAATGGCGCCACCCCGCGTCATCACGTGGGACGCGGCTGGCAATTTGGGCAAGCTTGCGGGCTTCCTCATAATAAGGCGAGAGCGCTTCGAGCCGTTTTGCGACATCGGGGTCAGGATGGGCCGAGGCCACACCCGGTGCCGGGATGCGTGCCGAGCCATAAAAAACCAGAGTCGAGGCGATTTTCGCTTCATCGAGCAGCAATTCAGGCTTCAGCAATTCCAGCTGAAAGCGCACGGGGCGCAAATCATCGCGCAGCAAAAAGGCATCATCTTGAAAAGCGAGTTTATAAGATGGGCTGCTGGTCTGCGGGGTTGTTTGTGTGTTTTTGGCGGTGGCCGCGTCTTGGGCGGCGTGCGCAAAGACGCGCGCGGGAATTTTTCTTTCTGTCATTGGCATCAATCTAAGCGGTCCATTGCCTAGCGGCAATAGGGCCCACGTCCCATATCGAGATGCAGATGGTCGCGATGCGCGGCATTATAATCGGGGCTCAGCACAGTTTGGAACTGGCGGCAGGCGGCCTTGCGAATGCGCCGGAGAAAATCTGCATCCTGTCGTTCGCCCTGCCAGCCCGCCAACACCGTGACGCGGCGGCCATTGGCCAGCACAAAGCCAGACACATCAATGGCATTGGCAAAGGCATGTTCTGAGAGGCTGGCTGAGGCAATGCCGCGCACTGTGCGGCAGGCATAGCTGCCCATTGTTTCAACCCGGACAAGGCCTTGGCCATAAACATCGCGCGCGGCTTGTTGCACGGGCCCACGCACCCATGCCGCAAAATTGCGGGCCAAAGGGCATTGCGTGGCGCGTAATCCTGTGATGCTGGGCCCCGCCCCTGTCAGGAGGATGGAATTGATGGCGGAACATCCCCCCGGCCCTCGATAATCGGGCAACACTCTATATTTCGCGCCCATTTTATTGAGGTCGGCGGTGCATTGGCGCACCAATTCACTATTGGGCACGGGCGCGGCCCGCGGGCGCACCCGGTGTCGATCCGTCACGTTTGGAATACAGCCTGCCAAGGTGAGCAGCATCATCACCAGACTGGGCAGAAAAAAGGGGCCATGGCGTAGCATGACCCCCTTTTTGCCAGCTCGGGCAGGAAAGGCCAGCCCTTTCAGGCTCGCCGTCCAATCAGGCGGGCAAGCCGCTGATTGCCTTGATTTCCATAAAGTCGCGCAAGCCGAAAATGCCCGCCTCGCGGCCATTGCCGGATTGCTTATAGCCGCCAAAAGGCGCGCCCGGTGTGGGGCCCCAATTGTTAATGGCTACATTGCCCGCGCGCAGCTTGGGCGCAATTTCTGCGGCCTGATGCGGATCGCCCGAGATTGCGGCTGACAGACCATATTCGGTGTCATTCGCAATATCGATGGCTTCGTCCAAATCAGCATAGGTGATGACGGTTGCGACTGGGCCAAAAATCTCTTCCTTGGCAATGCGCATATTGCGCGTGACGCCTGAAAAGACCGTGGGCTTTACATAAAAGCCACGATTGACGTTGGTCGGCAAGCCTGTGCCACCCGTTTCCAGCTTGGCGCCTTCATCAATGCCCGATTGGATTAGGCCCTGAATCTTCTCATATTGCGCCTTGTTGACGACAGGACCAATATGGCCGCCTTCGGACAATGGATCGCCCACTTGGATGCTTTCCATAATGCCCTTGATGACACCAATGGCTTCGGCTTCTTGATCCTTATGCACCAAGATGCGCGCCGGGCTGATGCAGCTCTGGCCGGAATTGATCCAAACGCCCGAAACAGTTGCTGGCAGCGTGGCCTGCAAGTCTGCGCCCGGCAGGACAAGGTTGGGCGATTTGCCACCCAGTTCTTGGTGGACGCGCTTGACAGTGTCGGCCGCGGCCTTGGCGACCAAAATGCCTGCGCGCGTTGAGCCAGTGAAGCTTACCATATCAATGCCGGGGTGCGATGAAATGGCTTCACCCACTGTTGGGCCATCGCCCTGCACCAAATTGAACACGCCAGCGGGGACACCGGCTGCGTGCATAATTTCTGCAAAGA
Source organism: Pseudomonadota bacterium (assembly GCA_041191345.1). Lineage (GTDB taxonomy): Bacteria > Pseudomonadota > Alphaproteobacteria > Sphingomonadales > Sphingomonadaceae > Aquisediminimonas. Next base: position 31,885 of record JBEEOY010000052.1, read on the forward strand.
TGGCGGCGTTGCCGGGGCATTCTTCCGACGGCTTCAAGATCATCGTGTTGCCAGCGGCAATGCACGGGGCGACCTTGAGCGCAATCTGGTTGAGCGGCCAGTTCCACGGCGTAATCAGGCCAACAACGCCAATGGGTTCATAGACCACTTTGGCAGCGCCAGCTTGCTCGGTGAAGTTGAAGTCTTTCAGCGCTTCCAGCGTGCCAAGAAAGCCACCAATGCCAGCCCCCACTTGGGCAGTGCCGGCAAAGCTGATGGGTGCGCCCATTTCTTTCGACATCGACACAGCCAAATCGCCGGCGCGCTTTTTCAGTTCAGCAACAATGCGCTCCATCAGCGCAATGCGCTCTTCCCGGCTCGTCTGGCTAAAGGTCTTAAAGGCCTCTTTGGCGGCGGCCACAGCGGCATCGACATCTGCCTTGGTGCCCAAGGTGATTTCGGTGCACGGCTCTTCCGTCGACGGCGAAATCACCTGATGGCGCTTGCCGCCAAGGCTGTCGACCCATTGGCCATTGATATAATTTTGCAGATAGCTGTCCATTGATGCTCTCCTTGAGATCACGCGAGTCGTTGCTCGGGTCTTTCCCGTTTTGATTTGAGACTTTTTGGGCCCGCGTCAACGTGTCTTGATTGCCTTTTCGTATGATAGGCGCGTCATCAGGATGGCGGCGCGCTTGGCTTGGGTGCGCACGCTCTCCAAATCGACTGTTTCGCCGGGCGCATGATCGCCCCAGCTATAGGGGCCAAGGCCCGCAATCCCATCCACATCTGCCGCCACGAAAGAAATATCCCCGGCGCCGCGCTTTAGCGGATCCAGGACAGGCATTTCGGGCAAACCCATATCCGCATTGACGCGGTTCAGCCGGTCCAACACGGCTTTGTTGCCGGGCGTGGGCGCCATGGGGGGATAGCCTTCATCAAACTTAATCTCCGCGCGAGTGACGGGCGCATGATCCTGCACAATGGCGGACATTTTGGCGCGCACGCGGGCCGTTTGCTCGTTGGACAAAGTCCGAAAATCGCCGCGCGCAATGGCCACGCCGGGGATGATGTTGGTCTTGCCCTTGGCCGAGGCGCGCACGCCATCGGCATCCAAGCTTGCCTCCTGCCCGCCGGTGATAATGCCGACATTGAAAGTCAAATTGGGTTCGGGCAATTCCGCGCGGAAGCGGCTGATAATCCGCGCCAGTTCAAAAATCGCGCCATCTCCGGCAGAGGCGCTGAATATGCCCGAGCTATGGCCTGATTTGCCCGTGGCTGTGACCATCCAGCTATTTGAGGATCGGCGCGAGATAGAGCCCATGTCGCGCCCGCCATCGCGGACCAATCCCTCAAAATCGAGCGCCACATCTGCCCGCTTGCCGGCGGCAATTAAATCGCGCCGCGCAATAGCAATGGGGTCACCTGAATCCTCTTCATCCCCCGTCATATGAATTTCAATATTGGCGTTTTTCAGAGTGCCCGCGGCGTGCATGGCGCGCAGCGCAGCGACCATTGCGACCATGCCGCCCTTGTCATCTGCGGCACCCGGCCCTTCGGCCGTATCAACGCCATTCACTTTGCCACGGACAAATTTTTGGAAGGGGGAGTCTTTTTCAAACACAGTGTCGAGATGCGCAATTAACAATAGGCGTTTGGTGCCTTTGCGGCCTTGATGCACGGCCACCAAATGCCCAGCCCGGCCCGTTTCCCGCATAGGGACCCATGTCACGCGAAAGCCCAGTGGCTCCAGCTCAGCCCGCATCATTTTGCCAACAGCTTCGACGCCTTCCAAATTCATCGACCCGCTGTTTTGGTTCACCAGCTTTTCGAGCAGGCTCACACTGCGCTCATATTCCGCATCAACAATGGCCGTCATTTTCTGTTCGGCGGGCGTCAATTGCGCCATGGCAGGGGCTGCACCCATCAGCGCAATCAGGCTCAATAGGCTGGCAAAGCGAAAGCGGGTCATCCTCTACTCCTTCAGTGTCTTGCCACTGGTTTTAGGAGGGTGGGCGGCCAAGGCAAGCGGGCAGATGACCTTGAGAGACAAAAGAAAACGCCCGGAGGTTTCCCCCCGGGCGCTTCTTGTGTCCGCAGAACGGAACGCCTGAAATTAGGCGCTGTAGTACATATCGAATTCAACGGGCGACGGGGTCATTTCCCACCGCGCCACATCGGCCATCTTGATGTCGATATAGGCATCAATCTGATCCTTGGTGAACACATCACCCTTCAGCAAGAAGGCGTGATCGGCTTCCAGCGATTCCAGCGCTTCGCGCAGCGAACCACAGACCGTCGGAACCTGAGCCAGTTCTTCCGGCGGAAGATCATAGAGGTTCTTGTCCATGGCATCGCCCGGGTGGATCTTGTTCTGAATGCCGTCCAAGCCCGCCATCAGCAAAGCTGCATAAGCGAGATAGGGGTTCGCCATCGCATCGGGGAAGCGAACTTCCACGCGCTTCGCCTTGGCGCCCGTGCCATAAGGAATACGGCATGAGGCAGAGCGGTTACGCGCTGAATAGGCCAGCAGCACTGGGGCTTCATAGCCCGGAACCAGACGCTTATAGCTGTTGGTGGCCGGGTTGGTGAAGGCGTTCAAAGCCTTGGCATGCTTAATGATGCCGCCAATGAAATAGAGGCAAGTTTCCGACAGACCGGCATAGCCATTGCCGGCAAACAGCGGATTGCCCTTTTCCCAAATCGACAAGTGGGTGTGCATGCCCGAGCCATTATCTTCCTTAATGGGCTTCGGCATGAAGGTGGCCGACTTGCCATAGGATTGGGCGACCATGTGCACGACATACTTATAGATCTGCATCCGGTCAGCCGTTTGCGTCAGCGTGCCGAAGGTCAGGCCAAGCTCATGCTGGGCGGCTGCCACTTCGTGGTGATGCTTATCACAGGGCAGGCCCATTTCGAGCATGGTCGACACCATTTCGCCACGAATATCCTGTGCCGAATCGACTGGCGCGACGGGGAAATAGCCCCCCTTGGCGCGCGGACGGTGGCCCAGATTGCCACTTTCATAATGCGTGCCCGTGTTGGTCGGCAGTTCAATATCGTCGAGCTTGTAATAGCTGGTGTTGTAGCCCGTATCGAACTTCACATCATCAAACATGAAGAATTCAGCTTCCGGACCGACATAGACAGTGTCACCAATGCCCGTGGTCTTGAGGTATGCTTCAGCGCGCTTTGCGGTCGAGCGCGGGTCACGCGCATACAGTTCGCCAGTCGACGGTTCCACAATGTCGCAGAAGATGATCATCATTGGCGTGGCTGAGAAGGGATCGACGTAAACGGCATCCAGATCCGGCTTCAGGATCATGTCGGATTCGTTAATGGCCTTCCAGCCTTCGATTGACGAACCGTCAAACATCAAGCCGTCGGTCAACTCATCTTCACCCATCACGCCGGCGCACATGGTGAGGTGCTGCCACTTGCCCTTGGGGTCCGTGAAGCGGAGGTCGACCCACTCGATCTCCTGGTCTTTGATCTGCTTCAGAATATCTGCCGGAGTGGCCATTTTTATTTACCTTCCTTGGGTTGCATAAGTTGAGTCTGTTAAGCGGCTGAAAGGCCGCCAGAAAAATCAGATGGCGTCGCTGTCCTTTTCACCGGTGCGGATGCGCAGGGCGCTTTCCACCGGGATAACAAAAATCTTACCGTCGCCAATGCGCCCGGTTTGGGCGGCAGCCGCAATGGCTTCCACAACGCGCGGGGCCAGCGCATCGTCCACAACCACTTCCAGCTTCACCTTGGGCAGAAAGTCCACCACATATTCAGCGCCGCGGTAAAGTTCGGTGTGGCCCTTTTGTCGGCCAAAACCCTTCGCCTCAGTGACTGTGATGCCAGAGACGCCCACTTCGTGCAGCGCTTCCTTCACATCATCGAGCTTGAACGGTTTGATGATCGCTTCGATCTTTTTCATAATGGTGGACAGCCCTTTCAAGGTTGCACTTTCGCTTTCAATAATCGTGCCAATTGCAAAGGCGCAAGCAAGCACCGCATTGCGCGCATCGGGTGATCGGAAACTGGGCAGTCTCGGTAAGTGCTGCCTGTTTTTCAGGCAGATAGCGCCTAAAAATTAGTCAGCTGCAGCGCCTCAACGACATATTATTGCGCACCCGCCTGGGGCTGCGCGACTCGCTTGAGTGATTCGGCTCACAGGGGGCGGTGCGGCAGGTCCAGCCCGGCGAGGCTTTTGGTAAAAACTTCGCAGCCCGTCTCAGTGATGCCAATTGTATGTTCAAACTGGGCAGACAGCGTCCGGTCGCGCGTTACAGCGGTCCAGCCATCATCCAGCACTTTACAATCCGCCCGGCCAATATTGATCATGGGTTCAATCGTGAAAAACATGCCGGGTTTCAATTCCGGGCCAGTTCCGGGGCGACCAACATGGACGACCTCGGGCGCGTCATGAAACAACCGGCCAATGCCATGGCCGCAAAAATCGCGCACCACGCCCAGTCGTTGCTTTTCCGCATGGGTTTGAATGGCGTGGGAAATATCGCCCAAATGATTGCCAGGCTTGGCCTGTTCAATGCCCAGCATCAACGCTTCAAAGGTGGTTTCCACCAGCCGCTTCGCCTTTAAGGGCACGTCGCCGACCAAATAGGTGCGGTTGGTATCGCCATGCCAGCCATCCAAAAGCGGAGTCACGTCAACATTGACGATATCGCCGTCTTTCAGCGCCTTCGGCCCTGGAATGCCATGGCAAATGACATGGTTTACCGAGGTGCAGCAGCTATGCGTATAGCCGCGATAATTGAGTGTTGCGGGCACGGCGCCGGCATCAAAGGTCATCTCGCGGACCAGCGTGTCAATGGCTTCAGTTGTCACGCCTGGCTGGATGAACGGCACCAGCGCATCCAAAATCTCAGCCGCTAGACGGCCTGCTTTGCGCATACCCTCAAAGGCTTCAGGGCCATGCAGGCGGATCACGCCGGAACGGACGGGCACGCTATCATCTGTGACAATCTGATATTGGGTCATGGCGGCGATATAGGCGCGAAAGGCGGATGCAGCAAATGCCGATCGGCCAGATTAAATGGTCAGCAGGCCAGCTTGCCTTTTTGGACACTGGTTTTTCCCGATGGCTCCTGCCAAGACGCGCGCGCCATGTTAGCGTCTTGTGCCTCTGCTCCTTTCATTCTGCTGGACGATGCCCGGCCAAATGGCGCGGACGCCCGGCTCTATCAAAATCCGCTCGAGATATTGACCACAAGCGATCCTGCGCAGGTGCCAGAGCTGCTGTCCCAAATTGGCAATGGTGGCGATTGGGCGGGGTTTTTGACCTATGAAGCGGGGCTGGCGTTGGAGCCAAAGCTGGCCAATTGCCGTGCCGCAACTGCCGCGCCACTTTTATGGTTTGGCCGCTTCGAGGGCTATCGCAGCCTCGCGCAAGACGCGCTGGAGGCTTGGCTGCCGGATCCTGCCGGGGCGTGGGTGGGGGCGCCCCAGCCGCGCTGGACGCTGGATCAGTATCGCGCCGCCTTTCATCAGGTGCAGGCCTTGATTGAGGCCGGTGATATTTATCAGGCCAACCTCACGCTGCGCGCAGATGTGCGCGTGATGGGGGATGCTTTGGCCATTTATGCTGGGCTGAGACAACGGGCCCGCGCAGGCTATGGCGCCTTTGTCTGGACGGGGACAGATGCCTTCCTCTCGCTCTCACCAGAGCTATTCTTTGCTCTCAAAGATGGAAAACTGACGGCCAAGCCAATGAAAGGCACGGCGCTGCGCGGGGGCGATGCGGCTGCAGATCAAAAAGCGGCGGATGCCTTGCGCCACGACCCCAAGCAGCGGGCAGAAAATCTGATGATTGTCGATTTGCTGCGGAACGACCTTGCCCGCATTGCGGTGCCGGGGTCTGTGCGCGTGCCCGATTTATTCAAGATCGAAACCTATCCCACAGTCCATCAAATGGTTTCCACTGTCACTGCCGTCCGCCGGGATGACGCAGGTTTTGCAGATGTCATGCAGGCTATTTTCCCCTGCGGCTCAATTACGGGCGCACCCAAAATCCGCGCTATGGAAGTGATTGACGCGGTCGAAGCAGAACCGCGGGGCCTGTATACGGGCAGCATTGGGCGCGTCGATGCCAATGGCGATGCCGCTTTCAATGTTGCCATTCGCACGCTGCACCTGTCCGCCGGGGCTACCCATGCTCGCTTAGGGCTGGGCGGTGGTATTGTGGCGGATAGTCGCGGGACAGAGGAATGGAATGAATGCCGGGCCAAGGGCCGTTTTGTGGCTGATGCGCGCCGCTTTGATTTAATTGAAACCATGGCGTTCGATCCGCTGGGCGGCATTGCCCGATTGGACCTTCATCTGGCGCGGCTATGTGCCAGTGCGGAGGCTTTTGGCTTTGTGTTTGATCGGCACATGCTGCGCAATGAATTGCAGGCAGCTACTTTTAGGCTCCATGCCCCCGCTAGGGTGCGGCTTCTGCTTTCGGCTCAGGGCCATATTGCCATTGAGGTGGGGGCCAGTCCGCCCGCGTCTGCGTCACCTGTGTCCGTGGCGTTGGCGCCATTGCCGGTGGCTAGCAGCGATTTTCGCCTGCGCCATAAATGCACGGATCGCACCTTTTATGATGCGGCGCGGCAGGCCAGTGGTCAGTTTGAAGTGCTGTTTTACGATGCCCAAGGCTATCTGACGGAAGGCAGCTTCACCAATATCTTTGTGGAGCGCGATGGGCGCCTTTTAACGCCGCCCTCCAGTCGAGGCTTATTGCCCGGCGTCTTGCGGGCAGAGTTGATCCAGCAGGGCCAGGCCATTGAGGCAGATTTGCGGCCAGATGATCTTGCCCAGGGCTTTTTGCTGGGGAACAGCCTCCGCGGATTGATGGCCGCGCACTGCGCCTAACCTCATCGGCCAGAGACCTAAAATGTCGCGGCCCCGGTTGCCCCGGCAAGATCGCTTCCCTATAGGCCCCGGCTATCGCAACACACTAACGCCCAAAGGACGCGCCAGCCCATGCGCACCACATCTGCCGCGCTTGACCGTATCCAGCCCTCTGCCACTTTGGCGATGACGAGCCGTGTGCTCGATCTGAAAGCCAAAAGCATTAACGTGATTGGCCTGTCAGCTGGCGAGCCAGACTTTGATACGCCGGATTTCGTCAAAGAGGCAGCAATTGAAGCCATCCGCAAGGGCCAGACCAAATATACCAATGTCGATGGCACGGCCGAATTAAAGGCTGCGATCCAAGCCAAGTTTAAGCGCGACAATGGGCTGGACTATAGCCCGGCACAAATCAGCGTGAATGTTGGCGGCAAGCACACATTGTTCAACGCGCTGGCCGCGACGATTGATGCCGGTGATGAAGTTATCATCCCGGCGCCCTATTGGGTGAGCTACCCTGATATTGTTGCCTTTGCCGGCGGTACGCCTGTCTTCATTGCAGCGCCCGCAGCCCAAAATTATAAGATCACACCGGCCCAGTTGGAGGCGGCCATCACGCCGCGGACGCGCTGGGTGCTGCTCAATTCTCCGTCTAACCCCACCGGTGCCGCCTATTCGGCAGACGAACTAAAGGCGCTGGCAGATGTGCTGCTGCGTCATCCGCACGTCATGGTGCTGACGGACGATATGTATGAGCATGTCTGGTATGCTGACACGCCCTTTGCGACGATCCTCCAAGTCTGCCCCGAGCTGTATGACCGGACGTTGACCGTCAATGGCTGTTCCAAAGCCTATTCGATGACGGGCTGGCGCATTGGCTTTGCGGGTGGCCCTGCCTGGCTGATCAAGGCCATGGCCAAGCTGCAATCGCAGTCCACCTCTAACCCCTGCTCCATCGCGCAGGCGGCGGCCAC
>JBEEOY010000053.1:0-6394 GCA_041191345.1 Pseudomonadota bacterium
GCATCGTCATAGCCAAAGACGGGCAGGTGGCGCAGAATCTTCACGCCTGGTGCATCAAGCGGCATCAGGATTTGCGATTGCTGCTGGTGGCGCTGGGCGCCCAAATCGGTCTTGCCCATCACAATCGCAATTTTGCAGCGCGGATCGCCAGCGCCCGACGACCACCATTTGCGGCCATTAATCACATAATGATCGCCATCGCGCGTAATACGCGTCTCGATATTGGTCGCGTCGGATGAGGCGACGGCCGGTTCGGTCATGAGGAAGGCCGAGCGGATTTCGCCATGCATCAGTGGGATCAGCCACTGCTTCTTTTGCTCTGCCGTGCCATAGCGATTGAGCACTTCCATATTCCCCGTGTCAGGGGCGGAGCAGTTGAAAATTTCCGAGGCAATGCCCACGCGGCCCATTTCTTCGGCGCACAAGGCATATTCCAAGTTGGTCAGCATCGGGCCTTCAAATTCCACACTGCTGTCCAGATGCGGGTTTGCGCCCTGTGGCGGCATGAACAGGTTCCAAATGCCAGCGGCCTTGGCGCGGGCCTTTTCTTCTTCAATAACGTTCAGGACTTTCCAGCGATCACTCGTCGCTTGCTCGGCATAATAATCTTTCATGCGCGGGCGCACATATTGGTCGATATGTGCCTTAACACGGTCGCGCCAATAAGACTGGCGTTCGGTGAGGGTGAAATCCATCTGAGTCGTCCTCTTCCTTGTTTACGTTTACGTCACTGTCAGCTTTCGGAGCGGTTTTCCAGCCCCCTTTATGCTTCTCCTGATCGGCTGCTTTCCGCCAGCCGGATCAGACGCGCCTCATGGTCCTTCCGGCGAATGGGGAAGCGCGAAAAGATAATGGCTGAAATTGCGGCCAGCAGCATCGCAATCAAAATATATGCCAAGATCAGCCGGTCGATAACTTGGCTCAAAACATCAGCCGGATTGGTTTGGGCCGACAGCCCAGCCCAGCTGATGATCAGGCCAGACGCGAAAATGCCAACGCCAGTTGCACATTTTTGAATGAAGAAGTTACCAGCGAAGAAAGTACCTTCGGTCCGGCGGCCTGTTTGCTCTTGCGAGGCTTCAACAATATCCGCGATCATCGACGATGCCGAGATCATCACGGTGACAGCAAAGCTATTCCCCAAAAAGAAAAAGGTAAAAATGCCCGCCGTGGAGGCCGCACTGCCCGGTTCTGGCCACAGACCTGCCAGCCGCAAAAGGAAGGGGATGACCCACAGGCAGACACCAATGAGTGAGGCATAAGCTGCTGTATGAGGCTTATCCCACCGACGGTTGAGCGGCACGACGAGGAAAAAGGCAGTAATCACACTCAGAAAGAGAATGACGGGCAGCAGTGCAAAGGCCGTTTGGTCGAACCGCCAGACATAGAGATAGAGATAGTTTGAGATAGAAAATGTGATGCCTTGGCTGATTACGGCAAAAGCCGCAGCTGCAGCAAAGATCAGAAAGGCGCGGTTGGAGAGCGATTGGCGGATTTCATCAAAGGCATGGGCAAAGCTGGTCGATCCCGGTTTGTCGTCGGGCCAGTGCGCCACGCGGCGATGCTGCGCCAAGGCTGAGATTAGCACGGCCATTGTAATCAAGGCGCCACCAAATACCCCATAGGCCCAATAGCCATCAGGATTGAGTTGGCCGACTTGATGCCCCTCATCCGGCACCAGAAAGACGCTATAGGCAAGAAAGAGCATAAGAAGCCCGCCTGCCCAGCCAAAGAGAAAGCGAAAGCGCATCAAGCCCGTCCGCTCATCATAATCGCGCGTCAGTTCAGGCACGAGGGCGACAGAGGGCACCTCGCACGCAGACACAAGCGCTCTCACCAGCACGGCGACAATAACAAGATAGAGGAAGATATGTCCGTCTGCGGCTTCGGGTGGTGCCCAAAGCAGAAGCCAGGCGAGGCCCAGCGGGATGGGGGCGGCATAGAGCCAGGGCAGGCGCCGGCCCCAGCGCGTATAGGTTCTATCACTCATATGCCCGATAAACGGGTCAATAAAGGCATCAATGAACAGCGCGAGCATCAGCGCGGCTGACACCAAGGTCGCCTGCAGCCCAAGGACCTGGTTGTAATAGAGCAATAAAAAGGTCGAAAAGCCGTTGTCTTTCACGCCATAGGCTATGCTGCCCAAGCCATGGGCAAGCTTAAGCCGAAGCGGAAGCGGCGCAGCAGAGGTGGTCATGCGTTTTCGGCGTTCACAAAACCTTCCAACGCATCAAAAATGCCGGGGGCCTCGGGGTTCCAGCTGTGCGGCTGGCCAGTTGTAATGCCGCCATCAACCACGAAGTGTGCGCCCGTAATGAAACCAGCTTCTTTTGACGCCAAAAACGCGACCATATTCGCAATATCATCGGGCCGCCCCCCGCGCTGCACGGGCTGGGTGTGATTGGCAATTTCAAAGATAATCTGGTTGGCCGCCTCGCGCTTGTCCTCTGGCACCTCCATGGATGAGGTGAAGATATTGGTTTGAATAAAGCCGGGGCAAATTGCGTTCATACGGATTTGGTGTTTGGCAAGGTCCGTCGCGCCAACCTTGGTCAAGTGAATGACGCCGCATTTGGCAACCGCATAGGCCGTGGGGGAATAGCCTGCGCCAAGGCCCGCCACGCTTGCCGTATTCACAATTGAGGCGCCTTCGCGGCCAATCATATGTGGCACAGCATAGCGCACGCCCATTGCGACCGAGCGGAGCAGCAAGTTCATTGTCCGATCCCAGCCCTCAGGCTCAATCTCTTCAATGGGCGCGCGGTCGCCACCGGCGCCAGCATTGTTAAAGACAACATCAATCCCGCCCGTTTTCTCGGCGGCAAAATCCATTAGCGCCTTAATGTCCATTGGGTTGCAGACATCAGTTTGTTTGAAGAAGATTTTGCCATTGGATGTTTGGGCAAGCTCAGTCCCGCCCTTGGCGTCAATATCGCCGGCAATCACAGTCGCGCCTTCAGACGCAAAGAGCAAACAGGTGGCCTTGCCAATGCCCGATGCCGCGCCCGTAATGACGACAGTTTTCCCTGCGAATCTCATATGCCTCTCCTTCTTATTTGCGACTCATCCTGTCTGGCTTGCGGGCGCGGGTCAACGCGCTTGCGCCTGCCGTTACGGAATGCTTAGATCGCTTGTTGACGCTTGCGTAAGGCCAAGCCAGCGACTTAGAGAGTTGGGCTTGGAATAGGAGATGCTGATGACTGATCTTGAAACATTCCGGAAGGAAACGCGCGCTTGGCTGGAGGCCAATTGCCCCCCTGAAATGCGCGAGCCCGTGAAAAGCGAAGATGATGGCTGCTGGGGCGGCCGCAATTGGGTGTTCAAGAACCCGGCTCAGAAGCAATGGCTTGAAGTCATGGCCGCCAAAGGCTGGACGGTGCCAGATTGGCCCAAGGAATATGGCGGCGGTGGTCTGACCCCCGAAGAGACGAAAGTCTTGCGTGTTGAAATGGCAAAACTCGGTTGCCGTGTTCCGCTGCAGAGCTTTGGCATCTGGATGCTAGGCCCGGCCTTGCTGAAATTCGGCACCGAAGAGCAGAAGAAGCATTATCTGCCGCAAATTGCGCGTGGTGAAATCCGCTGGTGCCAAGGCTATTCAGAGCCCGGCTCAGGCTCAGACCTCGTCTCGCTCCAGACCTTTGGCGAAGACAAGGGCGATCACTGGGTGGTTAATGGCCAGAAAATTTGGACCAGCTATGCCGACAAGGCTGATTGGATTTTCTGCCTCGTCCGCACCAATAAGGAAGATAAATATCGCGGTATCAGCTTCCTCTTGTTCGACATGACCTCACCCGGCGTGACGACGAAGCCGATCAAGCTGATCTCGGGCGCCTCGCCCTTCTGCGAAACCTTTTTCGACAATGTGAAGGTGCCGAAGCACCAGATTGTGGGTGAACTCAACCGTGGTTGGGATGTTGCCAAATATCTGCTGGGGCATGAGCGTGAGATGATCTCAGGCGGGGGCTTGGGCGAAGGTATGGCCTCGATTGGGGCTGCCTTTAAGGATGTGGCAGCGGACGAGCCCGTTCTGCGCGCACAAATGGCGTTGTTCGATGTCGAGACAATGGTCTTCCGCGCGCACAGCGAACGCTTCATGGATGAATGGAAGACGGGCCGGGCGCACCCAGCCTATTCCAACCTGATGAAATATATCGGGACAGAGCTGAACAAGAAGCGGCATGAACTCGTCATGTCGGCCGGTGGGTCGGACGCGTTGGAATGGGAAAGTGAGCGCAGTCGCAAGGGCGCGCGCCCACGCACCTGGCTGCGCACCAAGGCGAACAGCATTGAAGGCGGCACCAGCGAAGTCATGCTGAATGTCGTTGCCAAACGCATCCTCGAAATGCCGGGAGCCTAAAAGCAAAGCCCCCCTCCTTTAGGGGAGGGGATGGGGGTGGGGCCGTCCCACCCGATCCATGCTTTCAGATTCCCCACCCCAACCCCTCCCCTGAAGGAGAGGGGCAAATAGGACAAGACAATGGGACTTTACCACAGCGACGATCAGGCGATGCTTAAGGATACGGTGGCGCCGTTCCTTGCGGAAAACGCCCCCGTCAAACATTTGCGCAGCTTGCGCGATAGCAATGATCAAACTGGCTTTGCGCGGGATTTGTGGAAGCAGTTTGCCGAAATGGGCTTTACGGGCATTCTCATTCCCGAAGCAGATGGCGGGCTTGGCCTGGGCCATGTCGAAGCGGGGATTGTGCTGGAAGAAATTGGCCGCAACCTGACGCCATCGCCCTTTCTGACCACAGCTGTTGCCGCTGTTGAGGCCTTAAAAGCTGCGGGCGCGCATGTGCGGGGCGAATGGTTTCCACGCATTTTATCGGGCGATGCCATTATTGGCCTAGCGATTGATGAAGGCGCAAAACACCGCCCGGCGGCCACAGCGCTGGTCGCAGAACGATCTGGCAATGGGTTTAAGCTGTCGGGCAAGAAGCAATTTGTTGTCCATGGCCATGTCGCGGATATGCTGATTGTTGCAGCGCGCACCGCAGGAGCGCCGGGCGAAGAACAGGGCATTACGCTGTTTGCCGTGCCGCGCGATGCGGCGGGTGTGACGGCTGAGGCAGATCGCTTGATTGACAGTCAGCTTGCGGCGCGCGTGACGCTGGATGGCGTTGAAGTGACAGCCGATGCTGTGATTGGCGATGTTGATGGCGGCTGGGCATCGCTCACGCGTCTGCTTGATGCCGGGCGCATTGGCGCGGCTGCTGAAATGGTCGGCGTGGGGGCTGGCGCAATGGACATGACCTTTGGCTATCTCAAGCAGCGCAAGCAGTTCGGGCAGCTCATTGGCGAATTCCAAGCGTTGCAGCACCGCGCGGCGCATCTTTATGGCGAGATGGAAGGTGCACGCTCAATCGTGCTGAAGGCGCAGCATTTGTTGGATGATGGGGATCCGCGGGCTGAGCTGTTTGTGGCCGCTGCAAAAGCGAAATCGGGCCTGGCCTGCAACCTTGCAGTGCGCGAAGGCGTGCAGATGCACGGCGGCATTGGCATGACCGATGAATATGACATTGGTCTCTACATGAAGCGCGACCGCGCTTTGGCAGAGTTCTTTGGCGACACCCATTTCCACGCCGATCGCGTGGCGCGTATGAACGGATATTGAGCATGGACATTCAAAAGCTGTTTAGCCTTCAGGGCCGTGTCGCCTTGGTCACAGGCGGGTCCAAGAATTTGGGCCGCCATATTGCGGAAGGGTTCATCGCCCAAGGCGCCAAAGTGTATATCACATCGCGCAAGGCAGACTCGTGTGAGCAAACGGCCAAAGAACTTGGCCCCAATTGCATTGCGCTGCCGATGGACGTGTCCTCGGTGGAAGGCTGCAAGGCGCTCGCCGCAGCCTTTGCCGCGCGCGAGGAAAAGCTCGACATTTTGGTCAACAATGCAGGCGCCGCTTGGGGCGCACCGTTTGAGGATTTCCCAGAAGTCGGCTGGGACAAGGTGATGGACCTCAATGTAAAGGGTCCCTTCTTTCTCACTCAGGCACTTTATCCGCAATTGAAGGCGGCCGCCTCGCAAGCGCAGCCCGCTAAGGTCATCAACATTGGGTCAATTGATGGCATTCGCCTCAACCCATGGGAAACCTATAGCTACCACGCGTCAAAGGCGGCAATCTTGTATCTGACGAAGCGCATGGCTGCGCGGTTGATCCAAGACCAGATCAACGTCACAGCAATTGCGCCGGGTGCCTTTGCCTCTGACATGAATCGCGCCGCGCGCGACCATGGCGAAGCCGTTGCCCGCAACATTCCCAATCACCGCATCGGCGTGGCGGAAGATATGGCGGCAGCAGCAATTTATCTGGCGAGCAATGCCGGCAATTATGTGGTGGGCGATACCATCACCGTCGATGGCGGCGTGGCGCACGCCAATATCGGCTCACCCA
>JBEEOY010000054.1:0-8201 GCA_041191345.1 Pseudomonadota bacterium
ACTTGCGTCCAACGGCTCGCAAAGCCGAGTGCCGCCCCGATAAGCGCCAGCGCGCCCAGCCCGATCCAGATCTTCCCCATGCGCCCTTGTGGCACGTGCTTGACGTTTACGGCAAGTCCGCCGACCATGGCCCCAACGAAAGAGGGTGTGATGAGCTGGGAAAAAGAAGTTGAAGAGCTCAAACGGCGGCAAAAGCTGGCCGAAGCCATGGGCGGGCCGGAAAAGCTGAAACGCCAAAAAGAGGGCGGCAAGCTGAATGTGCGTGAGCGAATCGCAGCTTTGGTCGACAAAGGCTCATTCCGCGAAATCGGCAAGCTGGGCGGCGTTGGCCAATATGATGCCAAAGGCAATCTGACGGGCTTTCTGCCTGCCAATATCCTGTTTGGCCGGGCGCGGATCGAAGGGCGACCCATTGTTGTTCAAGCCGATGACTTCACCGTGCGGGGTGGGGCCGCAGATGCCTCGCTTCACGGCAAACTTATCCAATCCGAAAAGCTCGCCAATGAATATCGCCTGCCTTTGGTCCGTTTGATTGAAGGCACAGGCGGCGGTGGCTCCGTTAAAACGCTTGAAACCACGGGCTTTACCTATGTGCCTGAAGTGCCGGGCTGGGAGATTATGGTGGATAATCTCTCCACGGTGCCAGTTGTGGCGCTTGGCCTTGGCCCTGTTGCGGGGCTAGGTGCAGGCCGGCAAGTCATGGCGCATTATTCTGTGCTGGTAAAAGGGCTCTCGCAAATGTTTGTGGCGGGCCCGCCCGTCGTTGCTGCCGTGGGCGAGAACCGGACGAAGGAGGAGCTTGGCGGCTCTGCCATCCACGCCAAAAATGGCGCAATTGATGATGAAGCCGACAGCGAAGCGGATGCTTTTGCCAAGGCGCGGCGCTTCCTCTCTTACCTCCCCTCCTCAGTGCATGATCTCCCACAGCGCACCGCGCCCACCGATAAGCCCGATCGGCGCGACCCCAGCCTGATTGAGGCCGTGCCGCGTGACAGTCGCCATCTTTATAAAATCCGCCCGCTTATTGAGGCCGTGGTCGACCATGGCAGCTTTTTTGAAATTGGCCGCCAGCACGGCACCAGTGTCGTCACAGGCTTTGCGCGGATGGATGGCTATCCCGTCGCGATCCTCGCATCGGACCCAATGGTCCTGGGTGGGCTGTGGACCGCCGCCAGCGCGCGCAAGCTGGAACGTTTTGTCGATCTGGCAGACACCTTCCATCTGCCCATCATCCATCTGGTTGATGTGCCCGGCTTCCTCATTGGCCGCAAGGCAGAGGATGAAGCCACGATCCGCTTTGGCAGCCGCGCGATGATGGCGATGTATCAAGCCAAGGTGCCAACCTGCGCGGTCATTCTGCGCAAAGCCTATGGCATGGCGGGCAGCGCGCATGCCAATCTCTCGCGCCACAAATGGCGCTATGCCTGGCCCTCAGGTGATTGGGGAAGCCTGCCCATCTCGGGCGGGCTCGAAGCGGCCTATAAGTCTGATTTGGAAGCCAGCGACAATCCCAAAGCGCTGCTCAAAGATATTCAAAAACGCCTGAACGATGTCCGCAGCCCGTTCCGCACGGCCGAGAAATTCGGAATCGAAGATATTATCGACCCCCGCGACACACGGCCCCTGCTCTGTGAATTTGTTGAGCACGCCTATCGCGTGCTGGAACCGGGGCCTGTGGCGAAGGGGTGGCGGTGCTAGGCGAAAGCCGCCTAGCCCTCCGTTAAACTTTCGGCACCTGCTGGCTGATGCAGTGGAAGCTGCCGCCGCCCGTCAGGATGTGATTGGCAGGCAGGCCAATCGTTTCACGATCCGGGAAGAGCTTGGCGATCGCGGCTACGGCCGCATCATCGCTTGGGCCGCCATAGGTCGGCACCACAACGCACGCATTGCCGATATAGAAATTCATATGGCTGGCGGGGATGGGCTCACCATCTTCATCGGCGTGCAGCCCGGCAGACGGGATGAGCGCAATCTCAACTGGCCAGTCCTTCGCCCGCGCCAGCGCATCAGCGAAGATCTCGGCATTGGGGTCATCATCGCCAAAGGCTTCGGGCAGAGCGAGCACGCCGGGGGCCACAAAGCGCGCGAGATTATCGACATGGCCATCAGTATGGTCGTTCAACAGGCCAACGCCCAGCCACAGCACCTCTTTCAGCCCTAAATCCGCGCACAACTGATCTTCAATCTCCCGGCGGGAGAGCTTGGGGTTGCGATTGGGGTTCAGCAAACATTGCCCCGTCGTCACGCACAGCCCGGCGCCATCGACATCAATCGCGCCGCCTTCCAAAATCCAATCGCGCGGCTGGCGGGCAAGCCCTGCCTGATCGCACAGCACGCGTGCCAGATCATCATCCAAGGGCGAGGGGTATTTGCCGCCCCAACCATTGCCGGGATAATCCAGCGCCAAGGGCTGGCCATTGTCCGACACGATAATCGGCCCGGTATCGCGCAGCCAAATGTCAAAAAATGGGGCGGCCACAATCTCGATGCCCGGTGCCGCCAGCGCACGCGCCGCCGCCTCGGCCTCAGCATTCGCGCAGACAAGGCGCACAGCCTCGCCCTTGCCGCCAGCAAAGACGGCATTGGCAAAGGCCGCGACTTCGGCTTGCGCGCCCTCTAAATCCTCCAGCCAGAGGTCAGCGGCGCTGGGAAAGCCAATCCAGACGCTGTCATGCAGCGCCCATTCTGCAGGCTGGATACGGCTCACTTACCGCTCCGGCTCGCATCGCGCGCAGCGCGGAATTCAGCAGTGGGATACCAATTGGGCCAGGCATTGCCATCGGCCAGCTCACGCCCAATTTGGTAATTAAGGGCGAGGTCTTCCACGGCGCCGTCCCAATTCCAATCGTCGCGATATTCATCCTGCGGCTTGTGATAGCGGTTGGTGGTGTAATCTTCGGCTGCCGCAGCACCCGCTGCCTTGCCGCCATTGACGAGGTCTTCCCCTGAATCAAAATAGATCATTGGCACGCCGCGCTTCGCAAGGCTGAAATGGTCGGACCGATAGAATCCGCCCTTTTCCGGCGTTGGTTCGCCCACAACAATCCGGCCCTGCGCCTTGGCGAGGCGTTCGAGCATAGGTTCCAGCTCTGACTTGCCCGGGCCAATCACCACAACATCTTTGGTGCGGCCCAAAATGTTAAGGCCATCCATATTGATGCCCCCCACGGTCTTGGCGAGCGGCACCAGTGGGTTGGCGGCATAATAGTCCGACCCCAACAGGCCCGATTCCTCGGCCGTGACGGCGGCAAAGATGATCGACCGGCCCGCAGCGCCCGCCTTTACATGCGCTTCCGCGAGCGCGACCAGACCGGCCGTGCCCGTCGCATTATCCAGCGCACCGTTGCAGATATTATCGCCCTTTACTGGCTCGCAAATGCCCAAATGGTCCCAATGCGCGGAATAGAGCACATATTCATCAGGCTTGGTGGTGCCGGGCAAAATGCCGACGACATTGTGCGAGGTCTGGCGCTTAATGTCCGTGGTGAAAGACAGCTTTGCCTTGATGCCCAGCTGCACAGGCTTGAAGCCCTTCTTCTTGGCCGCTGCGGTCAACTTCGCCAAATCGAGCCCAGCAGACGCCATCAGCTTTTGCGCAGCCTCTTTGGTCATCCAGCCATTGGCCTGCGTGTCGCCCATATGATTGTCGGCTGCATCCATGCGGATTTGCGCACCGCTCCAGCTTGAGACGACAACGCCCCAGGGATAAGCCGCGGGGAAGGTATCATGGACGATGATGGCAGCGGCCGCACCCTGACGGGCGGCTTCTTCATATTTATACGTCCAGCGGCCATAATAGGTCATCGCGCGGCCGCCAAAGGGGCCTTTCAGATCCTTCTTTTCATAGTCCGGATCGTTGACCAAGATGATGACGGTTTTGCCCTTCACATCAAGGCCGGCATAATCATTCCAGCCCCGCTCAGGCGCGTTGATGCCAAAGCCCACAAACACAACGTCGCTGTTCTGAATGTCTGTTTGGGGCGTGATGCGATAGCTGGAAGCCACAAAATCCGTCTTATAGGCAAAATCGAGCGGCGCCTTGCCGCCCGAGAATTGCAGCCGCATATTGGGGCTGGCTGTCATCCGCACCATCGGCACATCCTGAAACCAGCTGCCCTTATTGGCAGGCTGTAGGCCAATGGCAGAAAAACGCCCAGCCAAATAGCCAATGGTCTTATCTTCGCCCGGAGAGGTTGGCGCCCGGCCTTCAAACATATCCGAAGACAAGGTCTTGGTGACCTCTTTCAGCGTGCCCACCGAAATATCGGGCGTGGCTGCCATCAGCGCGGCAGGCACCATCAAAAGCGATGAGGCAAGAAGAAGTTTGCGACCCATAAGACTCTCCGAACTCAATGATCGCCGGGTCATGGCAAAGCGCGCGCCCGCCGACAATGAAAAAGGGCGGCCCCGAGGGACCGCCCTTTGAATTTTTCGATGAACGTCAACTTAGCGCGAATAGAATTCGACGACCAGATTCGGTTCCATCTTCACCGGATAGGGCACTTCATCGAGCGTCGGGACGCGCGTGAAGGTCACCTTCGCCTGACCATCGGCGGCGATGTAATCGGGAATGTCGCGTTCTGCGAGGCCCTGTGCTTCGATAACCAGCGCCATTTCCTGCGCCTTGTTGCCCAGGCTGATTTCATCACCCGGCTTCACCTGACGCGAAGCAATATTGCACTTCTCACCGTTCACGCGAACGTGACCGTGCGACACGAGCTGACGGGCCGCGAAAATCGTCGGCGCAAATTTGGCGCGATAGACAATGGCGTCCAGACGACGCTCAAGCAGACCAATCAGGTTCTGCGAGGTATCGCCAACCATACGGTCAGCTTCCTGATAGGCGCGCTTAAACTGCTTTTCGGTCACGTCGCCATAATAGCCCTTCAGCTTCTGCTTGGCGCGCAGCTGAATGCCGTAATCCGACATCTTGCCCTTGCGGCGCTGGCCGTGCTGACCGGGACCATATTCCCGCTTGTTAACCGGGGATTTCGGACGGCCCCAGATATTTTCGCCCATGCGGCGATCGAGCTTATGCTTGGCGCTATGGCGCTTCGACATGATATTTCTCCAATTGCGTTTCGTTACAGTTTCCGGAACCGCGCGACAGGACTGGCCTGCCGGACACCCGCTTCACCGGAGTGCGGGGTCAATTGCGGAAGGTCGCGCGTTTAGCGCAGCAGGCCACAGAGTCAATCGGATTCGGCCTTTGCACCCCGTTCCAGCGTGCTCAGCACACCGCGCAGCGTGCGGATTTCATTGGCATTCCAGCCCGGCTTGGTGAGCACAGAGCGCAAAGTGCGCTTGGTGGCCGGCACCCGATCAGGTGGAAAGAAATAGCCTGCGGGTTCGAGCATCGAGTCGAGATGGTCGATAAGCCCATCTAAGTCTTGCTGATCTGCCGGAGGATCAAGATCAACTTGCGGCGGGCTGGCCAGGGCCACATGCTTGGACCATTCATAAGCCACCAAAATCACGGCTTGCGCCAAATTGAGCGAGCCAAAATCTGGGTTGATTGGCACAGTCAAGATTTTGCGGGCAATGGCCACATCATCAGTTTCAAGCCCAGAGCGTTCCGGCCCAAAGAGAATGGCAGTCCGCCCCTGTTCAGCATGAATTTCCCGCGCGGCTTCTTCCGGTGTCACCACAGGCTTCACCAGCCCGCGTTTGCGCACCGTTGTGGCATAGACATGCGCACAATCTGCCAGCGCGTCGGCCACCGTTTCAAAAACCTCTGCCTTTTCCAGCACAATATCTGCGCCTGAGGCGGCAGGGCCGGCGGCAGGATTGGGCCAGCCATCGCGCGGGGCGACCAGCCGCATATCTGTAAGGCCAAAATTGAGCATGGCACGGGCGGCCTTGCCAATATTTTCACCCAATTGCGGGCGCACGAGCACAAAAACGGGCTGCATGATCAGCTCCGCGCAGCTTCTGCCACGTTACCCGCAAAATCTTCAAAATCGCGCGGCTCAGTAAAGTCGCGATAGACGGACGCAAAGCGAATATAGGCCACGCCATCCAAGCCTTTCAGGCCTTCCATCACCAGTTCGCCAATCGTTGCGGCACTTACTTCGCTTTCGCCCGAGGTTTCCAACTGGCGCTGGATGCCCGACACCAGCCGTTCAATCTTGGCTGGGTCAATTGGCCGCTTGCGGCAGGCAATGGTGACAGAGCGTTCCAGCTTTTCGCGCTCAAACGCTTCGCGCCGCCCTTCGGACTTCACCACAGTCAATTCACGCAACTGTATGCGTTCAAATGTGGTGAAGCGCGCGCCACAGGCTTCGCACTGACGCCGCCGCCGGATCGCCGAATTATCTTCGGTCGGACGCGAGTCCTTTACCTGGCTATCTTCATGCGCGCAGAAGGGACACCGCAAGGATCAAAGACCTTCGTAAATTGGGAAGCGGGCGCAGAGATCTTCGACGCGCTGGCGGACATGGGCTTCGACTTGAGCGTCGCCTGCTTCGCCATTTTTGCGCAGGCCATCAACCACTTCGGCAATCATTTCGCCAATCTGACGGAATTCTGCCGGGCCAAAGCCGCGCGTCGTGCCCGCAGGCGTCCCCAAGCGAATGCCCGAGGTGAGTGCCGGCTTTTCATCATCATAGGGGATGTTGTTCTTGTTGCAGGTGATCGACGCTCGGTCGAGCGCGTGTTCCGCATGCTTGCCCTTGGCTTGTTTCGGCCGCAGATCAACCAGCATCAGATGATTGTCTGTGCCGCCCGAGACAATATCAAGCCCCTGTTCTTGAAGGGCCGACGCCAAAGCCTTGGCATTATCCACAATCGCCTGCGCATAAGCCTTAAATTCTGGCTTCATTGCTTCTGCAAAGGCAATGGCCTTGGCGGCCACCACGTGCATCAACGGGCCACCTTGAAGGCCGGGGAAGATGGCGCTGTTCATCTTCTTGGCAATGGCTTCGTCATTGGACAAAATGATGCCCGAGCGCGGGCCACGCAGGGATTTGTGCGTGGTCGTGGTCGTCACATGCGCGTGCGGCACAGGGCTGGGGTGGACACCACCCGCCACAAGGCCCGAAATATGCGACATATCGGCCAGCAAAAACGCGCCCACTTCATCGGCGATTTCGCGGAAGCGTGCCCAATCCCAAAAGCGCGAATAGGCCGTGCCGCCACAAATGATGAGCTTCGGCCGATTTTCCCGCGCCAAACGGGCGACTTCATCCATATCAATCACTTGGTCTTCACGGCGCACGCCATAAGGCACGGGCTTAAACCATTTGCCGGACATGTTGACAGGCGAGCCGTGCGTCAAATGGCCGCCTGCTGCGAGGTCCAGACCCATGAAGCTATCACCCGGCTGCAACAGCGCGAGAAAAACGGCTTGGTTCATCTGGCTGCCCGAATTGGGCTGCACATTGGCAAAATTGGCCCCGAACAGCTTTTTCGCCCGCTCAATGGCCAGCGTTTCAATTTCATCAACATATTCGCACCCGCCATAATAGCGGCGGCCCGGATAGCCTTCGGCATATTTGTTGGTGAGGATAGAGCCTTGCGCCTCCAGCACTGCGCGCGAGCAGATATTTTCCGAGGCAATCAGCTCAATCTTGTCGCGCTGGCGGCCCAGCTCTTTGCTGATCCAACCGGCAATTTCAGGATCATTGTCCGCAATGCTGCGCGAGAAAAATCCATCAGTAACAGAATAGCTGGCGGCGGGGTTGGTGCTCATGCTGGGTCCTTGGAGAGAACAGGGTTGGACAATTTGGTAACGCGGCGTTGATGGCGATCCCCGCCAAAATCTGTCGCGAGGAAGGCAGTGACGCAGGCCTTGGCCATTTCAATACCAATGAGCCGCGCACCCATGGCGAGCACATTGGCATCATTATGCTCGCGCGATAGTTGCGCGGATAGCGGCTCAGAAACAAGCGCACAGCGGCAAGCTGGGTGGCGGTTAACGGCCATAGAAATGCCAATGCCAGAGCCGCAAAGCGCCAAGCCGCGGTCCGCCGCGCCATCTGCCACGGCGCGAGCCAGCGCATAGCCATAATCGGGATAATCGACGCTGCTGGCGTCATGCGGGCCCAAATCATCCACCTGATGCCCGGCCTCAGTCAGCCAGGCGACAAGCGCGGCCTTCAGCTCCAGTGCGGCATGGTCGGACGCGATTGCAATGCGCATGATAATCGCCTGCACCCTTTAGTGAATTGACTCGAATGTCCGCCCTTTAGGGGAGCATATCG
>JBEEOY010000055.1:0-8076 GCA_041191345.1 Pseudomonadota bacterium
CCGGACGTGATTGTGAAAGTCCCTGGCGGTAAGTCGCTGGTGATTGACGCGAAAGTCTCCCTCAATGCCTATCAGGATGCTTTTGGATCCGTAGACGAGGCGGATCGGGACTTGCATCTGACGGCACACGCGGCGGCCATGAAGGCGCATGTCAACACGCTGGGCAATAAAGCCTATTGGAGCCAGTTCGAGGACGCGCCCGATTATGTCATCATGTTTGTACCCGGCGAGCATTTCTTAACAGCTGCCTTAGAGCAAGATCATCAGCTTTGGGATTATGCCTTTGATCGTAAGGTCTTATTGGCAACTCCTACGAACTTGATTGCAATTGCACGCACAGTGGCGGCGGTTTGGAAGCAAGAGAAAATGGCTGGACAAGCACGCGAAATCGCGGACTTGGGCCGCGAGCTTTATAGTCGATTGGCCACGATGGGCGGCCATGTCGCCCGCATGGGCCGCAATCTCGATACGGCGGTTTCGGCCTATAACAGCATGGTCGGTAGCCTTGAGAGCCAAGTGATGACGTCTGCTCAACGCTTTGAAAAACTTGGGGTCGACACTGGGGCTAAGGCGATTGAAGCGCTTCCGGTTGTAGAACAAGCCGCGCGGCCACTGACCAAGCTGATGCCACCATCGGCGCAGGCGGATGAAGCCGCGGAGTAACCTAGCGTTTGCGCAGTTGGTTCAGCACTTCATAGGCCATAACGGATGTGGCGACAGCGGCGTTCAGGCTATCGGCCTTACCCATCATCGGCATCTTCACAAGCAGATCACAATCCGCCTCGTAAGTATCTGGTAAACCTTGAGATTCATTACCTACCAATAAGAAAACAGGCGGCGCATAATCCGGGGCCTGATAATCCTGATCGGTATTAAGGCTTGTTCCGACCAATTGGCCCGGGCCTTGGCGCAGCCAGTCGATAAACTCGGGCCAAGTCGCTTTGCTAATTGATTGGGTGAACAGCGCTCCCATGCTGGCGCGAACGGCCTCGACAGAAAAAGGGTCAGTGCAGTCATCAATCAGGATCAGTCCGCCAGCGCCAACGGCATCGCCCGTGCGCAAGATGGTGCCCAGATTTCCGGGATCGCGCAGGCGCTCAGCGACAATCCAGATCGCAGCTGTGCTACGGTCGAGCGCACTCAGTGGCGTCCATTGTTCCGGATAAACGCCCAGTACGGCGCCGGGATTATCTTTGCCTGAGAGTTTTGAGAGAATATCGGGGGAGGTCACAAACACCTCACCGCCATTGGCCTCGGTCGCCGTGACGAGCGCTTCCACGAGCGGGTGACGCGCACTTTCTGGCGCAAACCACAGCATTTCAGGCGCGCGGCCAGCCTCAAGAGCTTCTGTTAAAATGCGCAGGCCTTCGGCAAGGAAGAGCCCTTCTAAACGACGGGCCTTTTTGTCGCGCAGGGCTTTAACGCGCTTGACCAGCGGGTTCGAAAAGCCAGTGATTTGACGAAACATGGTGCCTTATTCCGCCTCGTGGAAGCGGGCCTCCACCAGTTCGGCCAAGGCATTAACTGCCTGTTCTGCGCCGTCGCCAGAGCCATGGATGGTAATTTCATCGCCCAAGGCCGCACCCAGCATCATGAGGCCCATGATGGATGTCCCAACCACACGGGTGCCCTCTTTTTCAACTTCTACTTGGGCGGATAAGCCGCTTGCCATTGTCACGAACTTCGCGCTGGCGCGGGCGTGCAGGCCGCGGCGGTTGCAGATTTGGACGGTGCGGCTGATGCTCATGCGGCTTGTTCACCTAAAACTTCAGACGCAACTGAGATATATTTGCGACCCGCTTCGCGTGCGGCCGCAACTGCCTCCACCACTTTCATCCGGCGGCGCGCACTTTCCAGCCGGATCAGCATGGGCAAATTGATGCCGGCAATGACTTCAACACGGCCAACATCCATCAATGAAATTGCTAGGTTAGAGGGGGTGCCGCCAAATAAATCGGTCAGCACAATCACGCCACTTCCCGTATCAACTTTGGCGATGGCCGCGGCAATGTCTGCCCGGCGGGCTTCCATATCGTCCTCAGGCCCAATGCAAATCGCTTCAATCGCGGTTTGCGGCCCCACTACATGTTCCATCGCGGTCACGAACTCGACAGCAAGCCGCCCATGCGTCACCAGCACCAGACCAATCATCAACAACCCCGTCTTTACTTTCCTGGCCGTTTGCCCGTTTCGGCGTCTTCAGTGTCTACCGATCCGTTCCCCGAAAGGCCAAGATCACGATGTGACAGCGTAGGCGCAAAGCCGCGCTCCGCCAAGAGGCTCGCGACTCGTTCTGCAACATGTACTGAACGATGGCGGCCGCCGGTACACCCAAATGCTATGGTCACATAGGCTTTTCCTTCTGCCCCATAGCGGGGCAGGAGCGTCAGCAACAGATTTTCAATTTGTCCAACGGCATCGGCATAAGCGGGGTCGCCCCGGACATAGTCTGCCACGGCGGCGTCTTGGCCACTGAGAGGGCGTAAATTTTGGTCCCAATAAGGATTATGCAAGAAGCGCATATCGAAGACCAAATCAGCATTGCGGGGCAGGCCACGGGCATAGCCGAAGGACATAACGGCCACCGTCATCGCGGCAGTGCCCCAATCATGAAAGCGCGCGCGGATTTCTTGCTTGAGGCTGTGGCTACTGTTTGTTGTGGTATCGACCAGATAATCAGCGCCAAGCCGCAGCGGGGCGATCAGCTCTCGCTCGCGCGCAATGCCGTCCGCCGCCGGTCTGTCTACGGCAAGGGGGTGGCGCCTGCGTGTTTCGGAATAGCGGCGTTCCAGTTCGGCCCCGGCGCAATCGAGAAAGAGAATGGAGATGCGCGAGCCACTGTCCTTGGACATGGCTTGTATGCGCTCAACAATTTGCGCGGCATCAAAACCGCGGGTCCGGCTGTCTATGCCCAAGGCAAGTGGCCTTTGCCCCAAAGCGCCTTCGGGCGCCCGGGTCGCGAGAAGGCGATTCAGCAATTGAAAGGGCAGGTTATCAACGACCTCCCAGCCCATATCTTCCAGCGTGTTGAGGACAGTCGATTTTCCGGCGCCGGACATTCCTGTAACCAGCAAGACCTTATCTGGTGCTGTCTTGCTCAAACGGAACTCCTTCGTTGCTGGAGCGCCCATTCTACCTTGATTGGCGCCGATGCCTCATAGGCATTAAGTATTAATCGCGGCAAGCCAATGCCTTGCACGTTCTCGGTTTCGTCCAAGGGTAGGCGTTGGGGGGTGTCATCAAGCCGGACGACCAGTGCAATGCGCGCCTCGTTTAGATGCTGCGTGGTACAGAGGCCCAAATTGCGGACTTCGATTAGACCGGCTAGGCGCGGCGCTGGCTGCACCCATAATGCGCTGTTGCGGATTTCTGCCGCCAGATAATCATCACCTACCAAGAGGGCGCCGCGATCCATAAGCCGCAAAGCCAGATCTGATTTGCCTGAGCCCGAAGCGCCTAAAAGCAGCACCCCTTCCTGTCCTATGGCAACGCAGCTTCCGTGGATGAGGTTAGCGTTCATGCACTGCGGTCCGGAGCCGTGGGAAGAGTGACGACAAACAGTGCCCCTTGCTGGCCCGCTGGGCGATCTTCCACCAAGATGTGCCCGCCGTGCGCCTCGATAATCGTCCGCGCAATGGGCAGGCCTAAGCCACTATGCTTGCCAAATGCGGCAATGTCGGGTCGATCACTATGAAAACGCTCAAAAATTGCATCTCGTTGCGCGGGGGCAATGCCCGGCCCCTGATCCTCAATGGTTGCGCGCAAATAAGCGCCCGAGCGTGTGGCAGATATTTGGACAACGCCGCCCGCGGGTGAAAATGACACTGCATTATCAATGAGATTTTCAAAGGCGCGGCTTAGCCGATGTGCTTCGCCCAAGAGTTCAGCTGATCCTTTCTTGGGGCGCGCAAAGGCAATGCGGACACTGCCATTCGTCCCTCGCATGTCGCGGTTTTTGATTAAGGACTCTAAAAGCTGCCCAAGATCAATCCGGTCAAATCGAGCACGGGTCAGCTGGGGTTCAAGCTGGCTTGCCTCGGCAATGTCTGTGATCAGCCTATCCAACCGACGCACATCTTCCATGGCGATTGCCATCATTTGCGCCTTCAGCTCAGGCTTTTTGACTGTGTCCATTGTCTCCAGCGCAGAAGACAGCGAGGCGAGGGGGTTGCGCAATTCATGCGCCACATCTGCGGCAAATGCCTCTGTGGCATCAATACGATCGCGCAAATTTTCCGTCATATCGGCAAGGGCGTTGGAAAGTGCACCCACTTCATCGCGACGACCAAGGCGGGGGATAACAATATCGCGGGCCCGGCCGAGACGAACCTGCTCTGCCGCAGTTGCCAGCATCCCCAGGGGGCGTGCAATGGTGCGGGCGAGGAAGAAGGAGAGCAGAACCGAGGACAGCACCGAGAACAGCACAATGGTGGCCAGCCTTGCTCGCTCTGCCCGCAACAGCCGCCGGACATCGCGGACATGTCGGTCTGTCACCAATATGGCGTTGGGTTGCCCCAAAATCGCTGCGCGCGCCGTGATAACATGGGTCCGGTCCGCTCGCAGCGACACGTCTACGGTTTGGCGCGGAAGTTGGGTGTAGCGATTATAGGGGGGAATATCGCTGGCGCCGACGATGCCATCAATCAGATCATCCAGCCACGCAGCGGCTGTTCGCTTCCAGCGGTTTGAATCGTCGCGCCACGCATCTGCGCCTTTTGGCAGGTCACGCCAGCTGTCCATCACGGGTTGGCCGGCCACATAAAGCCGGACGCGCATCCCCGTGGCGGCTCCCAATCGGTTTAGTGCGTCAAAGCGCGCCTTGGTATCCAGCGTTGAGACAGTTGAGGCCACCAATTGGGCCTCTGAAACTGCCTGGTCCATGCGTTCATTCAAGACGCGATTGCGCACTTCTTGAAGGTAGACGAGGCTGGCGGCCAACAGCGCAACTGGCAAAAGGTTGACCAGCAATATACGCCAGGCAAGCGAAAACCGCCCGCGCCAGCGCAGCCGCTGATGCAGCGCCTTAAACGTCTGAGAATCGGTAGCCGGCGCCATAGAGCGTATCAATTGCGTCAAATTCAGGATCTACTTTGCGGAATTTCTTTCTGAGCCGCTTAATGTGGCTGTCAATTGTCCGATCATCCACAAAAACATCTTCATGATAGGCCGCGTCCATTAACTGGTTGCGGGACTTAACAACGCCTGGGCGCTGGGCGAGCGCCTCCAATATCATGAACTCGGTAACAGTTAGGACAACGTCCGCCGCGTTCCAGCGAACACGATGCCGGGCCGAATCCATTTCTAATCGCCCGCGGACCATGATCTCTGTCTCGGGTTCGTCAGAAGAGCCCAAATGATTATCAAGGCTTTGCCGACGTAAGACGGCGTGGATGCGGGCCAGCAAGAGCCGCTGTGAAAAAGGTTTTGCAATATAATCATCTGCGCCCAGCGAAAGGCCCAGTTCTTCATCTGCTTCATCGTCCTTTGACGTCAAGAAGATGACAGGAACATTTGAATAGTCCCGAAGCCGCCTCAACAGCTCAAACCCATCCATGCGCGGCATTTTGACATCCAGCACGGCCAGATCAGGTGGATCATCGCGCAGCGCCCGCAGGGCCGTCTCGCCGTCGCTATACACGCGCGTCCTAAACCCCTCGGCTTGCAGGCCAATGGAGACCGACGTGAGGATATTCCGATCATCATCAACCAAGGCGATCGTTCGGTCCATTAAAGCTAGCCTATTTTGCGCAACATTTTTTCCTTTGTAGAAACAAACCCTCTTTACGGCAATCGCGCCTATCTTGGGAGGTTGCGGTGCTTGACGGGGGCGCTGGTGGGGGTTAGGCGCCTGCCTATTCCTGAACCGCATGGAGAATAGCTGTGGCCGAACGCGTCCCCACCTTCACACTGGCAGACCAAGGCCTGCATACGAATGCAGCTGTGCATTGGAATCTGCTGACTGGGCCGCTGGTTGAGCAGGCAGTGCAGCGCGGAGAAGGGATGCTGGCGGCAGAAGGTCCGTTGGTTGTGGCCACGGGCAAGCATACGGGCCGTTCAGCCAAGGATAAGTTCATCGTTAAGGACGCTGAAACACAAGACACTGTCTGGTGGGGCAAGACCAATGTGCCGATGACGCCGGCACATTTTGCGGCCTTGAAGGAAGATTTCTTTGCCGAAGTCGCCAAGCGTGACACGCTGTTTGTGGCCGATCTCTATGGCGGTTCGCAGCCTGAGCATCGTGTCCGCGTGCGAGTGGTGAATGAATATGCTTGGCATAACCTATTCATTCGCACGCTGTTGGTGCGTCCAGATGCTGCAGATCTGCAGGGCTTTGTGCCAGAATATACAATTATTGATCTGCCCAATTTCCGCGCAGACCCTGAGCGCCATGGCTGCCGCAGCGAGACAGTGATTGCCGTTAACTTCAGCGAAAAGCTGATCTTGATTGGTGGCACGGCTTATGCAGGCGAAATGAAGAAGTCCGTCTTTGGCATTCTCAACTATTTGCTGCCGACAAAGGGCGTGATGCCAATGCATTGCTCGGCAAATATCGGCGCAAATGGGGATACTGCGATCTTCTTTGGTCTGTCCGGCACGGGCAAAACCACTTTGTCTGCAGATGCGAGCCGCACGCTGATTGGCGATGATGAGCATGGCTGGTCAGATACAGCTGTCTTCAATTTTGAGGGCGGTTGCTATGCCAAGATGATCCGCTTGTCGGCTGAAGCTGAGCCAGAAATTTTTGCGACCACCAAGCGCTTTGGCACGGTTTTGGAAAATGTGGTGATTGATCCAGTGACGCGCCAATTGGATCTGGATGATAACAGCCTGGCTGAAAACAGCCGTGGGTCTTACCCAATTGATTTCATTCCCAATGCGTCGGCTGACAATATGGGCCCAGTCCCCAAGAACATCATCATGCTGACGGCGGATGCCTATGGGGTGCTGCCGCCTATTGCGAAGCTGACGCCAGATCAGGCGATGTACCACTTCCTATCGGGCTATACGGCGCGTGTTGCCGGGACTGAGATTGGGGTGACTGAGCCGGAGGCGACCTTCTCGACCTGCTTTGGGGCGCCGTTCATGCCGCGCCACCCTTCGGTTTATGGCAATTTGCTGAAAGAGCGGATCGCCAAGGGCAATGTGAAGTGCTGGTTGGTCAATACGGGCTGGACTGGCGGCAAGGCGACAATGCCGGGCATTAGCCGTATGCCCATTAAGGCCACGCGGGCCCTGCTGAACGCAGCGCTCGATGGCAGCTTGAACAATGCTGAGTTCCGCAAAGACCCCAATTTTGGGTTTGATGTGCCCGTGTCAGTGCCCGGCGTTGACAGCAAGTTGCTCGACCCACGCGACGCTTGGGCTGATAAAGATCAATATGATCAGACAGCGCGGACGCTGGTGCAGCAGTTTATTGATAACTTTGCGCAATTCGCAGAGCATGTTGATGAGGGTGTCCGCCAAGCCGCCCCTAAGGCTGCGTAATCAAAAGGCATCATAACGCGAAAAGGGCTCTGGCGCAGACGCGGCAGGGCCTTTTTTGTGCCTTTCACAGGTTGAACCCCGCCGGCTTCTGCGTCAAACACCTCTTATGAAAGACGCCACCATTTTGCCGCCGCGATCTGCCCTTTATATGCCTGCCTCAAACGCGCGCGCGATTGAGAAGGCGCGGGGCTTGCCGGCGGACATGATTATTCTGGATCTGGAAGACGCGGTGAAGCCGGGCCTGAAAGATGAGGCACGCCAAGCCGCAGTCGACGCCATGGCTGAAGGCTTTGGAGATCGGCTGACCGCCATTCGGATCAATGGCATCGACACACCCTGGCACCGCGCCGATTTGGCGGCGGCGCGGCAGGCACGATGCGACTTTGTCGTCTTGCCCAAGGCGGAAGACGCGGCGGCTGTTGGCGCTGTGGCGGATTGCGTGTTCAAGCCGCTCTTGGTGATGATTGAAACCCCAAAAGGGGTTTTGAATGCAGCGGATATTGCCGCTGTTGAAGATGTGGCTGGCCTCTTAGTTGGCGCGAATGACCTTGCTCATGCACTGCGCCTTCCACCCAAAGCGGGCCGTGCGTC
>JBEEOY010000056.1:0-27635 GCA_041191345.1 Pseudomonadota bacterium
GTGAAGAGATGGAGGATTGTCTTCTCGTCCGTCTGCGTCTGCATGACCCTCACCCGGCCTATTTCACTGGCCGCTCCGTCACCAATTTAGCGAATTGTGCAGGCCGGATCGAGCCGGAAATCGAGATATTTGTCAACAGAGCCCATCAATTCCGTCATTTCATTCTCAAAGAAGTGGTTCGCTCCTTTGATTTCATCATGATGGATGGTGATGTGACGTTGTGTCCGCAATTTATCGACCAGCTTTTGCACGGCGCTTGGCGTCACAACTTCATCTGAAGTGCCCTGGATCAAAATGCCCGACGAGGGGCAGGGCGCCAAAAAGCTGAAATCATACATATTGGCGGGCGGGGCAATGGAAATGAACCCGCGAATCTCGGGACGACGCATCAGCAATTGCATGCCAATCAGCGCGCCAAAGCTATAGCCTGCCACCCATGTTTGCTGCGCTTCGGGGTGAATGGACTGCACCCAATCCAACGCAGCAGCGGCATCCGACAATTCACCAATGGCATTGTCAAACGTGCCTTCACTGCGGCCAACGCCACGGAAGTTGAACCGCAGCGTGGCAAAGCCACGGCGAACAAAGGTCTGGTACAGCGCCTGCACGATACGGTTATTCATTGTCCCGCCCGCTTTGGGGTGAGGATGCAGAATCATCGCAACGGGCGCACGCGGACGGGGGCCGGGGTTGAATCGGCCCTCAAGACGGCCTTCGGGTCCAGGAAAAATGACTTCAGGCATAGGTCTCGCTAAAAAATTCGTGACAGGAAAGAGGCGCAGGCTTTGCGCCACGGACTTGGCCTATATAGGAAGAGGCCATCATTTCGCAATCATTTGGGACGAACCGTGCCGGAACGCCTTTATCTGGACCATGCAGCGACCACGCCCGTGATCGCCCCAGCACGCGCCGCAATGGCGGAGGCCCTAGCCCAATGGGCCAATCCGTCGTCGCCCCACGCCGAGGGACGCGCGGCCAAAGCAGCGCTCGAATCAGCGCGCGCGCGGATGGCAGACGCTCTCGATTGGCCGCACGACATTCTGTTCACCAGCGGCGCGACCGAAGCCATCACCATGGCGCTGACACGCAATCGGGCCGATGCGCTATTCGTCTCTGCTGTTGAGCATGATGCCGTAACACGCTGCGTCCCTAAGGCCTTTCGCCTGCCTGTCACCGCTGACGGAATTGTCACACCAGATCTGCTTGACCAGCATCTCTGTGCGCATAGTGCGCCGCTGCCACTTGTCGCCATTCAGCACGTCAATAACGAAACCGGTGTCATCCAGCCGCTCGAGACGCTGATCCCCTTGGTCCGTGCGCGCGGTGGGCTCGTCTTTGCGGATTGCGCCCAAAGTGCAGTCAAAATGCCGCTGCCCGATGCGGATATGATTGCCATATCCGCGCATAAATTTGGCGGCCCGCCGGGCATTGGCGCCCTATTGGTAAAAGATTTGGGCCACTTAAGCCCAAGTGGCGGGCAGGAAAAAGGCTATCGTGGCGGAACTGAGAATCTGCCCGCCATTATGGGCATGGCTGCCGCTGCCGAGGCTGCACGCGGTTGGCTGGGCCGGGCAGCGGACTTGCGCCAACATCTGGAAGCCTCACTTGAAGCGGCCGGCGGCGAAATTGTTGCGGCGGCTGCGCCGCGCCTGCCAACAATTGCCAGCTATCGCATGCCCGGCAAAGCCAGCTCTGCCCAACTGATCCAATTTGATTTAGCCGGCATTGCCGTATCGGCGGGCAGTGCCTGTTCTTCTGGCACCCTCAAAACCAGCCATGTTTTGAAAGCCATGGGCTTAGCAGACGAGGAAGCAGGCGAAGTGATCCGTGTCAGCTTTGGGCCAGACACAAGCCGCGCGGATATTTATCGCTTTGTTGAGGCCTGGCAGCGCATTCGCGGATGAGCATTTATCTCGACTATCAGGCGACAACGCCCTTGGCGCCCGAAGCGCGCGCCGCAATGGCGCCGTGGCTGGACGAGAAATTTGCCAATCCCCATTCTTCGCACAAGGTCGGCCGCGAGGCGGCGGCAGCTATTGAAGTGGCGCGGGATCAGATAGCAGCACTGCTGCCCAAGGGCGGCAAGCTTTATTTCACCAGCGGGGCAACAGAGGCGCTCAATTGGGCGTTGCGCTGCGCCGGCAATCCGCATGGCGGGCTTGCGATTGCAGCCACAGAACATGCCGCTGTGCGGGATACGGCGGCATGGCTCGCTCGGTCTGGCCGCACCCTCACGGACCTTCCCGTCAACCGCGATGGCCTGATTGAAGCACTGCCCGATCTCGCGCCCGGCACAGCAATGGTAGCTGCCATGCTGGTCAATAATGAAATTGGCGTGATTCAGCCGATTTCTGCGCTGGCCGAACAGGCGCACCAGGTAGGTGCCCTATTCTTATGCGATGCCGTCCAAGGCTTTGGCCGATTGCCCATTCCAGAGGGACCAGATCTAATTGCGATCAGCGCGCATAAAATTCATGGCCCCAAGGGCATTGGCGCCTTCTGGGTGCGCGAGGGCGTGGCGCTGGAGCCTTTGATTCATGGTGGTGGGCAAGAAGGGGGCTTGCGGTCCGGCACGCTGTCTCCGGCTTTATGCGCGGGTTTTGGGGCAGCGGCCAAAATTGCCGCAGACCGCATGGGCGAGGATGCAGCTCATGTCCGCCGGCTCTGGGACATTGCGATGGACATGCTGCCTCAAGCCTGGGTGCTGAATGGCGCTGCAGACGCGCGTTATCCGGGTAATCTCAATATCCGGCGTGCAGGCCTTGATGTGGCACGCCTCATCTCGGCATTGCGCGACATTGCCTTTTCCGCAGGGTCAGCCTGTGCCAGCGGATCGGGGCGACCCAGCCATGTGCTGCGCAGCTTGGGCCTCAGCGATCAAGAGGCCCGCAGCTCAGTGCGGATTGGCTTTGGCAGATACACAAGTGAAGATGAATTGCGCTTTGCGCTCAACCAGATATTCCTAGCCGCAGATCAACAAGGACAGGCGTTTCAATGATTCGAGTCCGCTTCCAAACGGCCAATGGCCAAGACATTGAGGCCCTGGCTGAACCCGGCCAGACGCTGCTCGATGTTGGTCAAGCCGCAGGGCTCCCGCTGGAAGGCACGTGCGAGGGCCAAATGGCCTGCTCTACCTGCCATGTCATTGTCGATGCAGAGTGGTTTGCCCGCTTGCCCAGCGCGAGCGAAGATGAAGAAGATATGATTGATCTGGCCGCTGGTGCCACGCGGCATAGCCGCTTGTCTTGCCAGATTATTTTGGCTGATGACATGGATGGCCTTGCGGTGCGCCTGCCCGTGGAAAGCCATAATATGCAAGGCCGTTAAGCCGGGCGTAAATGCCCTGCCCCTTGCCCTTTGATGCCTGCATCGCCATATGCCGCCTCGGGAGTCGGGCGGACGTGGTCTTCGCCAACCTGGTCAGGTCCGGAAGGAAGCAGCCACAACGAAATCGCCGCGGGTCGTTCCGGCTCCTACTGCATTGCTTAGCCGCATTGGCTGAGATGCGACTATCCCTTCGACATTCGATCTGAGACAGCTTAAGACAGTCGCATGTCTGAAGATATTGATGCGCAGGATGATATGGGCCCCGGCTTTGATCTGGGCGGGCCGCCCCAAGCGGCCCCTGCCGCCCCTGCGCCTATTGCCCCAATGGCAGCATTGCCCGCCACGGCCGTGGCCGCGCAAGATGGCCAAGCCTATCGCGTGCTGGCGCGCAAATATCGTCCACAGCGTTTTTCCGAGCTCATTGGCCAAGACGCGATGGTCACCACGCTGGGCAATGCCATTAAGCGCGGTCGGCTGGCCCATGCCTTTTTGCTCACTGGCGTACGCGGCGTTGGCAAGACATCGACGGCGCGGCTTGTGGCCAAGGCACTCAACTGTATTGGGCCAGATGGCCAAGGCGGCCCGACAATTGATCCGTGCGGCCAGTGTGAGCCGTGTCGCGCGATTGCCGAAGGCCGACATATTGATGTGATTGAAATGGATGCCGCGTCCAACACTGGCATTGATGACATTCGCGAGATTATTGATGCCGTGCGCTATGCCTCGGTGTCGGCTCGCTTCAAAATTTACATTATCGACGAAGTCCATATGCTGTCTAAGGCGGCCTTTAACGGCCTGTTGAAGACGCTGGAAGAGCCGCCGCCGCACGTCAAATTCCTGTTTGCGACGACGGAAATCCAAAAAGTCCCCGTGACCGTTCTCTCGCGTTGCCAACGCTTTGACTTGCGGCGCATTCCAGCGGATTTGCTGGCGCAGCATTTTGGCAAAGTCTGTGAGGCCGAGGGCGTAACAGCAGAAGCTGAAGCGCTGGCACTTGTTGCTCGCGCGGCCGAAGGCTCTGTGCGCGATGGCCTGTCGATTCTCGATCAGGCAATTGCCCATGCCGATATGGACGGGGCAGGCCTTGTGACGGGCGCGCAGGTCCGCGCTATGCTGGGCCTGTCAGACCGGGGGGCTGTGCGGCGCTTATTTGGCATACTCCTGTCTGGCGATGCGCAAGCCGCCCTTGCCGCACTGGCCGATCAACATGATCTGGGCGTGGAACCCGCAGCCATTTTCAAAGGCCTGCTGGAAACCTGCCATGGCACCACATTGGCCAAAGTTGGCACTCCGGCAGACCCAGCCCAATCCGTCGAAGAGCGTGCGGATTATGAACTTTGGGCCGCCAATCTGAGCTTCCCCTTGCTGCACCGCATTTGGCAATTGCTGCTCAAAGGCCATGAAGAGGTGGTCCGCGCGGCGGACCCCAGCGAGGCTGCTGATATGGCTGTGCTGCGGATCATCCATGCCAGCCAATTGCCAGACCCCGGTGAATTGGCCCGCAAGCTGGAACAGGGCACACCGCTAACGGCACCAAACATGGCGCCTGCCCCAGCGGCCCCCGCTGCAGGCCCCATGGCAGCAACGCCT
This sequence comes from Pseudomonadota bacterium, assembly GCA_041191345.1. Classification (GTDB taxonomy): domain Bacteria; phylum Pseudomonadota; class Alphaproteobacteria; order Sphingomonadales; family Sphingomonadaceae; genus Aquisediminimonas. The sequence continues at coordinate 4,918 of JBEEOY010000056.1, forward strand.
GCCCCCAGCCCCGCAGCGCCCCCTGTTGCCGACTCAGCACCCGCAACGCCCGCAGTGCCTGCTGAGTTTCCGGCGCTAATTGAGTATCTGGCCGAAAATGGCCGCGCCCATATGGCGCAGCAATTGCATGATTATGCAGGGTTGATTGACTATGCTCCCGGTGTGCTGACCTTTCGTCCCGTAAAGCCCTTGCCCAGCGATTTCGCGCGGGATTTGGCCGCATCGCTTAAAGCACTCACGGGCCTTGCATGGGATGTGGCAACCAAAGACGGGGCAGCCCAGCCTTCGTTGCTGCAGCAAGAACAGGCGCAAGCAGCTGAGGCCCGCCAACATATTTTGGATACGCCTTTGGTCAAAGCGGCATTTGAGGCCTTTCCCGATGCCGAGTTGATCGATTATGGGGCAACGTCTGACGACCGCGCGCAACGGAGCATCGCATCATGAAATCAATCGACGACATTTTGAAGATGGCGCAAAATGTGCAGGCCGAACTGGAAAAAGCCCAAGCCAATCTCGACACAATTGAGGTCGAGGGCGCTGCTGGCGGCGGCCTCGTCAAGGTCCGCGCCTCGGCCAAGGGCCGGATCATTGGCGTTGCCATTGATGACAGCCTGTTGCAGCCCAGTGAAAAGCAGATTCTGGAAGATTTGGTAACAGCGGCATTTAACGATGCGCGCGCCAAGGCCGATGCAGTCTCCACCGAAGAAATGGGCAAAATGAAGGGCAGCATCCCCTTGCCGCCCGGCTTTAAACTGCCGTTCTAAGAGCGTTGCCTGCGGGCAACTTAAAACAGGCAGGCGTCCAGCCGGTCGCGCTTCACCACGCCAATATTGGCCGCAATCCGATTGCCATGGCGGCGCGTGAAGCCGCCGGGATCGGTTGCCTCGCGCTTTTTGGGCAGCGGCAAAACGGCGGCAATCCGTGCGGCTTCCACATAGGTCAGGCGTGAAGCATCATGCCCAAAATATCGCTGTGCGCCAGCATTGGCGCCATAGGTGCCAATGCCCGTTTCCGCGATGTTCAAATATACTTCCATAATCCGGCGCTTGCCCCAGATATTTTCGATCAGCACTGTAAACCACGCCTCAAGGCCCTTGCGGATATAGCCGCCGCCTTGCCACAGAAACGCGTTTTTCGCCGTTTGCTGACTGATCGTAGAGCCACCGCGAATACGGCCACCTTGTTGATTGCGCCGAAAAGCAGCCGCAATGGCCTCGCGGTCAAAGCCATCATGCAGGCAGAATTTGCCATCTTCGCCGGCAATGGCGGCACGCGCCATATCGGGGTCCATATCGCGAAGAGGCATCCAATCTTTCGTCACGCCGCGGCCCGAGAACAGGTCGCCCGCCATCGTGGCGGTGAAGGGTGGGGGAACAAAGCGATACACAACCACCCATAGAACGGACAAAATGACAAAACCGAAAATGGCCTTGCCCAAAAGGACAAGCCAGCCACCAGAGGAAAAAGGCTTTGCGCGTTTGACCATAAGGGCGGTTTAGCGCCTTTGATCGCTTGGGCAAGCATGGGCGTGCGCGCGCAGGTTGCCGGATGGCGCACAGGCCGCTAAAGCGCCCGCTTTCCTGCACAGTCTGGATGGATTGCCCGTGACCACGCTTTACGCCCGCTTTGCCGCGCATATTGAAGATGCGCTGAACGCTCTTGAAACCGAAGGGGTTTTGACGGCGGGTGTCGACCGACGCAATGTGACGGTGGAACCTCCGCGCGATGCCAGCCATGGCGATTTGGCCACCAATGCCGCAATGGTTTTGGCCAAGCCCGCGGGCATGAACCCGCGCGCACTGGCCGAAGCCTTGTCGGCCAAATTGGGGGCGCTGGGGGAAGTCGCTTCAGTCGACGTGGCAGGGCCAGGCTTTATCAATTTGCGGCTGACGCAAGAGGCGTGGCGCGCTGAATTATCCCTTATCGCAGCAGCGGGGGACAGCTATGGCCGGTCCACCCAAGGCGTGGGTACGACTGTGAATGTCGAATATGTCTCAGCCAACCCAACGGGCCCCATGCATATGGGCCATTGCCGGGGTGCCGTTGTGGGCGATGCGCTCGCGTCTTTGCTGCAATATGCCGGCCATAAGGTCATTCGCGAATATTATGTGAATGATGCTGGCGGCCAAGTGGATGTGCTCGCACGCTCCGTCCATTTGCGTTACCGCGAGGCGCTGGGCGAAGCCATTGGCGACATTCCCGAGGGGCTTTATCCCGGCGATTATCTGGTCCCCGTGGGCCAAGCCTTAGCCGCCGACTATGGCGACCGCTTTGTGAGCGCGCCCGAAAGCGATTGGCTGATCCTTTTTCGCGAAACCGCTGTTGCCAAGATGATGGATATGATCCGGGCAGACTTGGCGCTGCTGGGCATCCATCATGATGTCTTTGCCTCCGAAGCCGTGGTGCAGCGCGAGAAGAAGCCCGAGGCAGCCGAAGCCTTTCTGCGCGAAAAGGGCCTTGTCTATGATGGCGTTTTGGAAGCACCCAAGGGCGAGGTGGACCCGGATTGGGAACCTGTCACGCTGCCCCTATTCCGCTCAACGCAATTTGGGGATGATCAAGACCGGCCAATCAAAAAATCCAATGGCAGCTGGACCTATTTTGGCGCCGACATGGCCTATCACTTCCAAAAGGCCCAAAATGCGGATGCGCTAATTGATATTTGGGGTGCCGACCATGCCGGCACTGTCAAGCGGATCAAGGCTGCCGTTGCGGCGCTGACGGGCGGAACCAAGCCTTTTGACGTGAAGCTGGTGCAAATGGTGCGCCTGTTGCGCGGCGGTGAGCCTGTAAAAATGTCTAAGCGCGCGGGCAATTTTGTGACTTTGGCAGATGTCGTGCGCGAAGTGGGCAAAGATGTCGTGCGCTTCACCATGCTGACGCGCAAGGCCGATGCCCAAATGGACTTTGACTTTGCCAAGGTGGTCGAGGCCTCCAAAGACAATCCGGTATTTTATGTGCAATATGCCCATGCACGGATTTGCTCACTAAAGCGCAAAGTGGCTGAAGCTGGCATGGATGCCAGCCAGCCCAACCCGGCGCTGCTTGATGCGACGGATTTGGAACTGGCGAAACTGGCCGCCCAATTCCCCCGCATTGTCGAATCAGCCGCCGCCGCGCGTGAGCCACATCGCATTGCCTTTTACCTCTATGATCTCGCTGCCGCCTTCCATGCCTATTGGAATGCGGGCAATGATGATCCGGAACGACGCATTTTTCTGACCAATTCGGCAGAAACCACCTCCGCCCGTCTTTTCTTGGCGACAGCAATCGGGCAAGTTATTGCCAATGGCCTGTCGATCATGGGGGTCGCAGCCGCTGAGGAGATGTAAGGCCGATGGCTGACAATGATGAATTGTCGCTTGGCAAGGGGGAACGCCTCCCCTGGCTGGAGCCCGTGGACGACCCAGCGGCTGAGGAGCCTATTGATCGGCATAAGATCATTGGCTTTGCGATTGCTTTTTTTGTTGCATTGGCTGTGGTGGCAGGCAGCGTCTGGTGGTTCCGCACCCGCCAATCTGAGCCCAATGGCACAGGCGCGCTGATTGCTGCCCCCGCCACGCCCTATAAGGTGAAACCCAGCGAAGCGGGTGGCATGGATGTGGATGGCCAAGGCGATGCAACTTTTGCCGCCTCTGAAGGGGCAGAGGCTGAGGGCAAGCTCGATCTAACGGCCCAACCCGAAGCGCCAGTGACTGACCAGCGCGTTGCCGATGCAGGGGCCACCAGCCCTGTTGCTGCTAGTAAAAAAGCCAGTGCGCCTGTCGCCGTGGGCGGCAAGCTGGTCCCGGCCAAACCAATTGTGCCCGGGCCCCGGCCAATGACGGATGCCAAGACTGAAGATCCGAGCCAAGGGCTTATTCAGCTGGGGGCGTTTGGCTCTGATGCTGCGGCAAAACAGGCACATGCCCAGATGGTGCGGCGCTACCCGCAGCTCGCAGGATTGCCGCGCCTCATCTCCAAAACCGAAGTCGGCGGCACAACCTATTTTCGGCTGCGGCTGACAGCCGGCGCAGATGCCCCACAAATTTGTGCGCAATTGCGCGCGGGCGGGGCCACCTGCATGATGATTAAATAATCCCCAGTAAATGGCCTGGCCTTACCCCCGCCCTTCGACATATCGCGCTGCTGCCGCTAGATTTTTGTCATGAAGCCCGTCATTTTTGGTCTGGCTGGGGACCGCATCAGCAACGATGAACGCGCCTTTTTTCGCGAGGCGGACCCGGCGGGCTATATTCTTTTCAAACGCAATATTGTCGACCGCGCCCAACTGCGCGCGCTGACGGATGATCTAAAGGCTCTGGCGGGCCGCGAAGATCTGGCGATTCTGATTGATCAAGAGGGCGGGCGCGTCGCCCGGATGCAACCGCCTGAATGGCCAGCCTTTCCTGCAGGTGCGGCGTTTGACCGCCTTTATGATGTGGCCCCCATGTCCGCCATTGAGGCTGCCCGCGCCAATGGCGAGGCGCTGGGCCTCATGCTCGCTGAAGTTGGCATTACAGTGGATTGCCTGCCGCTGCTGGATGTGCGCGTGCCCGAAACGCATGACGCCATTGGCGACCGCGCTTTGGGGAGTGACCCAATGCGTGTGGCCGCACTTGGCCGCGCGGTGGTGGAAGGGCTGCGGGCTGGGGGTGTTGTGGGCATTGTCAAACATATGCCGGGCCAAGGCCGGGCCGTTGTAGACAGCCATTTGGAATTGCCGACGGTGACGGCTGATGCTGCCGCACTTGAGCAAGATCTGGCGCCCTTTGCCGCGCTGAAGGACGCGCCAATGGGGATGACCGGGCACATCGTGTTCACGGCATGGGACAAAGATCGGTGCGCCACAATGTCGCCGACCATCCTCAATGATATCATCCGCGAGAAAATTGGCTTTACGGGCCTGTTGATGAGCGATGATCTGGATATGAAAGCGCTCAAAGGCAGCGTCCCCGAATTGGCGGCACAGTGCGTGGCCGCGGGGTGCGATGTGGCGCTCAATTGCTGGGGCCGGTTTGAAGAAATGGTCGGCATTGCCAATGTTTTGCCTGATATAACGCCCGAGGCGCGCGCGCGTCTGGATGCCGCCATGGCGACCATCCGGCCTGTCGATCATGTGGCACAGATGGCAGCGTTAATGGCTAAGCGCGATGCGCTGCTGGCTTTGGCAGGATAAAGGCCCATGTCGGGGGAGCAGCTTGAACTCGACACCTTTGAGACGGCACCCCCAGCCGATGACGAACGGCTGAACGTTGATGTGGGCAGTTGGGAAGGCCCGCTTGACCTTCTGCTCACACTCGCCCGATCACAAAAGGTGGATTTGCGAGAGATTTCTATCCTCGCCTTGGTCGACCAATATCTCGCCTATATTAACGATGCACACGCGCTGAAGCTGGAAATTGCCGCTGATTATCTGGTGATGGCCGCGTGGCTTGCCTATCTCAAATCGGGGCTCTTGCTGCCCAAAGACCCGGAAATTGAGCCCAGCCCGGAAGAGCTGGCGATGCGCCTGCAATTGCGGCTCGAGCGTTTAAACGCGATGCGCGACGCTGGGGCCCGGCTTATGGGGCGGGACCGGCTTGGCCGTGATGTGTTTATGCGTGGCGCGCCTGAAGGGCTGCGTGTGGTGCGCAAGGCCTTATGGGATGCCAATCTGTTTGAGCTGATCCAAGCCTATGGCCATGTCAAAGCGCGAGCTGAACCGCCTTTGCACATTGTTCACCAGCGCAATGTGCTGACCTTGGAAGAGGCCATTGATCGCGTCTCGCGGCTTGTTGGCTCGCTGGTCGAATGGACAGTGATTCAGCGGTTTCTGCCGGACAGTGATGATCCGCAATTCCGCAAATCGGCCCTTGCGTCGAGCTTTCTGGCAACATTGGAGCTTGCTCGGCAGGGTAAGATTGCGCTGAAACAAGACGATGCTTTTGCCCCACTTTATGTGCGTGCCGCATGACTGAAGATGTGACGCCCGATCTGGACCCCGCAGCTGACGCCAGCCGCGCGGTGGAAGCCACGCTGTTTGCGGCAGCCGAGCCCCTCTCGGTGCAGGACATTGCGGCCTATGTGGGCGAAGATATTGATATCAAAGGCGCGTTAAAGGCGCTGCAAGAGCTTTATGCCGCGCGCGGCATAAAGCTGGTGGAACGTGGCGGCAAATGGCACTTCCAAACAGCGGGCGATTTGGCGCATATTTTGCGGCGCGAGCGCGAGGAAAACCGCAAGCTGAGCCGGGCCGCCATCGAGACGCTGGCAATTATTGCGTATCATGAGCCTGTGAGCCGGGCTGAGATTGAAGCGATTCGCGGCGTGCAGATTTCCAAGGGCACGCTTGATGTGCTGATGGAAGCTGGCTGGGTGCGCCCCGCTGGGCGGCGTGAAACACCGGGCCGCCCCCTCACTTTTGCCACGACGCCAGCCTTTTTGGCGCATTTTGGCCTTGCCAGCCGCCGCGACTTGCCAGGTATTGATGATCTGCGCGCTGCCGGGCTTTTAGACCCCGTGGACTTGGCCTTTGAATCGATGGATTTTGAAGCGCGCGCCGAAATAGATGGCGATAGCGACGCCCCAGACCTAGAAAGCGATGAGGATAACGCTTAAATTGAGTCTGTCCGCCAGGCGCTTGCCCGGCTAGGGCGTTGGTCCTCCAGAGGAGATGTTATGGGTAGTTTTAGCATTTGGCATTGGCTGGTTGTCGGCCTTCTCGTCATGCTCCTGTTCGGCAAGGGCCGCTTTTCGGACATGATGGGCGATGTCGCCAAGGGCATTAAGAGCTTCAAAAAAGGCATGGCCGAAGATGAGGATGCCAAGCCCGCCCCGCGCATTGAGGCCCCCACATCGCAGACCACGATTGAGGCTGAAAAGCACACTGATAAGCAGGGCTAACCCCAGCCCCGATGTTTGACGTTGCACCCAGCGAATTTTTGTTGGTGGCCGTGATCGCGCTGGTCGTGATTGGGCCGAAGGATTTGCCGCGCGTCATGCGCGCGGTGGGCAAATGGGTGGGCAAGGCCCGTGGCGTTGCCCGCCAATTCCGCGCCGGGTTTGACGAAATGGTTCGCGAATCTGAATTGCGCGAGATGGAAGCAAAGTGGCGCGCCGAAAATGAGCGGATTATGCGCGAACACCCGGCCATCACGCCCCCCATGGCGCCGACGCCCCTTGCAGCCCCCGCTCCGCCAGAGGCAGACCATAGGCCTGATGCACCAGCCCAAAACATGCCGGCAGCACCATCGCCAGCAGATGATGCACAGGGCAAGCTGCTGTGATCCAAGATATTGATGACACCAAAATGCCGCTGCTCGATCATTTGATTGAGCTGCGCCGCCGCTTGTTGTGGAGTGTGGTGGCGCTGGCAATTGGCTTTTTCATCTGCCTGTATTTTGCGCGCGATATTTTTGCCTTTCTGGCCCAGCCGCTGCTGAAGGCAGGACAAGGCAAGATCATCTATACTGATATTTTCGAAGCCTTTTTTGTTGAGATCAAAGTCGCCTTTTTCTCAGCCATGATGCTGGCTTTCCCCGTCATTGCCACGCAGATTTGGCGCTTTGTTGCGCCCGGCCTTTATGCGAATGAAAAGAAAGCCTTTCTGCCATTCCTGCTCATGACGCCCGTGCTGTTCACAGCAGGTGCGGCCATGGCCTATTATGTCGCGATGCCCGTCGCGCTTAAGTTTTTACTTGGGTTTTCAGGCGATGTGGGCGGCATTCAGCAAGAAGCGCTGCCCGGCGTCGGCAATTATCTGGGCTTTGTTATGAAGTTTCTCTTTGGCTTTGGCGTTGCCTTTTTATTGCCCGTGCTGCTGATGCTGCTCGAGCGTGCAGGCATTGTGACGCTGGCCCAGTTGAAAGCTGGTCGGCGCTATGCCGTGGTGGGCATTGCTGCGGTGTCCGCAGTGCTCACGCCCCCGGATATTTTGTCGCAAATCCTGCTGCTGGTGCCCATGTATCTGCTGTACGAACTGGCCATTATTGCCATTCAGCTGACGGGGCAGAAAGCAGCGCAGACCAGCGACCCTGCATCTGAGAGCGCGGGCAGCTAGCCAATTGCTTTGCCGCCCGCCTCGCCAACCGATTCAATATCGCGACCAAGGCCCTTTACGGTGTTGCAGGCCGTGACCATCAAGCTGAAGCTGGCCAACATAAGCACCATGAAGCTGCGTTTCATACGGCGTCTCCTTACGTCTTCCCTGTTGGCTCCCAATCAGTAGAAAGCAGCTTATGTCTGTCGCCAAGCTGAACGACGCGCTCGACCGAGCGGATCGCCATGCGCCCCATCTCCGCCTGTTGATGCAGCGCCACCCGGATGTGCGCGATTTTTTGGCCAGTGGCGATTTGGCAGCTGGCCTTGCCTGCCATACTCAAGCCGTAGATGCCGACCTGCCCATTGGCGAAGCGCTGCGGCAGGCCAAAGGCGCGCTTGCGCTGGCCGTGGCGATTGGCGACCTTGCTGGGCTGCTTGATTTAGAAACAGTAACTGGCCTGTTGTCAGACTTTGCCGATCTGGCGTTGGACCGCGCGATTAAAGCGGCCATTACTGAATATCGGCCCGGGGCAGACCCTATTGGTTTGGCGGCGATTGCGCTGGGCAAGCATGGCAGCCGTGAACTCAATTATTCCTCTGATATTGACCCGATTTTGATTTTTGAACCGCGGGCCCTGCCGTGCCGCGAGCGCGATGAGCCCGTAGAGGCGGCCGTGCGCATTGGCCGCCGCGTGGTAGAATTGATGCAAGCCCGAACTGAGCATGGCTATGTCTTTCGCATTGATTTGCGATTGCGGCCTACGCCGGAAGTCACGCCCATTGTGATGCCTGTTGAAGCGGCCATTGGTTATTATGAATCTCAGGCACTGGCCTGGGAACGCGCCGCCTTTATCCGCGCACGCGCTTGTGCCGGAGATGCCAGCCTTGGCCAATATTTTACGCAGGCGCTGCGCCCCTTTGTCTGGCGGCGTGGGCTTGATTTTGGGGCGATCCGCGAGATCCGATCCATCTCGCATCGCATTCGGGATCATTATGCCCAAGGCCAAGCCTTTGGCCCCGGCTTTGATTTAAAGCGCGGCCGTGGCGGCATTCGGGAATGTGAATTTTTTGCTCAGATCCATCAGCTTATCCATGGCGGGCGTGATCCAGCCTTGCGGATTGCCGCCACAATGCCCGCTTTGCACGCCTTGGCCGAGGCCGGCCATATTGCGCGGGAGGAAGCCACCATCTTGGCGGATGCCTATCGGCTCTATCGCCGCATCGAACATCGCTTGCAGATGGTGGATGACCAACAGACACACAGCCTGCCCCGGCAGAGCGAGCCGCTCAACACAGTTGCCGCGCTGGATGGCATGGGCGATGGTGCGGCTTTGCTTGACTTGCTGGCCCCGCATATTGCGGCTGTGAGCCAGCTTTATGATGGGCTGGATGGCCCCGCCCAATCCTCCCTTCCACAGCAGGAAGAAGGGCTGGACCTTGCCTTGCGTGCAGCAGGCTTTGCAGACCCCGCTCCGGCCCGCCAGCGCATCCAGCATTGGCGGTCTGGCACGGTGCGCGCGGTGCGCACCCCAGCGGCGCGTGAGGCGTTGGAATCTGTCTTGCCCAAGCTGATTGAGGGGCTGGGCCATGCGCCAGACCCCCTGATGGCCATCAACCAATTTTCAACAATTGTCGAACGCCTGCCCAGCGCCATCAACTTATTCCGCCTGCTTGAGGCCCGCCCCGGCTTGCTGGCCATGCTTGCTGATATTTTATGCCATGCGCCAACATTGGCCGAGCAATTGGGCCAGCGGCCCGCCATGTTGGACCGGCTAATTGATGCCTCTGCCTTTGATCCGCCGGGCAGTGTTGCAGACATTGCAGCGCAGTTACGCGGCGGCGAAACGCTGGAAGACCAGCTCGACCATGTCAGGCGGCTGGTGGGGGAAATGCGCTTTGCCCTTGGCGTCCAATTAGTGAGTGGCGCACGCGATCCGCTGGACGTGGCGGCAGGCTATGCCCGTATTGCCGAGGCCGCCATCTTGGTGGTGACCGATGCCACTATTGCCGAATATGAACGCGCGCACGGCAAGGTGCCGGGGGGAGAATTGGTTATTCTGGCCTTGGGCCGGATGGGCGGAGCAGAGCTAACCCATGCCTCTGATCTTGACCTTATCTACCTGTTCACTGGCGATTTTTCAGGCGAGTCTGATGGGGCCAAGCCCTTGGGCGCTGTTCATTATTTCAACCGGCTCAGCCAGCGCGTGACCAATGGCCTGTCCGTGCCGACAGCTGCAGGCCCGCTTTATGATGTGGATACACGGCTACGCCCATCGGGCAGCGATGGGCCTTTGGCCGTCTCGCTTGATGCCTTTGCCCGCTATCAGGCCGAAGATGCGTGGACATGGGAGCATATGGCCCTCACGCGCGCGCGGCCTGTTTATGGGTCTGCCGCAGCCCGGGCGGAGACGCAGGCCATTATCAATCACGTCCTCGCCCGCCCGCGGGACACTGTCCGGCTTATTGCCGATGCCGCCAAAATGCGGGCAGATATGGCCGCGCATAAGCCCCCTAAAGGCCCCTTGGATGTAAAACTGGCCGCAGGCGGGCTGGTTGATCTGGAATTTCTAACGCACGTCACTCAGTTGCGTGAGACGCAAGGCCTAACGCCCTTTTTATCAGAGGCCATCGCATCGCTGGCGGACAAAGGCTTGCTGAGTGCCGACATGCCCGCGGCCCATGCGCTGCTGACGCGGATGCTGGTAGCCGTGCGGCTGATGGCCCCCAATTTGGAAGAGCCCCCCGCAACGACACGGCCAGTCATTGCGCGCGCCTGTGGCCTGCCCGATTGGGACAGCCTGCTTGCAGAGCTGGAACGAACACGGCAAAGCGTGGCGCGAGAGTGGGGGCGTGTTTCAACCACTGGGGACTAACATCATGCTAAACGAAGGCGACAGCGCACCCGATGTGCGCTTTGCAACGGCCACTGGCCAAGCGTCCGTCAAAGACTATGCCGGGCGCAAGTTGATCCTCTATTTTTATCCCAAAGACGACACTTCGGGCTGCACCAAGGAAGCGCAGGAATTTTCAGCTCTTGCCGCGGATTTCGCGGCTGCAGGTGCGCATATCATTGGTATTTCCAAAGATAGTCTGGCGAGCCACGCCAAATTTCAAACCAAATATGACCTGAAGGTTGATTTGGGCAGTGATGCCGAGGGCGGGGTGTGCGAGGCCTTTGGCACATGGGTTGAAAAATCCATGTATGGCCGCACCTATATGGGCATTGAACGGTCCACCTTCCTCATTGATGCGCAGGGCAAAATTGCCAAAATCTGGCGCAAGGTGAAGGTGCCGGGCCATGCCCAAGCCGTGCTGGAGGCCACACAGGCGCTCTAATGCCGGGTGCGACAGCGGCCTTCATCATCGCCTGTGCTTTCCTGACAGCCGCGCTTTCGGGCGTATTTGGCATGGCAGGTGGACTGGTGCTGATGGGGGCACTGGCGCTGGTTTTGCCAGTTTCCGCTGCCTTTGTGACTCATGGCGTGTTGCAATTGGTGGCCAATGGCTGGCGCGCCATATTGCACCGCCAGCATATGAGCTGGCCGATTTTGCGGTCCTATATTTTGGCCGCAGCGCTGGCAGCTGGGCTTTTAAGCGTCATTGCCTTTACCCCCTCGCAACCGCTGGTCTTCCTGCTCTTGGGGCTCGTCCCGCTGCTTGTTTGGCTGCCGAAAGATTGGCTGCATTTGGACGCCGCCAAACCACTCCATGCGCTGATTTCAGGATTTTTGGTCACAAGCCTTAACCTGACCGCGGGCGTGGCCGGCCCTTTGCTTGATGTCTTTTTTGTGCGCACCAAACTCAGCCGCCACGAGATTGTGGCAACTAAGGCCGCAACGCAGGTCTTTAGCCATTTGGCTAAAATTCTTGTCTATGGTGCGCCCCTGCTTGGTGCGGGGCAAACAGCCACCTTGCCGCCATTATGGGTATTCGCGCTGGCCATTCCCCTGTCGATGGTGGGAACGGCAGCGGGCGGCTGGGTGCTCGACCGGATGAGCGATGTGAACTTTAAGCGCTGGACGGCGTGGATCGTGACCGCCATTGGCCTCGTCTATCTTATCCAAGCAGCCCATTTTTGGTCATGACAAGCATTGCTGAAGCCATTCGGTCAGTCCTTGAAGCCAGCCAGCCGCGCGACAAAGTGATGCGCGCGCGCAAGGTTGCCCGTGATTGGCGGCTGGGCCAATTGCGTCATGATTTTGATGTTGGAATGCCCGATCGTCCGGCCCGGCCAGCCCGTCCTGAGCTGCTGCCGCCCACATTCATGCCGGCTCGTCGCCGGGCTGGCTCCATTGCCGGGCGGATCGCGATGCTGCACGCTTTTGCGCATATCGAATTTTCCGCCATTGATTTGGCCTTTGATATGGCCGGCCGCTTTGGCGCAGCCATGCCGCGCAGCTTTGTGGATGATTGGCTGTCTGTCGGCGCGGATGAAGCCATGCACTTCATGCTTCTGGAGCGCCGCCTCCAAGACTTTGGCAGCCATTATGGCGCCCTACCTGCGCATGATGGGCTTTGGGAATCCGCAGCGGACACATCAGGGGACGTGCTGGCGCGGCTTGCCATTGTGCCAATGGTCCTGGAAGCACGTGGGCTGGATGTCAGCCCGGCCACGATTGAGCGGCTGGCCCGGATGGGCGACACCAAAAGTGCCGCCATTCTGACGCGCATTTACACAGATGAAATTCGCCATGTTGGCTTTGGCTCAAAATGGTTTCAGCAGATTGCCGAATCGCAGGGGCTCGTGGCGACTCTCCACTGGCAGAGCCTCGTCAAACGGCACTTTCGGGGGGCACTTAAGCCTCCATTTAACGACTCGGCGCGGATGAATGCCGGTTTAACGCGGGATTACTACGGCGCGCTTGCGTGCTGAGACTGCGTTAAGCATGGACGCTCACACCTAATGGCCAATTGCTCGGTCCCGGGAGTCGGGGCCATCACGCAGGGGCCAAGAGATTATATGGGGGCTTTTTAATATGGGGTTTGGGTTGGTCTCGACAGCGCCCGGAATGGTGGAGCGCGCGCGTGACCATGTTCTCCCGAATTTCAAGTCGTCTGACCGTGCAGTTTTGCGCGGCATGACGCGTTTTGCCCTCCTTCTCACGGCGCTGGCAGGCTTGGTCCTGTCGTCTGCCCCCACGCAAGCCGTGGCCGCAGACAAAGCAGCCGTTGGTGGCCCCTTTGAGTCGCTGCAAAGCACCAGCGTTAAGTCTGTTCCCAGCCCGGATAAGGCAGACCCCCATTTCCGCGCGCTGTTCAACAGCTGGAAGCGGTTGGACAGCCAGTCGCAGGCCATTGTGGCCATTCCGTCCTCCAAGCCCGTGAACCTTGGCATTTCGCTGTCGAGCGGCTTTGGTGTGCGGTCTGATCCGTTCCGCGGTGGCGCTGCTATGCATTCCGGCGTCGATATTCCCGGCCCCATTGGTACGCCCATTTATGCAACGGCAGATGGCGTTGTTGGCCGCACAGGCTGGGTGGGCGGCTATGGCAATCTGGTTGAACTGGAACATGGCCAAGGCATTCAGACTCGCTATGGCCATTTGTCGGAAATTATTGCCACACCAGGCACACGCGTGAAGCGCGGCCAGTTGATTGGCCTGATGGGCTCCACGGGCCGCTCCACGGGCAGCCACTTGCATTATGAAGTGCGTCTGAGCGGCCGTGCCGTCAATCCGACTCCCTTCCTGCGCACCGATGGCTATTTGCTGGCCATGGAACGTCGCGGCACCGGCAATGTGGCCTTGGGTGGCCCCGCTGCTAAGGCTGACTAAGCGCATCTTGCCGCGTCCGGCCGCAGGGCCTATCTGAGAGTTATGCAAAAGGTTCACCTGACCGACAGCGCCGCTGCGCGTGTCGCCCTTATCGCCGAAAAACAGGGCAAGCCCGCAATTTTGCGGCTGTCTGTTGAAGGTGGTGGTTGTTCTGGCTTCCAATATCGCTTCGGCTTGGCAGATGCGGTTGAGGGGGAAGACCTGGTCACCGAAACAGCGGGTGTAAGGCTGGTGGTGGATCCCATCTCGCTCGATCTGCTCGATGGGTCTGCCGTTGATTATGTCGAATCATTGGGCGGGGCGGCGTTCCGCGTGACCAACCCAAATGCCGCGTCTGGCTGTGGCTGCGGCGCCAGCTTTTCCGTCTGATCGCCCAACTGATGCGCATTGCCACCTATAATGTAAACGGGATCAAAGCCCGTTTGCCTCGCCTGCTCGAATGGCTGGACGAGCAAAAGCCCGATATTATTTGCCTGCAAGAGCTGAAATCCAGCGACGAAACCTTGCCCATCGCCGAGGTGGCAGCGGCTGGCTATCATGGCGTGTGGCATGGACAAAAAGGCTTTAATGGCGTTGCGATATTGGCACGTGGCGAGATGCCCGTTGAAATCCAACGTGGCCTCGACGGCGATCCAGAGGATGAGCATAGCCGCTATATTGAGGCTGATGTTTTTGGCGTGCGTATTGCCTCACTCTATCTGCCCAATGGCAACCCCCAGCCGGGGCCAAAATTTGAGTATAAGCTCAAATGGTTTGATCGGTTGACGGCGCGCGCGGCTGCGCTGCTGGCGCTGGAAGTGCCTGTCATTTTGGCGGGTGATTATAATGTTATTCCAACGGATGCCGACATTGCGAACCCCCGCGCCATGGCAGAAGATGCCCTGATGCAGCCCGAAAGCCGGGCCGCTTTTCGTCGCCTTGCGGCCCTTGGCCTCACGGATGCGCTTGAGGCCTGCCATCCCGGCGGGCGGCTTTGGACCTTTTGGGATTATCAGGCCGGGGCCTGGCAGCGGGATGCTGGCTTTCGGATCGATCATCTCATGCTGTCCCCCGAGGCGGCGGATCGGCTGGTGGAAGCGGGCGTCGACAAGGACTATCGCGCGCGCGAAAAAGCGAGTGATCACGCGCCAACATGGATCATGTTGCGCGACAGTTAAGCGGGCAGACATCCAATATTCATCGTGCAGCAAGGCCCAATCCGCCATGCCACGCAACACACGAGCGAACATCGCTCAAGGGAGCAGAGCATGGCCATCCGGTATAGAATATCCGGCCCAATTTCAGTGATGTTGGCCCTTGGGCTTGCCTCGGCTGCCATGGCGCAGCGAACCATAGGCCCCTATTGGCCCGCTTATGGCCCCGGCTTTGGCTGGCAAAGCAATACCTATATGGCCAGCAATATGCGGTCTGAACGCCGCAAGACAACAGATGGCCAAAGCGAAACGGCACGTTTCATTGCGCAAGGGGCCGCTGCCAAGCTGCGCCAAGGCCCCATAGAAGTTAAAATCTTGCAGCAAGACGGGCCGCCACTCTCGTCTGCCCTCGTGGAAGCAGCCGTTGTCGATCAACTGGCAAAGCTGGGCTATGACATCGCCAACCCCAGCGCCACGGGCGGGCAAGTGGCAGAAGTGCAGTTTTCACGCGTTACGCTGGTCCCCGAAGAGCAGAAGCGCAATCCGATTAGCGGTGAGACAACAATTGGCGTGTCCAATCGCGGATCTCTTTTTGGCATGGCGCTTGCCATTGATTTGAGCAAACCACGCAAAGCCTTGGTTGCCACTCAAATGAGCATCCGCATTCGCGACCGGGCAAGCAATGCCGTGCTGTGGGAGGGCCGGTCCAGCCTAGAAACGCGCGAGGGCGATAAAAAATGGCCCGATGACGCGATTGCCGCCCGCTTGTCCGCCACTTTGCTGGACCATCTGGCCGAGCCGGGCCAAGCGCGTGAAGTGCCTCTCGACACCCCCTAAAAACGTTGGAGAGAGGCGCCGTTACAGCGCCTTTTCATACACCCAATAGTCTTTGTTGATTTGGCTATGGATGGCATCGGCAATGGCATTCATCCCCTGATTATCATCCAAAATCCAGCCAATCTCTCCTCGGCTGGCGCCATAATGCGCAGTGGCATTGCGGCGAATAAACTCAATCATCATGAACGCCAATTGGCTGGCCATGCGCGAGGATTGCAGCCGCTTCACCACGCCCATCAGTGGCACGCGCATTGTGCGCACCTTGGGCTTGCGCAACCACCAGAGCAGCTTGGCCCAGTTAAACGGCAGCAACGACCCGCCAAATTCACGCAGCTTTTCATTCACATCCGGCAGCACAATCATGAAGGCGACAGGCTCGCCATCATATTCTGCCACCATGATAAGATCTTCATAGACAATGGGTTTCAGCTTTTTGCCGACATAGGCAATTTCGGCATCAGTCAGCGGAACAAAGCCCCAATTTTCGCTCCACGCATCATTTAAGATGCCCAGAATTAAGGCCGCCTCTTCGTTGAAACGCGCCTTATTCACGCAGCGAATGCGGATGCGCGCATTGCGCTCCCCGGCTGCTACAATGCGCTGGACCAGTTCTGGGAAAGGCTTAGAAATATCCAAATCCCATGTCCTGAGCGATTTGGCAAAGCGATAGCCCGCTGCCTCGATCCAGCCCTGATAGGCCGCAGCATTATGGCCCATCATCACCGTGGGGGGATGATCAAAGCCTTTGACCAGCAGCCCCGGCTCATCCCAGATTGAGATCGACAAGGGGCCAAGGGCCCGCACCATGCCCTTGGCGCGCAGCCAGGCTTCCGCCGCCGCAATAAGAGCAGCTGCACTGTCGGCATCTTCAGCTTCAAACAGGCCCCAATTGCCAGTGCCCGGCCCCATGCCCTGTTCTGGCGGCTGAGCCAGAGCCAAATGATCAATATGGGCCGAAATACGCCCGACCACCTGGCCTGCACGTTCCGCCAGAAAAAATTGCGCCTCGCCATGGCCAAACCACGGGTTTTTGCCCGGTGTCAGCAGACCATAAACTTCATCTTTGAGGGGTGGCACCCAATTGGGATCATCCGCATAAAGCCGAAAGGGCAGATCGACAAACGCCGCAAGATCGGCTTTTGACTGCACAGGGCGGACCGACAAGCTGACTTTGGTCAATGATCTACTTCCCTTATTGCGCGACACAGCTTGCCCGTCCCGCCTTCTTGATCTGATGTCAAGGCGGGCAATATGCAAAGGCCATGTCCGCCATGATACTGCCATGTTAATAGGCTTAGGCGCGGATGAGAATCGGAATGGATATGTCGAGCACACCTATTGAGCCCAGCAGCGCAACGAAAACGCCCCTAATGGCTGCCCAAATTCCGCTGGCGCGCCACCCAGATGATGCAGCGATGATCCGCGCTGCGGCTGAACTGACGCGCGATTTGAACGTGGCGCGGCCCGAAATTTATTGGCCAGATTTTCTGATCTGCACCCTGTTGGGCTATGCCACTATGGCATTGGCAATGATGGCAGATACACCGCTTGCCCTTTTGGGCTGGGGCCTTGCATCCGTGCTGACGCTCTATCGGGCGGCGCTGTTCATTCATGAGCTGACGCATATTCGCCCCACCGCGCTGCCGGGTTTTCGCTTTGCGTGGAATGCCCTTATTGGCGTGCCGCTGCTGGCGCCTTCGTTCATGTATGAAGGGGTCCATAGCCTCCACCATGCCCGCACCCGCTATGGCACGGAGGAAGACCCAGAATATCTGCCGCTGGCACTTATGAAGCCGTGGACTGTGCCGCTGTTTGTGCTGATTTCGGCACTCGGCCCAATTGCAGTGTTGCTGCGCTTTGGCCTGCTTTCGCCGCTATCGCTTCTCTCCGCCAAGCTGCGGACGTTGATTGTTGCGCGCTATTCCAGTCTTTCCATCAACCCCAATTTCCAGCGGCGGATGCCCGAAGGCGCGTTTCGCCGGATGTGGATTGCCCAAGAAAGTGCCGCCTCGATTTGGGCGATCAGCCTTATGGCTTTGGTTGCAACAGGCCTCATCCCGCTGCATATTTTTCTGGTTGGCCTTGGCATTCATTCAGGCATTGTTGTCATTAACCAAGTCCGCACGCTTGTTGCCCATCTTTGGGAAAATGAGGGCGAAGTGATGAGCGTGACGGGGCAATATCTTGATAGCGTCAATGTGCCGCCGCCCGGCTTTTTGCCGGCGATCTGGGCGCCTGTGGGGCTGCGCTATCACGCGCTTCACCATTTGCTGCCGGGCCTGCCCTATCACGCGCTGGGAGAAGCGCATCGCCGGTTAATCGCGGCGCTGCCTGCCAATTCCTCTTATCATGGGGCAAGCTATAAGGGCCTGCCCGGGCTGGTCAGTCGGCTGGCGCGCAGCAGCTTTTCCACTACGGCGCGCTAAGCAAATTGGCTATTCTTCTGTTTTGATGAGAACAAATTCACCAATCATCAAAAAGAGCAGAAATGGCCCCCACGCCGCCAGCAAGGGCGGGTAAATGCCCAGCCCGCCCATGGCGAGGCCAAAATTATCGGCCACGAAATAGGCAAAGCCCAAGGCCATGCCAATAATGGCACGCACGAAAAGCCGGCCAGATCGGGCTACCCCAAAGGCCGCAACGGCTGCCAGCAAGGGCATCAGCAAGGTCGACAAAGGCCCCGAAATCTTATGCCATAACGAGGCCTTTAACGATTGTGTGGGC
Source organism: Pseudomonadota bacterium (assembly GCA_041191345.1). Lineage (GTDB taxonomy): Bacteria > Pseudomonadota > Alphaproteobacteria > Sphingomonadales > Sphingomonadaceae > Aquisediminimonas. The sequence continues at coordinate 23,384 of JBEEOY010000056.1, forward strand.
CGGCCTGCCGCCTCTAAATCATCAATGGCTGACCAAAGCTGCATGAAGGACAATCCATCTGGATCAACTGAGGCCAGCGTAAACCGCTCTGGCCCCACGCCTTGGGCAACCAAGGCACTGCCTAAGTCCTGCTTCGTGCCGCGCGCCACATCAAAACGATTGGCCTCTTGAAGGCGCCAACCGCCTTGCTCAGGCTGGCCGCTTTTGGCCCGAATAATCGCCTGAAGTTCGCCATCTTTGCGCACATAAATGCTCACATCAGTGAGGCGCGTCGCGGGCCCGCGGCCTTCCACGGCCCCGGCATTGATCAACTGAGTGCCATCACGCACCCAGATATCGGCTTGTATCCGGCTATCCATTGGGATCTTGGCATAATCCACTTTCTGCCAGTGATTGAGCGTGGCCGTGGCGCGCGTCACAATCCGCTCGTTAAAGGCAAAAGCAAAGGCGGCAACGCCCAGGCTGGCCAAAATAAGGGGCGCCAACACTTGATGCGCGGACAGGCCCGATGCCTTCATTGAGATGACTTCGCTATTTTGGTTCAGCGTGACCATCGTGATGAGCGTCCCCAGCAAGACCGAAAAGGGCAAGAAACGCTGGATGATTTGCGGCGTCCGCATCGAAACATAGCGCCACAAATCCGCATTATCATTGCCGGGCGCTGCCAAAATCTTGTCTGCCTCTCCCAACAGGTCAAGCGCCTGCAACACCAGAACCAGCGCGGCCAACACGGCCAAGGTGCGAACCAAAAACATCTTGGCCATGTAAAAGGCCATGGTCCGCGATGGGAAAAACTGGGTTTGCATTATGCCCGTCCTTCTTGATGCGGCACGCGCACCAGCATGCGCCGCACAGCTTTGCCCAAATGTTCAAACCCGCGTTCCAGCGCCCCAATGGGCTGACCACCGGGCTTGTGCGCCAATGTCCAGTACATCCAACAGATAAGGGCTGAGAACAAAAGGAATGGCGTCCACAAAGCAATCGCAGGATTGAGCAGACCCAAAGCACCCATGCCTTCCGCCCACTCATTCACTTTATGATAGGTCACAACTAGGACAATGGAGAGAAACACGCCAAGCGCCGAGGTGGATCGTTTGGGCGGCACTGCCAAGGCCACAGCCAAGAGCGGCAGCAGCAGCATCATTGCCACTTCAACCAAGCGGAAATGGAAATTGGCCCGCAATTCATACCGCTGCGCCTCGGGCGTCTCTGGCGCAGCACTCACGCGGACCAGTTCAGGAATGGTCAACTCACGATCCAAATTGCCGCGGCTGCGAAAAGCCTCAATCTTGGGCAAATCAATTGGCAGATCATGCGCAGTGAAGGATAAGACACGCGGCTGGCGATAATTGGGCGCATCATGCACCAAAACCCCGTTGCGCAGCCGCAAGATGATAACATCGGGATCATCCGTTGCCAGAAATGTCCCTTGCTGCGCTGTCACAGAAACAGTGCGCCCTTCCTTGGCAGCAACACGCACAAAAATGCCATGAAGTTGCTTGCCATTATCTTCGCTGCGTTCGATCCGCATCGTCATCTTGCTGCCAAAGCGGGCAAATTCCCCCACTTTGATTGAGGCGCCCAGCGCACCTGACCGCAATTCAAACCGAATGCCTTCATAGGCATAGCGCGCATAGGGTTGGACAAAACCCACAATGGCCAAATTCACCAAGGCCAGCCCAATGGCAAAAAGATATGGCACGCGCAGAAGCCGACCATAGCTCATCCCCACGGCGCGATAGACATCCAATTCTGAGGACAAAGCAATTTTGCGGAACGCCATCAAAATGCCCAGCATCAAACCAATGGGGATGCCCAGCGACAAATATTCAGGCAGCAAATTGGCCAGCATCCGCCAGACAACGCTCACCGGGCCGCCTTCCTGCGCCACAAAAGTGAACAGGCGCAGCATCTTATCCAGCACAAGCAGCATCGCCGCTATGACCAGCGTCGAAAAAAGCGGCAAGGCAATAAGCCGGGCAAGATAACGATCAGTCGAGTTAAGCATCACTTTTTCTGAATTCTGACAGCTGACCATGATTTGGCCGCAAATCAATTTCATACGCGGCTTGCCAAGAAGGATTAGGTGAGTCCGCGCCCAAGTGCAAACAGCCGGGCACATTTTTCGAGGTGGTCAGGATGGTCGTGATGAAACGTAAATCCATAAGGACGGTTGCAGCGCTCGCGCTGATGGGGGTCGGCTTTGCCTCAACTCTGGCCGCGGAGCCGCTTGGGCCGGACCCAAGCCTGTGTGATGGCAGCGCGGAACCAACGATCTTGGTCCGTGTGACGGGCCTGAAAAGCCGGGATGGGACAATCCGAGTCCGCACCTTTTCGGGCGATCCAAGCACCTATTTTAATAAGAAATTCGCGCAGAAGCGCTTGCTGTACCCAACGCCAAATGCAGGTTCAGTCGATATTTGCGTGCCAGTGGGCGCGGCAGGTGTTTACGCAGTCGACGTGCGCCATGATGTGAATAACAATGGCGATACTGATCGGTCGGATGGGGTTGGCGCTTCAGGCAACCCAAAATTTTCGCTTTGGACAATTTTGCTCGGCAAAAAGCCATCTGCACAACAAGTGCAGGTCAATGTGGGCCGCGGCACAACGATTGTGCCCATAACAGTCAGGTACCTCTAAGCGATGACAACCCTGGCTCTTTTGTCCAACCCCAATTCAACCGGCAATCGGGCCTTTCTGCCGGATATTCGGTGCTATTGTGCTGAGCGCCCTGAAATCTTCCATTATGAAGTGGAAGATCTGAGCCAGATTGGCGAGGCGCTGCGGTCCATTGCGCAAGTGGCGCCGAAATTGCTTGTGCTCAATGGTGGCGATGGCACCGTGCAAGCTGCGCTGACTGAAATCTACCATGGCGGATATTTTGGAAAAAATATTCCGCCGCTGGCCGTGCTGCCCAATGGCAAAACCAATTTAATTGCGCTCGACCTTGGGGCAGATGCAGCCCCCATTGCCGTGCTGGACCAGTTTTTGGAGATCGCCCGGCAAGATATGGTCCCCCATATTGTTGAGCGAGAGCTGATCTCGCTGAGCGAAGGGGAACATGGCAATCGGCCCGTGCTTGGTATGTTTTTGGGCGGCGCTGGCCTTGCGGATACAATTTTATATTGCCGCGAAAAGCTCTACCCCTCGGGCATGCCCAATGGGCTGTGCCATTTCATTGCGGCCTTTGCGGCCATTTTTGCGATGTTAACTGGCATAAGAGGACGGTTTCTGCCGCCGCGGCCTAATCCGGTTTCCGTCTCGTTGATCCGCGATGGGGAAGGCACACGCCGCTTTTCATTCTTAATTGTGACGACGCTTGAAAAGCTGCTGCTCAATGGTCGAACAGGACAACAAGGGCGTGTTGGCCTGAAGCTGTTGGCAATTGAACAATCGGGCCGGGCCTTGGTGCGCGCCTTGATTGCAGCACTGGGCGGGCGACTAGGTGTTGAGCCTGTCTCGGGCGTGCATGTCCAGCAAGGCGATGTCATTCGTATTGAGAGCGATCATACGCGCGTTATTTTAGATGGGGAAACCTTCCACGCGACGCGCGGCCGCCCCATTGTGCTGCGCGCCACCCCACCCGTGCATTTTGTAAAGTTGGCCACGTGAATGATCTAAAGGCGCTGGTTGCAGAAGAGATATTGCAGCCAGTTCACCCTCAAGTCAGCGCCATGGCCGCGGCACTTGCGGCCCTATATGGGCCTGCTGCGCGCGCTGTGCTGTTTTATGGATCTTGCCTGCGCGAAGACCAGCTTGAAGGGCTGATGCTCGATTTTTACGTCATTGTATCTGACTATCGCGCTGCCTACGCCAAATCATGGTTGGCCTTGGCCAACCGGCTGATCCCCCCCAATGTCTTTCCTTTTGCGCAAGAGGGGCTGGCGGCCAAATATGCCGTGCTCAGCGAAGCGGATTTTGCAGCGCTCAACCGCCCAGAGGCAAAGACTGTTTCCGTATGGGCGCGCTTTGCCCAACCGACACGGCTGGTCTGGTCCGCAGATGACACTGCGCGCAACCGCACGCTGGACGCTGTGGCGCAGGCAGCGCCAACGGCCTTTGCCTTGGCCCAGCCCGTCGCAGGCTCAGCTGACCCAATTGAAATTTGGCGAGCCGCCTTTACGCGCACCTATCAGTGCGAATTGCGGGCAGAGCGCAATGCCCGGCCTGATGCCATCGTCGAGGCTGATCTGGCGCGCTATCAGCGCTTTGGCGCCGCTGTGCGTTTATCGACTAGTCTCACGCGGCCAGC
>JBEEOY010000057.1:0-11729 GCA_041191345.1 Pseudomonadota bacterium
TGAAGGGTCCGCAAGGCGCCATTTATGGTCGCAATGCGGCCGCGGGTGCCATTGTCTTGCAGACTTTGAAGCCCACCGATGTCCTGACTGGCGCGATGAAGGCCTCTTACGGCCAGTATAATTCGCTCGAAGCCACGGCGCATATTGCAGGGCCGCTCGGTGAAAATCTGGGCTTTGTCCTTTCGGGCTATGCAGCCAGCACCGATGGCTTTTACACCAATATCCTGACCAACGACAAAACAGTTGATGACAAGGAAAATTGGGCTCTGGATGGCCGTTTGGTCTATGGCCAGGGCACTGCAACGCAGCTTGACATGAAGGCGCGCTATGCGAAGTTCAGCGGCGCCTCGCTGCCGTTCAACGCGGCGTTCCATCTTCCTAACTTCGCTGCCGCCAACCCGGCCTTTTATGAAGATGTGAACAAGCATCCCTTCAAATTCTACAACAACATCCGTCCAACCAATGACCAGAAGAGCTTCGATATGTCGCTCAAGCTGGATCAGGAATTGTCAGACTCGCTGAAATTGGTCGCCTGGGCGCTCTATTCAGACGTGAAGCAGGATCTGGTTGCAGACGGCACATCAGCTGATTTTGCGCGCTTCATTAGCGCGAAGGATCCGCGCGTTCAGTCGTCGGTCAATTCTTGCTTTGCAAGCACGGCAGCACTCAAGGGCTATCCCGTCAACCAGCCGGGTGCGATTGGCCAAATTCCGGTGCCCTTCATCTTCGCGCCGGCCAACGGCTCTACCTTTGGCCCGTACAGCCCAACCACTTGCGACGGCACGCAATATCAGCTGCGCAACCAGGAAGACATCAGCGCCGAAATCCGCCTGATTGGGGATGCGGGTGCCGTAAATTGGCAGGTTGGGGCCTATTACCTCAACATCAAGCGCAAGGTAGGCGTCAGCTTGGGGGCAGATACGGGCGCTGGGGTAACCAAGCAACTCTACAACAACCCAACGTCGTCCAACCCGACCACGCTGTTGTTGGCGGACCAGTTCAAGACTGACGTTTATGCGGCTTTTGCCTCGTTGGAATACACGCCCAACGACAAGTTCAACGCCGGCATTGCGCTGCGCTATGACATTGAAGATCGCAAATCCTCGTCGCTGGTGCCGACCGCTCTGGATCCGTTCACGGGTGGCCCGATCAATCCGGGTCAGGCTTTTGGCAAGTTGACGGATAAGAATGCGCGCTTTGAGCAGTTCGAGCCGAAGGTCACTGTCAGCTATAAGCCGAACAGCGATCTCAATATCTACGCGAACTGGGGCATTGGCTTTAAATCGGGCGGCTTCAACAACCAAGGCTCAGCTCAGCTGATCCGCGACAATTTCGTGTCGGCCTTTGGCGCCAACGTGAAAGTCAACGACCAGTATGACAAGGAATGGTCAAGCGCGTTTGAAGGCGGCGTGAAGGGCAATTTGCTCGACGGCAAGGTCACTTTTGATCTCGCTGGCTATTACACGCAGGTCCACAACATGCAGTTCTTCGAATTCTTCGTCGGCGGCTTTGGCCTGCTGCGCGTTGTGTCGAACATTGACCGCGTGGACCTGAAGGGCATTGAAGCCACAACCTCGGTTAAGCCGATGCGTGGCGTCCGTCTGTTCGGCTCGTTCAACTACACGGACAGCGAGATCAAGGAAAACGCCTCGCGTCCCTACACCGTTGGCAATAAATCGCCTTACACGGCGGATTATACGCTGAACGCGGGGATCGAGCTTGAAAAGCCGATCAAGACGGGTCTCAAGGCCTTTGCCCGTGCAGATTATCGTCTGACGGGCCCGACCTGGTTCCACACCGTACAGAACCAGTCGATCCCGACCTTGTTCTCGGGCCTGTTGCCGATTTCGGCGCTGCAGCTGCCGGCTGTGGTTGGGAATGGCAAATATGACGTGGCCCGTCGCGCGTCCTTTGGCGTGGCGAATGTCCGTCTTGGCATTCAGGGTGACCGTTATGGCCTCTCGATCTTTGCCAATAACGTGACGAACAAGCGTTATCTGAACGAAGTTATCACCGCTGTTGAATTTGGCGGCTCGTTCATCACGCCGGGCACCCGGCGCTTGATTGGTGTTGAAGGCAGCTACAAGTTCTAAGCTAAGCCTTTTTCACCGTCATATTAAGGCCCAGCCCGCCACCCCCTCGGCAGGCTGGGCCTTTTCTTTTAGATGCGGCGCAGCTGAAATTGGGATCAGGCGTCTGACAACTGGGTGAAGCTAGCCCGCAGTTCTGCCAAATAGCGCAAGCCACTTTCGGTGAGCGCCATCAATTCGTCCCGTGCTTTATCCGTTGCGCTGATATATTTGCGGCCATCGCGCACCACCCATCCGCGCTGCACCAAAATTTCCACTTTGCGTCGCACTGTTTCGCGGGGGATGCCGCTATAATCGGCAATGGACTGCAAATTGATCGCCTCTTGCTTGACCGAGCGAACCGACGCTGTCTGCCATTGTTCAAAGCTGAGGTCCGGCGCGTTGCGGCGAGAGAATGTGCGCTCGCCAATAATCATCAGCACCAAAAACAGGTCCAAATCCCCATCGAAAAAGCGACGACAGGTGATGAGATGCCGTGACAGGGCGGCCACATTCTGCGCGTGGATATGCCCGAAATGCGCACGCAATTGCTTGTCGTCCATGATATACCCCGTTTCTAAATGGCCCTATCGCCCAAAATGGGTTGTGGGTGCAATTGGCTTTGGCAAATTGAGTTATGTTGGATGGAAATAACCATCAGAGAGGATGAGGCTGGATGCGCCCGACAAGCCAGATCGATATTTTTTCGCCGCAAGCCTATTTGGATGACGCCGAAGTCGCACGGCGCGCCAAGCAGATGCGCGCGCAAGGCCCGTTGCTCTGGATTGAACAAGCGCCTTATCGGCCTTTTTGGGCAGTGCTGCGCAATGAGGACATTCGCACAGTTGAACGCGACAATAAGACGTGGCTAGCTGAGCCGCGCCTGACCTTGATCCCAAGCGACGCCGAAGATGCCATTATTGCCCAATGGGGCAAACGGACGGGGCCAGTGCGCACGCTGCTGGATATGGATGAGCCGGATCACCGCAAATTCCGCGGATTGACGCAAAGCTGGTTCAATGGCCGCTTTCTCGATGGCCTGCGGGATCGCATGGCGCAGTTGGCAACTGAATATGTCGATAAGCTCGCGGGATTGGGCGGGGAATGTGATTTTATTGAGGAGATCGCGGTTCCCTATCCGCTGATTATGATCACCTCAATCTTGGGCCTGCCGGATAGCGATGCCCCTTTGGTCTTGAAGCTGACCCAAGCGCTATTTGGGGCGCAAGACCCGGATCGGCAAAGCGGCGGCGACCATGGCCAAGAAGTTGCGATGCAGTTTTTTGGCTATTTGGCTGGCGTGGTGGCGGAGCGGCGGCAACATCCGCGCGAAGACCTGATGTCGACCATTGCCAATGCCACACTGGATGGTGCGCCACTGTCGGACATGGACACATTGTCTTACGGCATGCTGCTGGCGGCCGCTGGGCATGATACCACCAGTTCGTCTGTTGGTATTGGCATGATGCAATTGGCGCGGAACCCGGCGGAATTTGAAAAGCTGAAAGCCAATCCGGACTTGGTGGGCAGTGCCGCGCAGGAAATATTCCGCTGGGCAACACCCGTACGCCATTTCTTCCGCACGGCGGCCAAGGACACTGTGCTGGCGGGCCAAGAGGTCAAAGCAGGCGAGTCCGTCTGCCTTATGTATCTATCGGGCAATCGCGATGAGGCCGCCTTTGAAGATCCAGACGCCTTCCGCGTCGATCGGACGCCCAACCGCCATGTCGCCTTTGGCTATGGCGCACATCACTGCCTCGGCCGGATTTTGGCCGAAATGGAAGTGGAAGCGCTGTTCCGCGAAATTGCCAGGCGTGTCGACAGCGTGGAGCTTGCCGGCCCCGCGGAATGGGTGAAAACCAACCACACAGGCGGCCTTAAGCACTTGCCCATCCGCTACAAAATGCGCTGAGCTATGCCGGTCAGGCGGCGGCGTGCAGCGCCTCCGCCCGTGCTTTCAGCGCCAGTGCTGTATCGTCAAAAGCGCGCTTCACCCATGGCCCGGCAAAGCGGAACACGTGAATGCCGTTTTCGCCCAAAAAGGCATCGGTGCTGTAATAAGTGCAGCTGGCCGGGCCTGTCGCTTCAATCACTTGATCGCGCCGGGCGGGGTAGGGCCAATAGTCCAGATTGGGAAATTCCCAGCTCAGCAGCCGCTCAGGCTCAAACCCGCAAATATATTCAAGGTTTGGCACTGTCGGCCCGCCTGCTGTGGCGTAGTTGATAAGCGTCATCTCAACAGGAGCCCCCATTTCGAGCGTGGAGACAGCCCGAATGCAAAAGGGGTTCCATTCATTATAGCGGGGCAAGTCCGTCAAGATTTGCCACACAATGCTGGCGGGCGCGTTGATGGCTACCGTTTCGCTGCGCGTGACGGCATCTGGGTTGAAGCCCATGACAGGGTCTTGCGCCACTGTTTTGGCCGCCTTCATCCAATCAAGCATCATCTCTCTCCAAATCTTGCAGTTTCACCACGCGCGCCTGTGGCAGAGGATGCGCGCTTGCCCCGGCCCAGCGCAATAATGCCGTGCCTTCGACATGGCCGCATGTGTCAATCCAATTATAGGCCCCAGTCTTGAGGCCCGGGTCCCGCGCGGCACATATGATCCGGACGACGCCACTGGCATCGACTTTGGCGGAATGCTTATTCACTGTGATCTGCCGAAAGCGATAATCTAGGCTTTCCATCCACCAGTTATCGAGCTGAAAATTCCAATAATAACACTCTGGCGGCGTAACTTCGATCACCCACGCCTCATCGGGTGCGATCTGCCAATAGGCGTGCGCGTAATAAATATCTTTCGCGCCGCCGCCCTTTTGGAACATCGCCTGATCAATATTGGGAAAGTGATTGGGCGTCTGACGGAAAAGACGCGTCCAATCCGCAAAGGTCTGCGCCACACCGCTGACAAATTGCGCTGCCGCGACAAGGCCCTGCGCTAGCTTTGCTGCGTCCAGCGGTGCTGGAACGGCCGGTCCGCCAATGCGCTCAATATGAAATTCCCCGCCGCGCTCGGTCGTGCGGTCTAGGGCCGATTGCCGGATGATGATGACGCTTGCATCGGGCTCTAGCCGCAGCCAGTTTTTACCCGCATCCACGCCTGTGGGCGGCGTGCAACTGGCAATAATCTCCACCTCGCCATTGGGGCCCCAGTGAATTTCATCACTCATCAGGCTGCCAGTCGCATGGGCGCTGCCATCAATATGATAGCGCATGGCATTGGCAACGATCGAGAAATAAAACATCGAGCCACGCTTGCCGGTAATCCGATAGTCATTGTGGCCCGAAATTGAGGCATTCCAATATTCATTGTCAGGATTGTCGGCGCCAATTTTTCCGGTCTCATGGCTTAACTGATAAAAGAACGGGAAATCAGGATCGCTGGCCTCCACATATTGCTCGAGTGCCAATTTGCTCAGCCGTGAGAGATAGCGAAATCCCTCAGTCCGGATCAGTGGGTCTGTCGGCACATCCTCTGCCAGAATAACAGCGCCCGCATCAGCCAGCTTGGCACAATAAGCGCGCCACGCTTGGGCGATGTCTGTACTCATGCGGCCACCCAATCGCCACCGTTCACATCGAGCATCGCGCCTGTCACTTCGCTGGCATAGTCCGATAGCAGGAAGTAGACTGCCTTGGCGCAATCCTTATCAGGCGGAATATGGCCAATGGGAATTTCGCTTGCCCGCTGCTTGCGGAAGGCTTCCCCCGCAGCCCCTTGTGAGGCGAAAAACTGATCCAGTGGCACGCCATCCATCCAGCCCATCAGCGCCGTGTTGGCGCGAATGCCAGTGCCAGCCAGTTCAATCGCCAGCTGGCGGGTGAGTTGATTGATGGCACTTTTGGCCATGGCATAGCCGCCTTCGCCTGGCATGGGTTTGCGCGTCGCTAGGGTAGAGATGTTTACAATCGAGCCACTGCCTTGCGCTTTCATGTACGGTACAACAGCTTGCGCCATGCGCAATCCACCCACAGCAATCACGTCCAGTGCCCGCGCCACTTGATCAATAGAATGGTCAATCAGGCTCCCCCAATCGGGGTGATAATAAGCGGAATGGACCATGCCATCGATCCGCCCCCATTTGTCGATGCTGGCTTTGGCAAGCGCATGGCACTGCTCGGTCTGGGCAACGTCACAGGGCACGGCAATGGCATCGCCACCAGCGGCATTAATCTCGGCAGCTAGGGCGTTGATAGCCTCTACAGACCGAGCGGAGACGACGACCTTCGCGCCCTCGGCCGCGGCCCCACGACACATTGCTTGGCCCATGCCCGGCCCTGCACCGGTGATGATAATAACCTTATCTTTCAGGATCATGGGGTGCTCTCCTTAGTTATTTTGTAAGATAGCTATCGTGATAAAAGGCAAAGTCTGAGGCGATCCCCTCGGGCGTTAGACCAAATTCATCTGCGCTATATTTGTGGCGTGGGCGAGCTTCTCTGGCATTATCTTTTACGCATTTGGCGAGCGCTGCATGGGTGGCGGAATCTGGCGTAAAGCCCAGTTGAGTCAACACGCGCTCTGCCATGCCAATGGGGTCGCTAACTGTCTCTTCATAGTGGACATCAATGATCTGCTCGGCGCGCAATTGCCCCCGAAGCTGTTCCAAGCGCTCCAGCCCGGTGCGGAACCGGCGGCTCCAATGCGCGCCTTGCTGCTCTTTCCGATAGGTGGTTGAGCTGTTGATGCTTAAGGAGGCGCACATTGAGCAATAGCTGGGTAAAACTTGTCCGACGTGACGATGCGTCATCACTAATTTGACGTCGGGCCACACTTTCAACAATCCGCTAAGTCCGCCCATCAAATGATGTGGAGTTTTGAAGACCCAAGGGCGCCGGGCTTCCCCTTGCAAAACACGTTGATGCTGAATGGCCTGCATGAACCGATAAAGATCCCGAAAGGCAGGCTCATGGTTCTGATCTGCCTGCCACATGCCATAGTCATGAATGGGCATCATGGAATCATAGGTGGTCGACAGGAACGTCCGGTCGAGCAAGACGACTTCTTCATTCACCGCCATGGCATCCATGGGGTCAATTGACTCAAAGTCAGGCCATTGCGTCAGCAGCCAATCCACCATCTGCTTGGCGGCGTCCTGCCGGGGGCTGGGGTCGTGAAGGCTTTCGCCCGGCAGAGGGAAAGGAAATGCTGTTTCCCACCACCAGAGAGCTGTCAGCCGCGGCACGGCGGAAAGCAGGCGATGCACCATGGTAGAGCCTGTGCGTGGTAAGCCGATAATCGCACAGGCCAGCGCAATATGTTCGTCCGCTGCTTCAGGATGGTCCTTGAAATATTGGACCAGCTTCAAACGATCCGACAAGGCAGATTGGATGCGCACACCGGCGGAACTTTCGGGGGAGACAAGGCCCGCATCGCGGTTCACAAAATCAATTAACGCACCAAGGGGGCCCTCAAACCAAGGATCGCCGAAATCATCTAACCCTGTTTCAGCCCGGGCTTGTGTCATCAGTGTTTCGGCGTCGAGTTTTTGGGCCATGTGCCTTATCCTTTTGCGCCTGCGACGGGGCCTAACGCTTTCAAAGTGCTCAACACACGCGCCGCATGTTCGGGCCGGCAAACCAGAAGGTCCGGCATATACGTGTCTGCTTGGTTATAGCGGAGGGCTGAACCATCTACGCGGCTGGCATGGAGCCCATGCGCTTGTGCGACGGCGGCAGGGGCGCAGCTATCCCATTCATATTGTCCGCCGGTATGCAGATAAATGTCGGCTTGGCCGAGCACCACGGCCATGGCCTTCGCCCCTGCGCTGCCCATGGGGATTAGTTCGGCGTCCAGTTGCTCTGCCACGGCCATGGCCTCAGCGGCTGGGCGAGTTCGGCTTACAACCATTCGCAACCGTTCAGGCGGTGCAGGCACCGGGATTGGCTGGTCGGTGCGTAACACCTGTCCAGCATCAGGCAAGGCGACGGCCCCTATCACGGGTATGCCGTCTATTGCCAAGGCAATATGGACGGCCCAATCGGGGCGCTCTTCGCCATATTCCCGGGTGCCATCCACGGGGTCGATAATCCAGACGCGGCTCTTGTTCAGCCGTGCAAGATCATCCTTTTCCTCTTCGGACAAGACGGCATCGTCGGGACGTTGTTCGCGGAGTGCGTGGACAAGAAACTGATTTGCCGTTGCATCGCCGGCTTTGCCAAGAGCCTTTTGGCTCAACACGCCGGCTTTGCGGACATTGATAAGCAGCTGCCCTGCGACAAGCGCCAGATGTGCTGCAAGTTGGGCGTCTGTCATCGACATATTGTGCTGCTCATTTGAAGGGGATGATCTGACGAATAATTTCGTCAGCAGCTTCTTCGGGGCTCATCCGCGTTGTATCGATCCGCACTTCAGGACTGTCCGGAGCTTCATAGGGGCTATCAATGCCGGTAAAGTTCTTCAGGGCGCCCGACCGAGCCTTTTTATACAAGCCCTTCACATCGCGCGCCTCAGCGTCTGCCAAGGGCGTATCAATGAAAATTTCAATAAATTCCCCTTCGGGCAACATCGCGCGCACCATTTCGCGCTCGGCGCGGAAGGGGCTGATAAAGGCTGTGATGACGATTAGCCCGGCATCGGCCATCAGCTTCGCGACTTCTCCAACGCGGCGAATATTTTCAATCCGATCCGCCTCGGTAAAGCCCAGATCTTTGTTCAGGCCATGGCGCACATTATCCCCGTCGAGAAGGAAAGTGTGCCGGTTCATCAGGTGCAATTTCTTTTCAACCAAGTTCGCAATGGTTGATTTGCCAGAGCCGGACAGCCCCGTGAACCACAGCACAGCGGGCTTTTGGTTCTTGAGGCTGGCGTGCATCTCTCTTGTAATATCAATGGCTTGCCAATGGACATTCTGCGCGCGACGCAATGCAAAATGCAGCATCCCGGCACCAACTGTATGGTTGCTGATCTTGTCGATCAGGATGAAGCTGCCAAGCGCGCGATTATCCTCATAGGGTTCGAACACAAGAGGCTTGTCTGTCGCAAGCTCTGCAACGCCAATAGCGTTCAATTCCAGGGTTTTCACAGCCAAGCGCTCAAGCGTATTTACGTTGATTGCATATTTGGGCTGCTGGATCGTAACGGACACCATCTGCGTGCCAAGCTTTAGCCAATAGGCTCGGCCCACATGCAACGCTGCATCGTCCATCCAAACAAGGCTCGCCTCAAATTGATTTGCAACTTGGGGCGGCGTGTTTGCCGCCGCAATGACATCCCCGCGTGAACAATCAATCTCATCTGCAAGGCACAGCGTAACGGATTGGCCGGCAACAGCTTCGTCCAGATCTCCATCTAAAGTCACGATGCGGCTAATTGTGGAAGTCTTGCCCGAAGGCAGCACTCGTACCGCATCGCCGGGGTGGATCTGTCCGCTGGCAATCAGGCCAGAAAAGCCCCGAAAATCAAGGTTTGGCCGGTTCACCCACTGGACAGGGAGGCGGAACGGCTTTGCCAAATCCGCGGTATCGTTAATCTCGACCTGTTCCAGATAATCGATCAGTGAAGGGCCTTGATACCAGGGCGTAAAGGCAGAAGCGCTTGTGATATTATCGCCTTTAAAGCCGGAAATGGGGATGGCGGTAAACTTAGCAATGCCAATGCTCTGCGCAAAAGCGGCATAGTCCGATACAATCTCGTCAAAGACCTGCTGGCTATAGTCCACCAAGTCCATTTTATTGACGGCCAGCACAATGTTTCGAATGCCAATTAAATGGGCCAAATAGCTGTGGCGGCGCGTTTGCGTGAGCACGCCTTTGCGCGCATCAATCAATATGACGGCCAAATCCGCAGTTGATGCACCCGTCACCATGTTGCGGGTATATTGCTCATGCCCCGGCGTATCGGCGACAATGAATTTGCGCTTCTCAGTTGCAAAGAAGCGATAGGCGACATCAATGGTAATGCCTTGTTCCCGCTCGGCGGCAAGGCCATCTACTAGGAGAGCAAAGTCAATGTCTTGGCCCTGGGTGCCAACACGCTTGCTGTCCGCTTCTAGGGCAGCCAGCTGATCTTCAAAGATCATCTTAGAGTCATAGAGCAGCCGGCCAATCAGCGTGGATTTGCCATCATCAACTGATCCGCAGGTGATGAACCGTAACAGGCTCTTGCGCTCATGCTGGCGCAAATAGGCGTCAATATCTTCGGCTATCAGAGCCTCTGTGCGATAGACAGGGTCGGTCATCTCAGAAATATCCCTGCTGTTTTTTCTTTTCCATTGAGGCGTCCCCGCCATCCTTATCAATCACTCGGCCTTGGCGTTCAGATGTGCTGGTGAGCAGCGTTTCTTGGATGACTTCGGTAAGGCTGGAGGCCGTGCTTTCCACAGCGCCTGTCAGCGGGAAGCAGCCTAGGGTGCGAAAACGGATGGACCGGTCCACAATCTCCGGCTTGCGACCCAGCACCTTTTCCAGCCGGTCAATATCGTCGGCCATGAAGATTTGGCCATCCCATTCATATGTCGGCCGAACCGCAGCAAAATAAAGGGGAACGATAGGGATGTTGTTGAGATGGATATATTGCCAGATATCCAGCTCGGTCCAGTTGGAGATGGGAAAGACGCGGATGCTCTCTCCTCTCGATTTGCGCGCATTATAGAGGTTCCACAATTCGGGCCGCTGGGTCTTTGGGTCCCAACCATGGCTTGCCGTGCGGAAGGAAAAAATCCGCTCTTTCGCGCGGCTTTTCTCTTCATCGCGCCGCGCGCCGCCAAAGGCCGCGTCAAAGCCATAATGGTCGAGTGCTTGTTTCAGGCCTTCAGTCTTCCACATATCCGTGTGCAAGGGGCCGTGGTCAAATGGGTTAATCCCGCGCTCTATGGCCTCTGGATTGCGATGAACCAGCAACTCCATGCCGCTGTCGCGCGCCATTTGATCGCGCAGATCGTACATGGCTTTGAATTTCCAGGTCGTATCGACGTGCAGCAGCGGAAAAGGCGGGGGGGAGGGGTAAAAGGCTTTGCGCGCCAGATGCAGCATTACAGCTGAATCTTTCCCCACCGAATAGAGCATCACGGGCCGCTCTGCCTCAGCCACTACTTCCCGGATAATATGAATGCTCTCCGCCTCAAGGCGTTGAAGATGCGTGAGAGAAGGCTGCGCATTGGCCATAGCCGAATCCTTGGGTGGGTCTCGTTCCGTCAAAACATACAGGGGTGACATTTCGAATAACCTCCCATATGGGAGGGTATGGCTCTCACCAGCGTTGATGAAACAGAATTGCTGCTGCCGCTCTTTGCGGGGATGCATGAAGGGCAACGCTTTTCGACATTTTTAGACCGCGTGCGCAGCCGAACTCAGGCAGAGTATATTGGCCTGTTCTTTCGGCAGGGCGACTTAACGATGCACGAAGTGACAGAGTTTCACTCTGGTCGGGACCTGAGGGCCGAGGCGATAGGCTTGGGGTTTGATCGCCTGGATGTGCTCGACCGTTTTCCATTTGAACGGCTTCGGCCGGAGCGTGTTTACGCTGTCGGTGAGTTTGCGGACGTTGATGCTGAATATGCGCGCTATCGTGCGCAGTATATTGCGGCTCTTGGCATTGTGGATGAGCGCATCATGCGGCTGGCGCTGGACGACGGGATTAGCGCTTGGATGCTGCTTGCGCGCGGCCGAGAGTGCAGCGCGGCAGACAGCGCCCTGCTGGCCAGTTTGGCGCCTTATGT
>JBEEOY010000058.1:0-3003 GCA_041191345.1 Pseudomonadota bacterium
ACTGACCAATATTCCTGCGCGCGGAACAAATCGATCTCGCGTTCGCGATCGACAATCAGCCGCAGCGCAACCGACTGGACACGCCCGGCTGATTTTGCCCCCGGCAATTTGCGCCACAAAACCGGCGATAAAGTGAAGCCAACCAGATAATCCAGCGCGCGCCGGGCGCGATAAGCATCAATCAAATCATGATCGAGCTCGCGGGGGCGTGCCATTGCTTCGGTGACTGCCGCTTTCGTAATGGCGTTAAAGGTAACGCGCTCGACCTTTTGGGGGAGTGCCTTTTTCTTCGCCAGAACTTCCTGCACATGCCAGCTAATGGCTTCGCCTTCGCGATCCGGGTCCGTCGCCAGGATCAGCGTGTCCGCGCCCTTGGCCTCATCGGCAATGGCCTTCAGCTGCTTGGACTTATCGGCATAGGCTTCCCAGGTCATGGCAAAGCCATTGTCCGGATCGACTGACCCATCCTTAGCAGGCAAATCGCGAATATGCCCAAAGCTTGCCAAAACGCGGTGGCCCGGACCCAGATATTTCTCGATCGTCTTTGCCTTGGCAGGCGACTCAACAACAACCAGCTTCATGAGCGTTCAACAATCCCTTCGTGTGTACGCGCGAGGGTGATTGCCTCCGCCCTGCTTCGTCAAGCATCCATTTAGGTCATGCCCCCCTCTTGCAGTCCGCCCGGGCTCCGCCTAGCAAACCAGACTGCCTAAGGGCTTGGATGGGGGAGAGTTCATGAATTTCGGTCGTCGTGCGGTTGCTGCCGCTCTTGGGCTCATCACGCCCAGCATAGCCTGGGCGCAAGCGGCCCCCACAGCAGATTCGGGTGATACGGCTTGGATCCTGACAGCTTCTGCGCTTGTTCTGATGATGACGATCCCCGGCCTAGGGCTGTTTTACGGCGGCCTGGTCCGGGCACGAAATGTCCTCTCAGTGATTATGCACAGCTTCGTTATTCTCTGCGCCATTTCGTTGTTGTGGGTGGTGGGCGGCTATAGCCTCGTCTTTGGGCCAGGCTCTCCCTATTTGGGCAATCTGGGGCAGGCCATGCTCGCGAACATGGCAGAGCTGCGCCAAGGCCTCACCATTTCCGAAACAGTTTTTGCGCTTTTCCAGATGACATTTGCCATCATCACGCCAGCGCTTGTGATTGGTGCGTTTGTTGAGCGCGTGCGTTTTGGCTGGGTGGTTGCCTTTTCAACGCTGTGGACCTTGCTGGTCTATGTCCCCATTGCCCGCTGGGTATGGGGCGGCGGCTGGCTGGCAAGTGAGTATGGCACGCTTGATTTTGCTGGCGGCATTGTTGTTCACACCACGGCAGGCGTGGCCGCCTTGATTGTTGCTTACATGCTGGGCAGCCGCAAAGGCTTTAACAAGTCGCTCTTGGCCCCGCACAGCCCTGCCCTCACTATGGTGGGCGCAGGTCTGCTCTGGGTAGGCTGGTTTGGCTTTAATGGCGGCTCAGCTCTTGCCGCAGGCGATGGAGCGGCCAAAGCCATCCTCAACACACATTTGGCGGCCTCAACTGCGGCCTTAGTCTGGATCCTGATTGAACGCATTCGCATTGGCAAAGCCACATCCATTGGCATTGTGACAGGTGCAATTGCAGGGCTAGCCACTGTCACGCCCGCGGCTGGTTATGTTGGCCCAATTGGCGCCATTGCGCTGGGCCTGATTGGCAGCAGCTTGTGTTTTGCGATGGTCCAAGTCGTCAAACTTAAGTGGCAGATTGATGACTCGCTCGACGTCTTTGCCGTCCATGGCGTGGGAGGCATTGTCGGCTCGCTGTTGATGCCCGTCTTCTTTGCGACCAGCCTTGGTGGCGTTGGCTTTTCAGAAGGGGTTACGCTGGCAGGGCAGCTCAAAGCGCAAGCAATTGGCGTGTGGGTGACGGCGCTTTGGACAGCCGTGATGACAATCATCGCGGCCTGGGGCGTAGCGCGCATCATCCCCATGCGCGTCGATGAAGAAGCCGAGCATGACGGGCTTGACCTCCATAGCCATGGCGAACGCGGCTGGGAGCTCGATTAAGCCCAGCGAAAAGCAAGAAAAAACGCGGCAAGGACAGCCCTGCCGCGCTTTTTTTAACTCCGCTTCAAGCTATTAATCGCCCGTAAGAATGCGATCCACCAATTGCTTCACCGTCGGCACAAAGCCGTTGGAGTAGAATGGGTCTTTCTTGAAATTATAGGCGTTATGGCCAGCAAACATCAGATTTTGTTCAACGTCACCATCATGCGCGATGGACTGCAGTGTCTTCTGAATGCAGAAGCTGCGCGGATCCGCCAAATAGCCTGTGGTATAATCATCATGGTCTTTCCATGATGAAAAGGCACAGTGCGATAAACAGCCCATACAATCTGCCTGATCCTTCTGGATCAGTTTGCGCTCTTCCGGCGTGACAAACACCAAAGTTTCGTCAGGTGTCCGCAGGGCTTCAGTAAAGCCAGCTCCATAATATTCGCGCGCGCGCATCAGATCTTCTCGGGACACCCAGAAGCTTTTGCCTTTCACGCCCACATCAAGCTGGTGCGTAAAGTCTCCACCCTCGTCGCGGCTATAGGCAAGTTGCCGCGCGCTCCGAGCTTCCAAATTACGAAGGAATGGATTGCGCACCGCACTGGAATAAAAGCCCGTGGGGGAGAAACGGTGGAGCAGAACATCACCCGGCTCCAGCGTCATCAGCCGATCTTTCCACGCCTGCGGAATGGGGCTTTCCTGCGTCAGCAGCGGCCGCGTGCCGAATTGGAAGGCAATTTGGCCAAGCTCTGGATTATCAATCCAGTCATTCCAATCGCGCAGATACCAGACGCCGCCCGCCATCACGATGGGCGTTGAATCTGGAATGCCGCCTTCGCGCATCACATCACGTAGCGCTTTGACGCGGGGATAGGGATCTTCCGGCTTTAACGGATCTTCAGCATTGGACAGGCCATTATGCCCGCCCGCCAGCCACGGATCTTCATAAACCACTGCCGCCAGCAAATCAGCAACCTTGGAATA
>JBEEOY010000059.1:0-2833 GCA_041191345.1 Pseudomonadota bacterium
AGCGAGCCGCCCGCAATCCAGATTTCCATGCCCTGGCTTGGGGCGAGCCAAGCCGTCATCAGCGGCAGCGCAGCTCCCACCGAAAACGCCAGTGCCGAGGCCCAAGCGGCTTGCAGGGGCCGTGCGGCCATTTCCTCCGTCAGCCCCAATTCATCGCGCAGATGCGCCTTCACGGCATCTTTGGCCATCAACTGATCGGCCACTTGTTCCGCCAATGCGCGATCAAGCCCGCGCGATTGGTAAATAGCCGTCAGCTCCTCCCGCTCAAAAGCGGGATTGGCGACCAGTTCTGCCTTTTCCTTTGCGATATCAGCACGTTCGGCATCGGCCTGGCTACTGACCGAAACATATTCCCCCGCCGCCATCGACATGGCCCCGGCGACCAGCCCGGCCGTGCCTGTCATCAACACAGCCGAGGGGCTGGCCCCAGCGGCTGCCACACCAATCACCAGGCTGGAGGTGGAGACAATGCCATCATTCGCCCCCAGCACAGCAGCGCGCAGCCAGCCAATCCGATCAAGCAGATGATATTCGGTGTGGATGCGCGCCATGGGCTTAATATTCCAGCTTTAGGCCGGGGCGTTTCCACCGCGTTTTCGCCAATCGGCCCGTGCCGGACAGGCAAATCCACGCATCCATCATATCGTCCCCGCCAAAGCAGATATTGGTGGTGAAAATATCATCGGTCGCCACGAATTCGACCAGCTCTCCCTCTGGCGAAACGACGGAAATGCCGCATTCCCCAATGGTGGCAACGCAGATATTGCCGCTGGCTTCCATCGCCAGACTGTCAAAGAATTTATAGCCCGCGGGGCGATAAATGGGGATGCCGGGGCCGCCGGGGCCGGCCGCATCATCCACCTTGCCGGGCGCAATGATGTTAAACGCCATCAGGCGGCAGGTATAGGTTTCCGCCGCGTAAAGCCGCTTGCCATCAGGCGAGAGGCCAACGCCATTGGGGTTGTTGGAGGGGAAGATGACTTCTTCCAAATGGCTGCCATCCGTCTTGCCATAGAAAATGCCGACAATGTCGTGGCAGCGGGCCGCGTAATCCACCTTGCCATGATCGGTGAACCAAAAGCCGCCATGGCTATCAAACACAATGTCGTTCGGCCCGCGTAGCGTGCAGCCGAAATCGCCCGATTTATAGAGAACTTCGACTTCGCCCGTGTCGATATCAATGCGTTCAATCCGTCCGCCCGAATAGTCACTGGCAATGCCATGCGGCGCGCGCATCCCGTTCGCCTCATTCCAGTTAAAGCCGCCATTATTGGTGCAATAGAGCTTACCATCCGGCCCAAGCGCCAAGCCATTGGGGCCGCCGCCGGGCCGCGCCACCACCTCTTTCCGGCCATCGGGAAAGACGCGCGTGATCTGGCCATTGGCAATTTCGGTTAGGATGATGCTGCCATCGGGCATGGCGACAGGGCCTTCCGGAAAGGCCAGACCTTCAGCGATGATTTCCATGCGCATACTCTCCCTTTTTTTCGTTGGACTGAAATCTGGCACTCAAGCCGCGCAAAGGGAAGCGCAAATCGCGCGATGGCTTGCGTCCGCCCCCGCTGGCGGGCATGGCGGGCCTATGACGATCCGTTCGCTTTTCGTGACGCCTTTTTATGAAGGGCAGTTGGAGAATCCGGCCCTTATCGAAGAGCTGGAGCATAGCTGCTATGCGTTGGCCGAGGATGATGTCGCGGGGCAGACTTGGTCCAAAGACCATGGCTATAAGGGCTATACCTCCTATGCCTCGCTCAACGATCTGCCGATCCGCGACCCTGCCTTTGAAGATTTGAAGCGGCTGCTGGACAAGCATGTCCGCGCCTTTGCCAAGGCGTGTCATTTTGATTTGGGGCGCACACCCAAGCTGGATAGCTTGTGGGTCAATATCTTAAAGCCCGGCGGCACACATTCAGGCCATATCCACCCGCACAGCATCATTTCTGGCACCTGCTATATCTCCGTCCCCAAAGGCTCTGGCGCGTTGAAGCTGGAAGACCCGCGGCTGGCGCGGATGATGGCGGCCCCGGCCCGTGCGACGGATGCGCCTGAAGAGTTTCAACCCTTTATCTATGCCGAACCCAAGCCCGGCACGATTTTCCTATGGGAGAGCTGGCTGACGCATGAAGTGACGCCCAGCAAAGCTAAAACAGATCGCATCTCGATAAGCTTCAATTACCGCTGAGGATGCGGTAAGCCTGTGCGCATGACACAGACTTATGACGCAGAGCTGAAGCTTTTCATCAATGGCAGTTGGCGCACCGGCGAAGGCCGCGATGCGCATGCCGTGCTCAACCCCGCAACTGGCAATGCCATTGCCGAACTTCCGCTCGCCAGCGCAGCGGATTTGGATGAGGCGCTGGACGCCTCGGCCAAAGGCTTTGCGGCGTGGCGCCAGATGGATGTTGAGGCGCGCGGGGCGATCCTCCGCAAGGCGGCGAGCCTGATCCGCGAGCGGACCGAGCATATCGCGCTGCTGCTGACAACTGAACAGGGCAAGCCGCTGGTCGAAGCGCGTGGCGAAGTGGCCTCATCGGCGGCTCTGTTTGATTATTATGCGGAAGAAGCCAAGCGCGCTTATGGCCGCGTGCTGGTGCGGCCCAGTGGCCAGCGATCCATTGTCATCAAACAACCCGTTGGCCCAACGGCAACGTTCACGCCGTGGAATTTCCCGGTTTATCTGATGGCGAAAAAGCTGGCAGCGGCATTGGCCGCAGGCTGTTCCGTCATTGCCAAGCCGCCTGAAGAAACGCCGGGCTGCACCTCTGCCCTAATGCGCTGCCTGAGTGATGCGGGTGTGCCTGCCAATGTGGCACAACTCGTCTATGGCGTGCCA
>JBEEOY010000060.1:0-22380 GCA_041191345.1 Pseudomonadota bacterium
CACGGAGCATCCGCACGCCGCCCAGAACCCCAATGTCATCGACGTTGGCTCGCTGAACCGCAAGAACAAGGTGGGTGCATAATGTCCGACACCGATACCCGTCAGTCGCTCGCCGATCTGGGTGAGCTCACCAACACTGCCGCTGCCCCGGCTGCTGCTGCACCAGCTGTTGAAGCTGCTGCCGAAGCACCTGTCGCGCCGGCTGCTCCGCCCGCTCCGCTGCGTGAACGTGAAGTTGACGCGCAGGGCCGTTCCTACGCCACGGGCCGTCGTAAAGACGCTGTTGCCCGCGTGTGGGTAAAGCCTGGCACGGGCAAGATCACGATCAATGGCCGTGATCAGGAAGTGTATTTCGCACGTCCGACGCTGCGTCTCGTCATCAACCAGCCCTTCGGCATTGCCGAACGCGAAGGCCAGTATGACGTCATCGCAACAGTCAAGGGCGGTGGCCTTTCGGGCCAAGCTGGCGCTGTAAAGCACGGCATCAGCCAGGCCCTGACCAAGCAAGAGCCTGCGCTCCGCTCGGTCGTCAAAAAGGCTGGCTTCCTGACCCGCGACAGCCGCGCTGTTGAGCGTAAGAAATATGGCCGTGCCAAGGCACGTCGTAGCTTCCAGTTCTCGAAGCGCTAATACGAAACGTCAAAATTTCGTATGGAATTCAAAGGGGGTTGCCAGGAATGGCAGCCCCTTTTTCTTTGGTGCGAGATCGGCGCAGGATCGCAGAAACATTGACGTTGCAGGTCAGAGGATTTAGCGTTTTGAGGCCATTTCGCTGATCCTGTTACCTCAGCTTTTATGGGGCGATAGGATCGAGCTGCAGGCTAGAAAATGATTATCATTGAAACTGCCCAGCATGCTGACGCGCCGTTTTTGCCAGACATTGAGCGCGCGTCAGGCAAGGCTTTTCTTCAACTGCCCCGCTTAGCCTGGATCGCTGAGGATGACGTGCAATCGGTAGAGCGCCACGTGGAGTTGATCGCGACAGGTCAAGCCTGGGTGGCCAAAAGCCGGGGCGTGATTGTTGGCTTTTTGAATGCTGAGATCACCGACAATGTCCTCCATATTTGGCAAATGGCTGTGCATGCTGAGTCGCAGAAAATGGGAGTAGGGCGCGCGTTGGTGGCGACCGCCAAAACGGCTGCGGCGTCCGCCGGTCTCAGCGCCCTTACGCTCACCACTTTTCGTAATGTGGCATGGAATGAGCAGTTCTACACGTCATGCGGCTTTAAAACTCTAACGTCCAAAAGCCTTGGCCAACGGCTCAAAGACATATTGGATGCGGAAGCCCGGGCTGGCTTACCGCGCGATCAGCGCTGTGCAATGATATGTAGAATTCAAGAGTGAAAAAGTGCGTCAGGCCTTTAAGAAAGCCAAGGATTTTCCCGTCTTATGTTGGCCTGCGCGGCCATGTATCAGCAAAATACCGGGCCCCCAATCGGGTCGCCACGCTGACCAATAGGATAAGGACAGGCACCTCAACCAAGGGGCCGATGACAGCGGCAAAGGCTATGGGCGATGCAAGGCCAAAGGCAGCGATGGCAACGGCAATTGCCAATTCGAAATTGTTGGACGCAGCGGTAAAGGCCAGCGACACCGTGCGCGGATAATCGACGTCAATTAGCTTGCCCATCAAAAAGCTGATGAGAAACATGATCAGGAAATAGATGACCAAAGGCGCAGCAATACGCAGCGCGTCGATGGGCAGCGCCAGCACGTCTCCACCCTTCAGACTGAACATAGCGATAATCGTAAACAGCAGCGCGAAAAGCGTGATCGGACTAATCTTCGGAAGAAAATGCGTGGTGAACCACTCTTCGCCGCGCTGACGGATCAGAAGCGCACGCGTTAAAAACCCAGCCGCAAAGGGAATGCCAAGATACGTCAAAACGGCTTTGGCAATGGTCCAAAAGCTGACATTCACGACATGCGCCTCCAGCCCGAAAATGGCGGGAAGGAAGGTGAGATAAAACCAAGCAAAGGGCGCAAAGAATAGGATTTGGAAAAGTGAATTAAACGCCACGAGTCCCGCGACATATTGGCTACTTCCGCCGGCAAGCTGGTTCCATATAAGGACCATCGCAATGCACCGCGCCAAGCCAATCAGGATGACGCCTGTCATATAGTCTGGGTAATCGCGCAGAAACATAACGGCCAACCCGAACATCAAGGCCGGACCAATCACCCAATTTTGGACCAATGACAGCGCCAGCACGCGCTTGTCCTGAAACACGTCGCCCAGGCGCTCATATTTCACTTTTGCAAGGGGCGGATACATCATCAGGATCAGGCCCACTGCAATTGGTAGGTTGGTGCCATCAATCGAGAGCGCTTCTAGGGAAAGCGGGACGGCTGGAAACACGGCACCAAGGCCAACGCCCAGCGCCATCGCCGCGAAGATCCAAAAGGTCAGATATCTATCCAGAAATGACAGGCGGGACGCAGCGATGCTCATATAGTCTGCTCATCTGGATAAGCGCGGGTGCCGATGTTGGTGAGCTGGTTCTTCAGGCTCATGGCGTCCAATGCACTCAGCGGCAGGCTCGCAAAAAGAGAAATCCGCGCCCGCATCATGCGATAGGCAGATTGGAACGCGGCATAGAGTTCGGCCGCGCTTCCATCGACAGCAGCAGGGTCAGGAATGCCCCAATGCGCCGTCATTGGATGACCGATCCATATCGGGCAGGTTTCCTGTGAGGCATTGTCGCAAACGGTAAAGACGAAATCGAGCTTGGGCGCGTTGGAGCCCGAAAATTCATCCCAGCTTTTCGATCGAAAATAGGATGTATCGTGACCCAGCTGGTTCAGCACGTCGATAGCAACAGGGTGAACCTGCCCCTTGGGGAAGCTGCCCGCGCTATACCCTTTAAAACGATCCCCAAATTCATGATTGAGGATAGATTCAGCAAGGATGGATCGGGCCGAATTGCCCGTGCAGAGGAACAGCACATTATAAATCTGCTCAGACATGCGATCTCCTTGTTCAGCAACACGCAAGTTCAGCGATAAGCGGCGCACACAGACTTTCATGACCGCCGCAACAGTCTTTCGCGAGAAACAGCATGAGGTCTTTCAGCGTCGACATATGCGCGCGATAGATGATGGACCGGCCCTGCCGCGCAGACACTACAAGATTGGCGTTTTGGAGGACGCTCAGATGCGTCGATACTGTATTTTGGGGCGCACCCAGCAATTTGGCGATTTCGCCTGCAGGTAGCCCGGCAGGCTCATTCTGGACGAGCAAGCGAAATGCATCCAATCGGCTCGATTGGGCGAGTGCAGATAATGCAGCAATGGCTGTAGACGATTCCATATATCCAGATATACAGATATATTATAAGAGTGCAACTTCTAGAAGGAAGCGCAGCGCCAACGGCTTGGCAGGGGCTGTTTTGATCCTATTTCAGAGAGGGTGTGGATAGGATTGATATGACACTTATAACTGAGCGCCTGCGATTAAGACTGCCCAAGGCGTCTGATGTTGAGGATATTCATCGCATTTTCTGTGATGAAAGTGTGATGACCTATTGGTCGGGCCCAGCCCATCAAGATCTTGCCGAAACGGCCAGGTGGCTGGCCCCCATTTTGGACGACCCACAGGGCAGCCAGTTTGATTATTTCATTGAGCATGAAGGCCAGTTGATTGGCAAATTAGGCTGTTGGCGGGTGCCGGAAATTGGCTTTATTCTGGCCAAAGACTATTGGGGCCGCGGTTTTGCCGAAGAGGCTCTGAGAGCCTTTATTGCCCATATGCGGCTGCAGACGATCTGCGATCATCTTTGGGCAGATGTTGACCCGCGTAACGTTCGCTCCAAGGCGCTGCTCGAGAAATGCGGGTTCCGCTGGACGGGATCAGAAAAGAACACACTGAAAACGCATATTGGCTGGTGCGATAGCGATTATTATCGCTTGGACCTCTAGCAGCTTAGGCTGGTTGATCGGCGCGCGCATCAAAGGCCGCCAATTCATAAGCAATTGAAGCCTCTACCAGAACTTCCCAGAGTTGCGCGGCAATGTCTTCGGGCCAATTCGCCTCGCGGGCCGCGCGCTGAGCATTGGCAATGACTTGCGCTTTGCGAGCTTCATCGCGCACCAGATGCCGCTCTGGCTTGATGCGCGCGGCGGCCCGCATATAGGCAAAGCGTTGGCCCAACAGCCGGGCCAAGTCTGCGTCTAGGGCGTCAACGCCTGCCCGCACCTCTGCCATGCTGGTACACGCCTCGGGCGAACAAATGCGATTATCCATGATGGTGCAGCCCTTATCCTAATACCCGTTCAACGCGCGTGAGTTGCGGGCTGATAGCGGGGTCAGGGCTTAAGGGAAAGATGCCGTTTATGCGCCGTTGGTCGTGTCTTGGGTTAGGATTCTCACAGTGGTGCCAGCAAATTCATCCAACACCTCGCGCGCCCATGGCGTCAGATTATATTTGCGCACGCGCCGATCAGATTGGTCATGCTCTACTTGGAGGAGGTCACTGCCCACTAGCCGTTTGAGAATGAGGCTAAATGCAGCCGAAGACGCGCGAGATGCTGCGCGTAAACTGGCCGATGGCGTGGGGCCATTTTCATAGAGGCGCATCAAGATTTCAAATTCGGGCGTAATTGCGCGAAGATGAAATTGGTGTTCAACTCGAGTGAGTCCTTCAGTCAACGGCCCCATTGCGTCTCCAACTTCATCCTTTTTGGTCTCGCCTAAGCTAGGCATTGTGCGAATTAGGTCCATCATTCGATCTATAACCTACAAACCGTGCAGACTGTTCCACCGTCTGCAGGAAACACTCTCTTTCCATAGCTATCTGCACTCATGTGGCGGCAGGGACGCCCGCGCCTTTCGGCTGAATCAGCCTATGTTTTAGAAAAAGTAAGGGTGATGGACAAATGCGCTTGGGATTCCTACACTTCGGTCAGATTTAGCGATGGGGATAGACGAATGCGCCGTAGTCACATTGTTCTGAGTGCAGCGATGCTCGCCTTGGCCGCTACAGGCTGCGCCCGTAATGAGCCCATTCAAACGGGCCGAACTGCCTTCACATTTGACTCGACCTATCAGCGTGCCAGCTATGCGCAGCCAATTGAGACGACTTTTGACCGCACAGTGAAAGTGTTCCGGGAGTCTGGATATATTCTCGACATTGTTGACCGGGCGACTGGCCAGCTGAGTGGACGCCGGGGAAAGACAGCGGATAAAGGCGGCCGCAATGAAGTTAATCTGCAGTTTTTTGCGTTGGTCATGCCAGCCGCGAATAATGGTAGCCAATTGGCATTGAAGTTCACGCAAGTGGCTCGGGTTGGCATTCCCGTGATTAGCGAAGCCAAGGCTGAAGTCATTCTAAGCCAGCCAGAGCTCTATTCTTATGTGTTCCGGCGGGTTGATGCCGCGGTTGAAACCGCGCCGCCTGCAGCCTCAGCCTCAGCGCCAGCCCCTGCCGCAAATGCTGCAGACGCTGATTTAATGCCAAGGGATCCTGCAACACCGCAATCCTAATCTGTCGGGCCCGTTGACCCGGGCCCATTTGTTAGGATTTGGTCGGAAGCTCGCCAAAGAGGCGTGTGAAGTTTTCGGTCAGCTTGGCGCGAATATCCGGGGCAAGATCATAGTTGCGGATCCGGCGGTCCATGGTGCCCTGTTCAACCACCAAAAGGCCTTCTTCGGTCAAGCGTTTTAGCGCCTTTACAAAGGCAGCAAGCGACGCATTTGTGGCTTGGAGGACTGTCATCGACGGCGATGGGCCATGGAGATAGAGAAAAAATATAATCTCAAAATCGAAGGTGACGAGCCGGGTGCCGGTTTCTTTCTCGCAGCTTCTAAGGAACTCAAACAGACGCACCATAGCTGCACCCCCCAAATCTAGGGGCGTTTATGCATAACCTACAGGCTACGTCATTGCCATAATATAACGATGATTCACAAAGGTATTTCTGCGACTTCGTTAGAAAATGGACGCGCTAAATTGGTCTAGCGAAGCTTTTTACGATGCGTTTCTAGATCCAGAACCGCGCTGTCCGCGCCATCGGGCAGCAGGCCTAACCGGCGTGCGACTTCCTGATAGGCTTCGACTTCGCCACCAAGGTCTCGGCGGAAGCGATCCTTGTCCAGCTTTTCACCCGAGGCCATGTCCCACAGACGGCATCCATCTGGGCTGATTTCATCGGCCAAAATGATGCGGGCAAAATCATTTTCCCACACACGGCCAAATTCCAGCTTGAAGTCAACAAGGCGGATGCCAATGGCGGCAAACAGCCCCGACATGAAGTCATTGATGCGGATCGCCATATCGGCAATGTCGTGCATCTCTTCTTGGCTGGCCCACCCAAAACAGGCGATATGTTCATCAGTAATCAGCGGATCACCCAGCGCATCATCCTTGTAATAATATTCAAGAATGGTCCGGCTTAATTGGGTGCCCTCTTCAACGCCCAGTCGTTTAGACAAAGACCCCGCGGCCACATTGCGCACCACGACTTCAATGGGCACAATTTCAACCTGTCGCACCAATTGCTCACGCATATTGAGGCGTTTGATGAAATGAGTCGGGATGCCAATATTGCCCAGCAGCGTAAAAACGTGCTCAGAAATCCGGTTGTTGATCACGCCTTTGCCGTTGATCGTGCCCTTTTTCTGCGCGTTAAAGGCTGTCGCATCATCTTTAAAATATTGGATGAGAGTCCCCGGTTCTGGACCTTCGTACAGAATCTTGGCCTTACCTTCATAAATCTGGCGGCGGCGGTTCATCGGCTGGTCCTGACCTCGGTAAAGAACGCGAAACCCCGGCAGGGCGCAGGCTTTTTTAACCGCAGCACACCGGGGCAAGACCAGTCTTAGCGAAGGAACGGCTGAAGGGCAATGCAGCGTCCCCGATTGGCTGTTCATCGAAGCGACATCTGCTTGAATTTACATCGCGTCATATCGTGGCATGACCTATTCAGGATTGAGGACGGAGGATGATTATGAACAAGCCTTTATTATGCATTGGGCTGAGCCTGGTGGCCGCAGGTCCAGCGATGGCGCAGACCATTGAGCGGCGCGAAGTGCGGATGATGCCGGCACCAATGAGCCGGACCGATTTGACAGCCAAGCTGAAGGCCCAATTTGCCGAACAGGATGCCAATAAGGATGGATTTGTGACGCGCGAGGAAGTCGCTGCGCAGCGCGAAGCCCGGATGAAGGCTGCCATGGGCCGTATGTTTGATGCCATGGATGGCAATAAGGATGGCAGCATTAGCCGTGCTGAGTTTGATGCGCATCACGCGTCCATGCGGATGGATATGCCGTCGCCCGGTGGGCCGGATGCCCCCGCCATCATGATGATGCATGGCGGCGATGGGCAGCAGATGGAAACCATTATGATCCCGCGCTTGGGCGCAGAAGGGGCAAAAGCGCCAGCCCCCGGCATGGCTGCTGGGGCGGAACGCCGGGTCATTGTGCAAACCCGGATTATGGGCAGCCCGCTTGGCGCCATGATTGGCGAGCGGACCTTTAAGACGGCGGATGCCAACAAAGATGAAAAGTTGACTGAAGCAGAAGTGAGCACCGCAGCCCTTGCCTATTTTGATCGGCTGGATGCCAATAAGGACGGCAGTTTGAGTGCTGCTGAGCGCGCTGCTGAAAGCCGGCCTCTGCGCAAAATGTGGCGCAAGGGCGCCATGCCGCGCTGAACCTATGGGCCCCCGTGCTGGCGCATGGGGGCCATATGCCGCAAACGCCTAGTCCCCTTGGGTGCGATAGTGGTGTTCGGCTGCAAGCATATAGTCCCGCGTGAGTGGCAGGGCGTTGCGATTGCGGGCAAATTGCAGCTGGAAGTTAACCAGCCCGCCATAGCGGAATGCACCTGCGGCCCCAGCCAGATAAAATTGCCAGAGCCGAAAGAAACGTTCGTCATAGAGCGCGATAATCTTGTCCCGCGCGGCATTGGTCCGCGCGAGCCAGATGTCGAGCGTATGCGCGTAATGAAGGCGCAGCACCTCACAATCTGTGAGAATGAGCCGCGTCTTTTCGCTCGCCGCCACAATTTCTGACAGGGCGGGATTATAGCCTCCGGGAAAGATGTATTTGGCAGTGAAGGGGTCCGTTGTGCCCGGCTTGCCCATGCGCCCAATGCTGTGCAGCAGCATGACGCCCTCTTCGGTAAGCAACTCTTTGGCCTGCGCAAAAAAGCGTTGATAATTGCGTGGGCCCACATGCTCAAACATGCCAACTGAAACGATCCGGTCAAACTGGCCAGTAACCGCGCGATAATCCATCAGCTCAAAGCGAACGCGATCCGCCACATCTGCGGCTGCTGCGCGGGCACGGGCGACTTTTAGCTGCTCTTCCGACAAGGTTATGCCCAGCACGTCCACATCAGCCACGCGGTTAAGGTACAGCGCCATGCCGCCCCAGCCACAGCCAATATCCAGCACGCGCTGGCCGGGCTGCAGGGCCAGCTTGGCGGCAATATGCGCTTTTTTATCCGCTTGGGCGCGATCCAGATCGCCATGGTCGTCCGTAAAATAGGCACAGCTATATTGCCGGTCCGCATCCAGAAACAGGTCAAAGAGGCGATCATCCAGATCATAATGATGGGCGACATTGCGCTTTGATCGGCGCTCCCAATTGAGGTGATCCAGCCGCGCGACGAGACTGGACACAAGCTGACGGATCAGGCCGCGAGGGTCCAACCCTTCGCCGCCCGCTTCCCATGAGGCATTCTTGCGAAACAGCGCCAGAAACTCAGCTATATCGCCATGATCGAATACGAGGCGCCCATCGAGCCACGCCTCGCCAAAGCCCAGCCGTGGGTTGCGCACAATGTCGCGCGCGACATGGGCATCCGCAAATCGCAGCGTCACATCCGGATAATCGGGATGGGGCGTCCCAAAATGATGCGATTGCCCATTGGCGGCCACCAGGGTCAGCCGTCCGTGCTGAATCAGGCGCGTCAGTAACTTGATAAGTATCCACATATGATAAAAATGACACCGATATGGAGATAGATGCAAGCGTGAAGTCGCTGATCTTTGCCTATGTTAGACGCGATATTTGTCGGCCACCGGCTTATGCCCTAGGGCAAGTGCTATGACGTCTTCCCCTTATGATGCCATCATCCTTGGCGCAGGTGGCGCGGGCCTGATGTGCGCGGCAACAGCCGGGCAATTGGGCCAGCGCGTCCTGGTGATTGACCATGCAGCAGAGCCGGGAAAGAAAATCCTGATCTCTGGCGGTGGGCGGTGCAATTTCACCAATGTTCAGGCGCAGGCGGATCGCTATCTTTCGGCCAATCCGCATTTCGCGAAATCTGCACTGGGCCGCTATCGCCCGGCAGATTTCATCGCGCTGGTTGATCGCTATGGCATTGCTTGGCACGAAAAAACGTTGGGCCAGCTGTTTTGCGATGGATCTGCGCGGCAAATTGTCGCGATGCTGATGGACGAATGTGCGCGCGGCGGCGTGGACTTTGCCTTTTCCACACATATTGGAGAAATCAGCCATCATGATGGCTTGTTCGGCGTTGCGGGGCATCAGGCGCGCGCTTTGGTGATCGCAACCGGCGGCCCTTCTATTCCCAAGATGGGGGCAACGGGCATCGCCTATGATATTGCCCGCCGCTTTGGCCTCAAAATCATTGAGCCGCGCCCCGCGCTTGTGCCGCTGACCTTGGGCGGCGCGGATATTCTGTTTCGGGATTTGTCCGGCGTTGCTGCAGAGGTGGAGGCGCGCACCGGCAAGACGCGCTTTCGGGAGGCCGCCTTGTTCACCCATCGCGGACTATCTGGCCCGGCGATTTTGCAGATTTCGTCGTATTGGCGGCATGGGGACGCCATCGACATCAATTTCGCGCCGGCTGCCCCGCCAGAGTGGCTCCGCCAGATTAAGCGTGAGAAGCCCAAGGCGACCTTAAAAGGCGCAGTCTCCATGCACCTGCCCGACCGGCTCTCAGCCGCGCTTGTCGAGCGTGTGAGTGGCGATGATACCAATTGGGGGCTCATCCCGCTCGCCGATATGAAGGATGCGCTGCTGCGTCAGGTGGAAGACAAGCTGGGCTGTTGGTCTTTCCATCCCAATGGCACTGAAGGCTATGCCAAGGCCGAAGTGACAGCGGGTGGCATCAGCACGGCTGAGCTGTCGCAGCGCAGTTTGATGACCAACAAGGTGCCAGGCCTCTATGCCATTGGCGAGGCTGTCGATGTCACTGGATGGCTAGGCGGCTATAATTTCCAATGGGCCTGGGCCAGCGGGGTCGCCGCTGGCCAAGCGATTGCGGGGCTATAAACCCGTTTTCTAGCGCGGCAGTTCGCTGGCGCCCATCAAGTGCAGGTCCACCGCGCGGGCACATTGGCGGCCTTCGCGGATCGCCCAGACAACAAGGCTCTGGCCGCGCCGCATATCGCCACAGCTAAACACGCCATCACGGCTGGTCGCGTAAGCCTCGGTATCTGCGAGCACATTGCCGCGCGCATCCAGCTGCACTTCTGATTGTTCGACCAGACCGGGCTTGCGCGGGCCAACAAAGCCCATGGCGAGCAGGATCAGGTCTGCCTTCAGCGTGAATTCGCTGCCGGGCATTTCAACCATCTTGCCATCGACCCAATCGACACGGACGCATTCCAAGCCTTCGACCACCCCATTGGAGCCGACGACACGCTTGGTCAGCACCGCCCAATCGCGGTCACAGCCTTCTTCATGGCTGGACGAGGTGCGCAGCTTGAGCGGCCAATTGGGCCAGCTCAATGACTTTTCTTCCTTCACCGGTGGCTTGGGCATGATTTCAATCTGCGTAACCGATGCCGCGCCCTGACGGTTGGAGGTGCCCACACAGTCAGACCCCGTATCGCCGCCGCCAATGACGATGACATGCTTGCCCGTTGCGGTCAGCGTGCCGCGCGGCGCGGCGCGCAGTTCATCATCGCCCGCATTGCGCTTATTCTGCTGCGTCAGGAATTCCATGGCAAGGCGCACGCCCGCCATTTCGGCACCTGGAATATCCAGACGGCGCGGCTCTTCTGAGCCACCAGCCATGACAACCGCATCATAATTTTGCTGCAAGCTTTCAAACGACACTTGCACGCCGACTTCCATTGAGGTGCGGAACTCCACGCCCTCAGCTTCCATCTGCACCAAACGGCGGTTGATCAGATGCTTTTCCATTTTGAAGTCAGGAATGCCGTAGCGCAGCAGACCGCCCACGCGATCATTCTTTTCAAACACCGTCACGCTATGGCCGGCGCGGGCCAGCTGTTGCGCACAGGCAAGGCCTGCCGGGCCAGAGCCAACCACAGCAACCGACTTGCCCGTTTTGCGGGTGGCAGGCAGCGGGGTGATCCAACCTTCAGCCCAGCCCCGATCAACAATCTGGCATTCAATTGATTTGATGGTGACGGGCGCATCATCAATGTTGAGCGTGCAGCTGGCTTCGCACGGGGCGGGGCAGATGCGGCCGGTAAATTCTGGGAAATTGTTAGTGGAATGCAGCACTTCCAGCGCGTTGCGCCAGTCATTCTCATAGACCAGATGGTTCCAGTCCGGGATGATGTTGTTCACCGGACAGCCATTATGGCAATAGGGAATGCCGCAATTCATGCAGCGCGAGGCTTGGCCGCGGATCTGCTCTTCCGACATCGGAATCACAAATTCACGGTAATGCGTCAGCCGCTCTTTCGGGTCAGCATAGCTCCGGTCAGAGCGGTCAAGTTCGAGGAAGCCTGTGGCCTTGCCCACGATCAGTCTCCAAAAATCAGTTATTCAGCAGCGACGTTCGCAGCGGCGAGGCGTTCTGCCTCCAGCTGCTTGAGGGCCCGGCGGTAATCCCGCGGCATGACCTTCACGAAGCGCTTCAATGTCGTATCCCAATCATCAAGCAGCGCGCACGCACGTTTGCTGCCCGTGTAGAGATGGTGGCGTTCGAGCAGCACGCGCAGACGATCCTGCGAGTGGTAGAGCATATCGCCCATGCCGAAATCATGCACATTTTGTGCACGTTGCTGCGGTGTGCCCGTCGAATTATCGGCCTCCGGCCCATCGGCCTCAATGGCTTCAATATCGACCATCGCCGTGTTGCAGCGCTCGCGGAACAGGCCGTCCTCGTCATAGACATAGGCCACCCCGCCTGACATGCCGGCTGCGAAGTTGCGGCCGGTTTTGCCGAGCACAACGACGACGCCGCCGGTCATATATTCGCAGCCATGGTCGCCCGTGCCTTCAACCACGCAGAGCGCGCCCGAATTGCGCACGGCAAAGCGTTCGCCCGCGACGCCATTGAAATAGGCTTCCCCTGCAATCGCGCCGTACAGCACAGTGTTGCCGACAATGATATTTTCTGTCGGTTCGCGCGTCACATGGGACGGTTGGCGCACAATGATGCGTCCGCCCGACAGGCCCTTGCCCACATAGTCATTGGCATCGCCTGTCAGCTCCATGGTCACACCATGCGCCAAGAACGCGCCAAAGCTTTGGCCCGCAACGCCCGTAAAGGCGATTTGGATGGTGTTGGCAGGCAGACCTTCATGGCCGTAACGCCGGGCGACTTCGCCCGAGAGCATCGCGCCCGCGGTGCGGTTGACGTTCTTAATCTCGCGCTCAATGCGCACTGCCTCACCCTTTTCTAAGGCAGGGGCGGCCGCTGCAATCAGGTCACGATCCAAGGCCTTTTCGAGCCCATGATTTTGCGTTTCCACCCAGCGCAAAGGCGCGCCTTCGGGCAGATCGACCTTGTGGAGCAGGCGGCTCAAATCAACGCCATGCGCCTTCCAGTGATCGAGTGCCTTCTTCATATCAAGACGATCAACGCGGCCGACCATTTCTTCGACCGTCCGGAAGCCCATCTCTGCCATAATCTGGCGGAGTTCTTCGGCCACGAAGAAGAAATAATTGATCACATGTTCGGGCTGGCCCGTGAAGCGCGCGCGCAAGACAGGATCTTGCGTCGCCACACCCACTGGGCAGGTGTTCAAATGGCATTTGCGCATCATGATGCAGCCCGCCGCAATCAGCGGGGCGGTGGCAAAGCCAAATTCATCCGCGCCCAACAATGCGCCAATGGCAACGTCCCGACCGGTGCGCAGGCCGCCATCAACTTGCACTGCAATGCGCGAGCGCAAGCCATTGAGCAGCAAGGTCTGCTGGGTTTCGGCCAAGCCGATTTCCCATGGGCTGCCTGCGTGCGTCAGTGAAGTGAGCGGCGAGGCGCCTGTGCCGCCTTCATAGCCAGCAATTGTCACATGGTCCGCGCGGGCCTTGGCAACGCCAGCGGCCACTGTGCCAACGCCCACTTCAGAAACGAGCTTCACCGAGATGCGCGCGCCTGTGTTCACATTCTTCAAATCGTGGATCAGCTGCGCCAAATCCTCAATTGAGTAAATGTCGTGGTGCGGCGGCGGTGAGATGAGGCCAACGCCCGGCGTCGAGTGACGAACGCGGGCAATGTTCTTATCCACCTTGTCACCGGGCAGCTGGCCACCTTCACCCGGCTTTGCACCCTGTGCCATCTTGATCTGGATATCATCGGCATTGACGAGATATTCCGCGGTCACACCAAAGCGGCCCGAGGCGACCTGCTTAATGGCAGAGCGCATCGAATCCCCATTGGGCAGCGGCTTGAACCGGTCGGCCTCTTCGCCACCTTCGCCCGTGTTGGATTTGCCACCAATGCGGTTCATCGCAACAGCCAGCGTGGTGTGCGCTTCGCGGCTGATTGAGCCAAAGCTCATCGCACCCGTTGCAAAGCGCTTCACGATTTCGCTTGCCGGTTCGACTTCGCTGATATCGATCGGCTTGTCCGCTTTTTTCAGCTCCATCAAGCCACGAATGGTCAGCAGGCGCTCGCTCTGCTCATTGATGGACTTGGCGAATTCGGCATAGCGATCTTGGCTGTTGCCGCGCACGGCGTGCTGCAAATTGGCGACATTGGCCGGCGTCCACGCATGGTCTTCCCCGCGGATGCGATAGCCATAAATGCCCCCGACATCGAGCATGTTGCGATAAATCGGATTGTCCGAATAGGCAGCCGCATGGCGGCGGACGGTTTCTTCGGCAATTTCAGCGAGACCCACGCCTTCAATGGTCGTCGCCGTGCCCGTGAAATAGGTGTTCACAAAGGCGGATGACAAACCAACCGCGTCAAAAATCTGCGCCCCGCAATAGGATTGATAGGTCGAGATGCCCATTTTGGACATCACCTTCAAAATGCCTTTGCCAACGGCCTTGATGTAATTTTTCTGAACCTGCTCGGTGGTGAGGTCGAGGCCCTGACGAACCCGAATTTCTTCCAGCGTTTCAAACGCCAGATAGGGGTTCACTGCCTCGGCACCATAGCCTGCAAGAACGCAGAAGTGATGCACTTCGCGCGCTTCGCCCGTTTCCACGACCAGCCCGGTCTGCATCCGCAGGCCCTGACGGACAAGGTGATGATGGACAGCCGCTGTCGCCAGCAGTGATGGCATGGCAATCCGGTCTGGCCCTTGAGCGCGGTCAGACAGGATGAGGATGTTCTTGTCTGCCAGCACGGCTTCCGTCGCCGTCCAGCACATTTCCTTGAGCGCCTGTTCCAGCCCGGCAGCGCCTGACTTGGCATCCCATGTCATATCAATCGTTTCGGTGCGGAACGCGCCATCCAGCGCCTCTTCAACCGAGCGGATCTTGGCGAGATCAGCATTGGTCAGCACGGGCTGGTCAACTTCCAACCGCTTATGCGTGCCTGCCACGCGGCCCAACAAATTGGGGCGTGGGCCAATCATCGAGACAAGGCTCATCACCAGCTCTTCGCGGATCGGATCGATCGGCGGGTTCGTCACCTGCGCGAAGTTCTGCTTGAAATAATCATACAGAAGCCGCGGCTTGGCTGAAAGCACGGCAATGGGCGTGTCCGTACCCATTGAGCCAATGGGATCATCGCCATTGCGCGCCATGGGTTCCAAGAACTTTGCTGTATCTTCCTGCGTAAAGCCAAAGGCCTGCTGGCGATCGAGCAGGACCGAGGGATCATTGGCGAGCACAGGCTCGGCCACTTCTACCTCGTCCAAATCTTTCAGCTTATATTGGGCGGCATCAAGCCATTCCTCATAAGGCTGCGAGGCGGCCAATTGCGCCTTGATTTCCTCATCCTCAATGATGCGGCCTTCTTCCAGATCAATGAGCAGCATTTTGCCCGGCTGG
This sequence comes from Pseudomonadota bacterium, assembly GCA_041191345.1. Lineage (GTDB taxonomy): Bacteria > Pseudomonadota > Alphaproteobacteria > Sphingomonadales > Sphingomonadaceae > Aquisediminimonas. The sequence goes on from JBEEOY010000060.1 coordinate 15,125, forward strand.
AGGCGCCATTTGCGGACGATATTATCTTCTTTCACTGGAAGCACGCCCGATTCCGAGGCCATGATGACATGATCATCATCGGTGACGAGGAAGCGTGCAGGGCGCAGGCCGTTGCGATCCAGCGTCGCGCCAATTTGGCGGCCATCGGTAAAGGCAATGGCAGCCGGGCCGTCCCATGGTTCCATGAGCGCGGCGTGATACTCATAAAAAGCCCGGCGCTTGGCATCCATCATGGGGTTGCCAGCCCAGGCTTCGGGCACCAGCATCATGACAGCATGAGCCAGCGAATAGCCGCCAGCCAAGAGCAGCTCGAGCGCGTTATCAAGGCACGCGGTATCGGACTGACCGTGCGGGATGAGCGGCCACATCTTGTCGAGGTCGGCCCCCAACAAGTCTGATTCCATGGTGCGGCGGCGCGCATTCATCCAGTTCACATTGCCGCGAACGGTGTTGATTTCCCCGTTATGCGCAATGAAGCGATAGGGGTGGGCCAGTTTCCAGCTGGGGAAAGTGTTGGTCGAAAACCGCTGGTGGACCAGCGCCAGCGCCGAGGTGACGATGGGGTTGCGCAGGTCCTTGTAGAAGCTGCCCACTTGATCACAGAGCAGCAGGCCCTTGTACACAATTGTCCGGGTCGACAGCGACGGCATGTAGAAGCGCGGCAGATCGGGCAGGTTATGCTTTTCGGCCAAAGCGACGAGCGGGTTCTGCGCCTGCTTGCGGATGGCCAGCAGCTTGCGCTCAAACGCGTCTTGATCGGCGCAGTTGTCGCCACGGCCAATGATCAGCTGGCGGATGACAGGCATCTGCTCAATCACGGCCTTGCCAAGCCCAGTCGGGTCAGTGGGCACATCGCGCCAGCCAATGATTGTCTGGCCTTCCTTGATGCAGAAGCTTTCGAAATTTTTGACGCCAAAGTCGCGGGCGCGCTCATCCTGCGGCAGGAAGCACATGGCCACAGCATAGTCGCCCGGCGGCGGCAGCGTGACGCCTTCGGTCTTGGCCCAATCGCGGAACAAGGCATCCGGAATTTGGATCAAAATACCCGCACCATCGCCCAGCAGCGGATCGGCCCCCACGGCGCCGCGATGGTCAATATTCACCAGAATTTCGAGGCCGCGTTTAATGGTTTCGTGCGATTTCACGCCTTTAATATTGGCAACAAAGCCAACACCGCACGCATCATGTTCGTTGCGCGCGTCATACAGACCCTGATTCGACGGAAACCCTAGCTCGCCCAAAAAAACCTCCAAGACATAGCAACCGCAAATATAACGATTCGCACGGTCGCTATAGGGGTGAAGGGCCGAGTGTGAAGCCTTGAAATCGTATGTCGGGGCCAAGCTTAACTTTTTTCGCCCAAATTGCGGATTTTGTGAAATATTATTTCACCTTCGCGCATGCAATATAATTGCCAATCGCCGAATTGCGCAGGGTGTCGCGAATCGGACCGCAACTGCTTTTCACATGGGTGTTTCAAGATCGATCGGCATCTCAGTTGGCCAAGAGAGCCTATCGTCCAAAGAAAAAGGCCCCCCAGTTCTGGACTGGAGGGCCTGAATTCTGATTTGCCTGAAAAAGCTTAGGCTTTTTTCTTCGCCGGAGCCTTTTTGGCAGCAGGCTTGGCGTCAGCCTTTTCAGCCTTGGCGGGCTTTTCCGCCTTTTCTGCCTTGGGGGCAGCGGCCTTTTTGGCAGCCGGCTTTTTGGCGGGCTTGGCCTCGCCATGATCATGGCCACAGCCCGGGCCATGGACATGGCCTTCATCGGCATCAGCTTCAATTGCTGCTTCCAGCTCTTCGCGCGTTACCGAGCGATCAGTGATCTCGGCCTTTGAGAAGAGGAAGTCGACAACCTTGTCTTCATAAAGCGGCGCACGGATTTGTGCGGCAGCCATAGGATCTTGCTGCACATATTGGATGAAGCGTTCACGATCGCCCGGGCCATATTGCATGGCGGCTTGAGTGATCAGGCGGTTCATTTCCTGGCTGCTGATCTGGACATTGTTCGCCTGGCCGATTTCCGACAGGAGCAGGCCCAGACGCACGCGACGGATGGCAATGGCGCGATATTCTTCGCGGTCCTTCTCCATATCGGCCCGTGCGGCTTCCGGATCGGCTTCATGGCCAGCTTCATGCTCAAGCTGGGCCCAAATCTGGTTGAATTCGGCATCGACCATGCCCGGGGGCACGTCAAAATCATGCGCGGCGGCCAGTTGGTCAAGCAAGCGACGCTTCATGTGGGTGCGCGTCAGCTGGTTAAATTCTTGCTCCAGCTGGCCCTTCATTAGCTCACGCAGCTGATCAATGCCTTCCAGACCCAGCGATTTGGCAAAGGCGTCATCTGCCTTGGCTTCTCCGGGAACGCGCACATCCTTGATCACCAGATCAAAGGTCGCTTCCTTGCCCTTCAGATAATCGACATTGTAGTCAGCGGGGAAGGTCACCGTGATGGTCTTTTCATCACCCGACTTCACGCCCACCAGCTGGTCTTCAAAGCCCGGGATCAGGCGGCCAGAGCCGATTTCCACGGACATATCTTCGCCAGTGCCGCCATCAAAGGGCGTGCCATCAACCTTGCCGACAAAATCCATAACGACCAGATCGCCCGTCTTGGCCTTATGGCCCTTGGGTGCGTCGTCATAGCCCTTTTGCTGCTGGGCAATGCGCAGAACAGCTTCGTCAACAGCCTCGGCGCTGGCTTCCACTGTCAGGCGTTCTAGCGTCAGGCCATCAATGCTCGGCGTTGGAATTTCGGGCAGAACTTCCAGCGCAATCTTCAGCTCGGCATCCTTGCCGTGCTCATAGCCTTCATTCAGCTCAACTGAGGGCGACATGGCGGGACGCAGCTTCTTGTCTGCGATCAGCGCCTGCACCGCTTCCTGCACGCTGTTGTTCAGCGCATCAGCCTGCAGGCTTTCGCCATGCATTTTCTTGATGAGGTTGGCGGGCACCTTGCCGGGACGGAAGCCGGGCATGCGGACTTGCGGTGCGAGTCGCGCCACTTCCTGCTCGACACGGGCAGCAATATCCTTGGCCGCGATCGTGAGCGTGTAGGCGCGCTTCAGGCCTTCATTCAACGTTTCGACAGTCTGCATTTTGTCACTCTACCTTTAAGGAATTCCGCTAGGCCCCCGCCCCTAGGGGGACAGGCAGTGGCAATACTGGTGCGGGCGAAGGGACTCGAACCCCCACATCTTTCGATACCAGAACCTAAATCTGGCGCGTCTACCAGTTTCGCCACGCCCGCAAAGGCCGGTTGGGGCGGCGCTATAGCACGGCTTTGCCGAAGGGCAAGCCATGCAGAAAGCCGCCCGCCCTCCACGCCCTGCCAGACGCGGTGGGCTGGGCCCGTTTTACGATAGTGCCTTTTTCAGCAATTCATTCACGACTTGCGGATTGGCCTTGCCGCCCATGGCTTTCATTGTCTGGCCGACAAAGAAGCCGAACAGCGCGTCCTTCCCGCTGCGATATTGCTCTAATTGGCCGGGGTTCTTGGCCAGAACATCGGCAATCACAGCTTCAATCGCACCCGTATCGCTGGTCTGTTTCAGGCCCTCGCGCTCAACAATCACGCCGGCGCCATCGCCTGTTTCCAGCATCTTTTCAAAGACCTGCTTGGCAAGGCTGCCCGAAAGCGTACCGTCTGCCACCAGCTTTAAGAGCTCTGCTGCTTGAGCCGGGTTGACCGGGCAATCCTCAATAGATTTGCCAAGCCGGTTGAGCGCGCCAAATAGTTCCGACATCACCCAGTTCGAGGCCTGCTTGGATTCGGCACCTTCGGCCAGCAGGGCTTCAAACCAACGGGCGGTTTCCACCTCGGCAGTCAGCACATCGGCATTATAGCCGCTGATCCCCAAAGTCTCGACATAACGATTGCGTTTGGCGTCAGGCAATTCGGGCAAGCTGGCCCGGCAATCATTCACAAAATCTTCAGTCAGTTCCAGCGGCAGCAGATCGGGATCGGGGAAGTAGCGATAATCATGCGCATCTTCCTTCGACCGCATGGACCGAGTCGTGCCCGTATCGGGGTTGAACAGCCGGGTTTCCTGCACCACTTTGCCGCCCGCTTCGATGACATCGACTTGGCGTTGCGCTTCATGCTCAATTGCCTGCATGACAAAGCGGACCGAGTTCACGTTTTTGGTTTCGGTGCGCGTGCCAAAGGGGTCGCCGGGCTTGCGGACCGAGACGTTCACGTCGGCCCGCATCGATCCTTCTTCCATATTGCCATCACACGACCCGACATAACGCAGGATCGAGCGCAGCTTGCGCAAATAGGCGCCAGCCTCAGCAGGCGAGTTCATATCGGGACGCGAGACGATTTCCATCAGCGCCACACCCGACCGATTAAGATCGACATAAGAGCGTGTTGGGTGCTGATCATGCATCAGCTTGCCGGCATCTTGCTCGACATGGATGCGTTCAATGCCAATGCGCTTGGCCTCGGCTATGCCCGCCTTTTCATCGGCATCAATGTCCAGATATCCTTCGCCCACCAGCGGGTGGTAGAGCTGCGAAATCTGATAGCCTTGCGGCAAATCCGCATAGAAATAATTCTTGCGGTCAAACCGGCTCCAGCGGTTGATCTCAGCGTTGATGGCAAGGCCGGTGCGCACCGCTTGGCGGATGCATTCCTTATTGGGCACAGGCAACATGCCCGGCATGGCCGCGTCCACCAGCGACACCTGCGTGTTGGGCTCTGCGCCGAACGCGGTTGCCGCGCCAGAAAACAGCTTGGCCTGCGAGACGACCTGGGCATGGACCTCGAGCCCGATCACCACTTCCCATTCGCCCGTGGCGCCCTGAATACGATAATTGCTCATTTTACCACCACTTGTCCGGACGCGCGGTAAAGCCAGCGCGTTCTTCCAGCGCGAGGCTGGCGTTGAGGACAGATTGTTCATCCAGCGCCTTGCCAATGACCTGAAGGCCCAAAGGCAAGCCCAGCGCATCGAGCCCACCGGGCACCGACATGGCTGGCAGGCCCGCAAGCGATGTTGGCACAGTGAACACATCGTTCAAATACATGGCGAGCGGATCGGCGCTCTTTTCGCCCAAGCCAAAGGCGGCGCTTGGCGCGGTTGGCGTCAGCAACAAATCACAGCTTTCCCAAGCCTTATCAAAATCCTGCGCAATCAGCGTGCGGACCTTTTGGGCCTGGGTGTAATAGGCATCGTAAAAGCCGGCGGAGAGCACATAGGTGCCAATCATGATGCGGCGTTTCACTTCATCGCCAAAGCCCGCCGCGCGAGTGGCGGCATACATGTCCTGCAGGTTCGCGCCATCGGGCAGCTCGCGCAGGCCATAGCGCACGCCATCATAGCGGGCGAGGTTGGACGAGGCTTCTGCCGGGGCAATGATGTAATAAGCGGGCAGCGCATATTTGGTGTGCGGCAGCGAGACTGATACAATCTCGGCCCCGGCATCCTTCAGCCACGCAATGCCCTGTTCCCACAGTGCTTCAATTTCAGCGGGCATGCCATCAACGCGATATTCCTTAGGAATGCCAATGCGCTTGCCCTTCAAATCGGACGAGAGAGCAGCTTCCCAATTGGGCACAGGCAAATCCAGCGAGGTCGCGTCCTTCGCGTCAAAGCCTGCCATATTTTCGAGCAAGATCGCACAGTCACGCACATCGCGCGCCATCGGCCCTGCCTGATCGAGCGACGAGGCAAACGCCACCACGCCCCAGCGGGAGCAGCGGCCATAAGTCGGCTTAATGCCCGAAATGCCGGTAAAGGCGGCGGGCTGGCGGATGGAGCCGCCCGTATCCGTGCCTGTCGCCCCCGGCACAATGCGCGCGGCAATTGCAGCAGATGATCCGCCTGAAGAGCCACCCGGCGCAAGCGCGGCGGTGTCGCCATTATTGCGGCGCCAGGGCGAAATCACATTGCCGAAATAGCTCGTCTCGTTGGAGGAGCCCATGGCGAATTGATCGAGATTGAGCTTGCCGAGCATCCCCGCACCTGCGCGCCAGAGATTGCCGGAGACAGTCGATTCATATTCGGGCTTAAAGCCTTCGAGCATATGGCTCGCCGCCGTTGTCTGCACGCCTTTGGTGGCGAACAAATCCTTCATGCCAATGGGCACGCCGGAAAGCGGCTTAAGATTGCCAGAGGCGCGGTCCGCATCGGCGGCATCGGCAGCAGCGAGGGCATGGTCGGGTGTTTCGACAATGAAGGCGTTGAGCGGCTTGGCCGCCGCCACGGCGTCGTTAAATGCAACCGCAACCTCGCGGGCAGAGAAATCTCCTGCCCGAAAGCCATCGCGCAGGGCAGCAACGCCCAGATCAGTCAGCTTCGTCATTATTCAATCACCTTCGGCACGGCGAAAAAGCCATGTTCGGCCTGTGGCGCGTTTTTGAGAACTGCATCGCGGACATCGCCATCTGTCACGGCGTCGTCGCGCAAGCGCAGCGTGTTGGGGATGACAGCCGTCATTGGCGCAACGGAAGAGGTGTCTACCTCACCCAGCTGCTCAATCCAGCCAAGAATATTGTTCAGTTCCGGCACCATGGCCTCCACTTGGGCATCGCTAACAGCAATGCGGGCCAAAGAGGCAATTTTGCGGACAGTTGCAGAGTCAACGGACATGGAATTCCCTAAAGCTCATGGCAATGTGGGGTGTATCGACAAACGATCCGCCCCGGCGCCTAGCAGGGGGGCTTGTTTGCTGCAAGCCAAGGAGCGGGCAATCGCGGCTTCACCCAAAGCGCGAGAGCCTCTATCGGGGGCCTATGGCGCGTGTTCGCATCCTGCATACCAACCCCGCTTTGGGTCCACTCGATTATCGGGTGCCGCATGGCATGGCGGCGGAACCGGGCAGCGTCGTCCGTGTGCCTTTGGGCCCGCGTGAAATGGTGGGCGTGGTGTGGGAAGAAGAGGCGCTTCCTACGGAAACCGTGGGCGATAACCGGCTGCGCAATGTGCTGGAGGTCTATGATCTGCCACCTTTGGGTGCGCCTTTACGCCGCCTGATTGAATGGACGGCAGACTATTATCTCAGCCCCCCGCAATCCGTGTTGCGCATGGCCTTGTCGTCTGCCGCGGCGCTGGAAGGCGGGCGGACAGTGATGGAATATCGCCTGTCCGGCAAAAGCCTCGACAAGCTGACGCCGCAACGTGCCCAAGCCATTGAGCGCATTGGCGAACGCCAAGGCCTGATTCGCGAACTCGCCGAAATTTCCGATGTGTCAGAGGGCGTGATCCGTGGTCTGGTGAAGGCGGGCGTGCTTGAGGGTGTGGAAGTTGCGCTGGA
>JBEEOY010000061.1:0-46193 GCA_041191345.1 Pseudomonadota bacterium
CCGAAACGACAGGGCTCAACGCCGCTTCCGGCGATCGGCTTGTTGAAATCGGCTGTGTGGAACTGGTCAACCGGGTTGAGACCGGGCGGACATTCCATGCCTATTTCAATCCAGAACGATCTATGCCGCCCGAAGCACAAGCGGTGCATGGCCTGTCGGAAAGCTTTTTGGCCGATAAACCTCTCTTTGGAGATCTGGTTGAAGACCTGCTCGATTTTCTGGAGGAAAGCCCACTTGTTGCGCACAACGCATCATTTGACTTTGCCTTTTTGAATCACGAGCTGTCCCGCATCAACCGGCCAGATATTGCACCTGCCCGGATGATTGACACGCTGGCCTTGTCGCGCAGCAAATTTCCCGGCGCCAAGCATAGCCTTGATGCGTTGTGCACGCGGTTTGGGATTGATCGCTCGCACCGGATTAAGCACGGGGCGTTGCTTGATGCCCAGCTTTTGGCGCAAGTGTATATTGAACTGACAGGCGGCCGACAAATTGGCCTTGGCCTTGCAGAGTCTGCTCATGCGCTGTCCCACGCTTCGTCTGACATGGGGGATGCGGGGCGCCCAGTCACTGCGCCGCGCCCTGCGCGCCCCGCCCGGCCCCATGCGGCCACGCCCGAAGAACTTGAGCGTCACCAAGCGTTCTTGACCAAAATCAACGACCCGCTTTGGGCGCTTGATCAGGATCGGGAGGATTTGGCCGCCGCTTAAGTTGACGAATGGGCAACCGTTCCTAGCTAGAGTCGAGAAAGGAGAGAAGAATATGGACATCCGTGTTTCCGGTCATCAGGTGGATACAGGGGATGCTCTCCGGGCGCATGTAGGCGATCGGCTTCAGGGCATTGCGACCAAGTATTTTTCACGCGCTCATTCGGCCCATGCAACATTTGGCAAAGGCCCGCATGATCATGGCTTTGTCTGTGACGTCATGATGCATGTCGTAAAAGGGGTTGTCCTTAAAGCCAGCGGACATGCCCAAGAGGCGCATCTCGCCTTTGATGGGGCAGCGGACAAGGTGGAAAAGCAGCTCCGCCGCTATAAGCGCCGCCTGCGGGATGATCATAATGGCCCCAATGGCGTGGCCCCGCCCGAAGACAATGCCAGCTACACGGTGTTTGAGCCGCTCGAGGCGGACGAAATTGAACCGGGGGATAACCCCATCATCATTGCAGAGACCAAAGTTGATGTGCCCGAGGCCAGCGTGTCCGACGCGGTCATGATGCTCGATTTGCGGCACACCAACGCGCTTTTGTTCCGCAATGCGGCAACCGGCGTGTTCAACATGGTCTATCGCCGCAATGATGGCACAATTGGCTGGGTTGAGCCGCAAAGCTAATCGCAAGCACAGGACCGCAAGCGCCCTTGCTTGCGGTCCTGCCTGAATATGCTAAGGGCGCGCACCGAATTCCTATCTGGACATATGATGACAGAGATTGCTTCGCTTCTTGCCCCTGGGGCCGTAACGGCCGGGGGCCATATGACGACTGCCAAGGCGCTGTTCCAGCATTTGGGGCAGGTGGCGGAACGCGAATATGGCCTGCCTGCCATAGAGGTGGTTGACCGCCTGACGGAGCGCGAGCGGCTGGGATCAACTGGCTTTGGCGGTGGCGTTGCCATTCCGCATGGCAAGATGGACGGGTTGGACCATGTCGTCGGCATTTTCGTTCAGCTGGCTGAACCCGTTGACGTAAAAGCCATTGATGATTTGCCCGTAGACCTTGTTTTTTGCCTGTTGTCGCCGCCTGATGCCGGGTCAGAACATCTCAAGGCCCTGGCACAAGCCAGCCGTTGGCTGCGCGATCGCGCCTTTGTTGCCAAATTGCGCGGGGCGGGCAGTGCCGATGCCATTTATGCGCTATTTGCCGCCAGTCAGACGCGTGACGCGGCCTAACGCTTTAGAGCCACTGGGCGCGTGACACCGCGTCTTGCCACATCGCTTTATGTGAATGCGCTGGTCCGCTGTGTGAACCAAGCGGGCGGCATGGCCATGGTGTTGGCCAAGGGCGATGAAACCGCTGGCGCGCTGTTGCTGATTACTCTTGAAAATGGCGTAAATACAGGGGTTTGGGAGCGCGCATGGACCCCAGACGGAGCCTATCGGTGGACCCAAATACACTCCCAAGTTATTGAAAATGAACAAGAAATCTCTGCATTTTGCGCCCGCCGCCGCGCGTCTGACCCTGATTTATGGATTGTGGAACTGGACATCGCTGATGCTGCACAGTTCGCCGTGGAATTAGACGGCAAGCGTTGACTTGCCTGGCGAAAGGCCGTCAGGGCCAATGCAGATAACACGCATCGCCGTCTCGCCACCCGCGTTTTGGGTTTTGGGGACGAATGCAGACAGGGGAATGAGCTGACCGCACCTGTTTTCGCGCGGCCCAGACCAAACCTCTGCACATAATGAAGACTATATGCGATCCAATCGTTTGACAGCCGCACTCGCGGTTCTGTCCCTCCCCATTTTGGGCACGCTTGCGGCCCTTGCCCCCGCCAATGCGGTTTGGGCCAATGAAACTCCCGGTACGCTGGATATCCGGCAGCTCCCGACCCGTCCGGTTGAGCAGCCCCAAGCCCCGAAGCCCTCGCTTGACGAGGTGAAGATTCCCGAACTCGCTGAAGCTCCGGCCGAAGCACCGTCCCTGCCCAGCCTTGTTGCCCAATTTGCTGGCACGGCGCCTGTTGATCGTAATGCCGAATGTTTGGCAGCCGCTGTCTATTTTGAATCCAAGGGCGAAGCCTTGGATGGCCAGCTGGCTGTTGCCCAGACCATTCTCAACCGGACCCGCTCAGGCCGCTTCCCCAGCAGCATTTGCGGTGTGGTGTTCCAGCCCGGCCAATTCTCCTTCGTGCGTGGCAATGGGTTTCCGCCCATCGCGCGGAACAGCCGCCATTGGCAAAATGCCCTCGCCATTGCGCACATTGCAGCCAATGATCTGTGGGATTCTACAGTTGATAACGCGCTGTATTTCCACGCCCGTCGCGTGAAGCCAGGCTGGCGGATGCAACGCATTGCCGCGGTTGGCAATCACGTTTTCTATCGCTGATTGAGGGGCCGGGCTGGCCCCGGTTCCCAATTGGGCGGATCGCGTCTAGACCGCCATCATGACGGATAAGACAGACCCCCTCATCGCGGCCGATGTACTGCGTGGCGTTTCGCGCCTGCTCTATCGGCATGCGTATTTGGGGGTGCCAGAAGTCCCGCTGCGCAATGGCCGTCGGGCCGACATTATGGCGCTTGGGCCCAAAGGCGAGATTATGATTGTCGAGATAAAGGTGTCGCGCGCGGACCTGTTGGGCGATGGCAAATGGCCCGATTATCTTGACTATTGTGATCATTATTACTGGGCCGTGCCACATGGCTTTGACCTTAGTTTATTTGATCGTGAGGCACTGGCCCCGGACGTGGCCGGGCTGATGGTTGCCGACCGCTATGATGGCGCGATTGTGCGCGAGGCAAGCCACCGCCCCTTGGCCGCCGCCCGCCGTAAGACAGAAACGTTGCGGATCGCGCGGCTGGCCACGCGGCGAATGCTCTCGCTATCGGCCATTTTAGACGCTGATTTGGCCTAGCGGGCGGGGCCGCGCCAGCCCCAAGGCTTAGCTAGGCTTGGGTTTTAAACGGCGTAAAATCCGTTCCTTCATCAAACAGATCAACGCCCTCATGGCGTTTCAATCGGTTGACGACCAAATAGGTCACGGGCGTTAACACCACTTCCCAGCTGACTTTCAGCAGCCAATTGGTCACCAGCACCGTCATCACCTGATCGCTTTGCCACACGCCCCAAAAGGCAAGTGGATAGAAGATAAGGCTATCTACCCCTTGGCCAAAAATGGTGGAGCCAATGGTGCGGCTCCACAAATGTTTGCCTTGCGTCCAAATTTTCATCCGCGCCAGCACATAGCTGTTCACAAATTCCCCAGCCCAAAAGGCAATGATTGAGGCAAAAACAATCCGCGGCACTTGGCCAAACACGCTTTCATAGGCGGCTTGCCCCGTCCAGCCTGCCGCGGGCGGCAGCGAGACCACCACCCAGCTCATAAACGCCATGAACAAGAGGGCAGAAAAGCCCACCCAGATGCAGCGGCGGGCGCGGGCATAGCCATAAACTTCAGTCAGCACATCGCCAATCACATAGCCCAAGGGAAAGAAGAGGATGCCGGCCCCAAATTCCCACCCGCCAAAGCTGGCGACCTTGGCCGCGCCAATAACATTTGAAAGCAGCAAAATCGCAACAAAGGCCGCCATCACCACATCAAAGCTGCGGAAGTGATGGATGCTTTGGGCCTTTACGGCGCGTAAGGGAGCGGTGGTCATAAAGGCAGATTAGCTCCTGTCGTGATTTTGGCAAATATGAGGGCCCATTGCCGGTGCTTACACTTTGGGCGCGCAGGCCAAGGTGCCAATCCAACGGCCTTGGTCCAATTGGCAAGGGCGCCCATGCCAGAGCAGCGGCACGGGCGGGCGGTGGCGCGCGGCCGAGGCGCGCGCCCGGTTGTAAATCCAAATCACACTGGCATCTGCTGGGCTGGCGCGTTGCAACAGGGCATTGCCATCGCGCCCCGGCGGCAGACGAATGGCTGTCACGGGCATGTCGCGCCCCGCGCGCGCAACAAAAAAGCCCCCCAGCTTGGCGAGTGACTGGGCATCGAGGATGCGGGCGGCTGGATGATCCCAGGCAAATATAAGGCGCTTGGCCGGGCTTTTGGCAATGAAGCTGCTGGCGGGCGCAAAGCTATAGCGGGTTTTTTCCACCAGCTTGGCCCGCATGTCAGATGGGTTAAGCGTCAATCCAAAGGCAATGACCAGAGCCGCAAGGCTCGCCACATAATAGCGGGACTGGCCAATGGCCAACACCAGCCCCAGCAAAATACCGGGGACGAGTGGCACCAAATAGCGATCCGTCAGCATGGGCCGTAGCGTGCCCAGTGCGAGCTCAATCAGAAGGCCAATCACACTGGCCAGCATGGCCCAGCGCAGCGCCCGGCGCGCTTCTGGCATGGCGATATGTCGGCCGCTCTTTGGGGCCGCTGTCTTGCCCAAAGCCAAGGCGTGGCTCAGCACGATAACGCCTGCCAAAATGCCCATATGCAGCCAGCCCGCCCCACCAAGGACATAGCGGATAAAGCCGCCAGCCAGGCTGGGCGTCATCGGCTCATACCATGCCACATCAGGCCGGGCATAATCTGCCAGCCGCGGGGCATGAATGGCAAGCCATCCAAATGCCGGCACAAAGGCAAGGGCAGCTGGCCACAGCTCTAGCGCGCGGGCGCGATGGACATAGAGCAGCGCCAATCCTTGCAGACCTGAGACGAGGAGCGAATGATAATGGGTTAGCCCCGCAAGGCTGGCAAGGCCGGCCCATATCCATGCCCTGCGCCTGTCTGGCGCTGCCATAAGCCGGATATAAGCCAAGAGTTGCGCAACAGACAGAGCCAGCAACAAAGCATAGCCGCGGGCATCTACGCTCATCTCAAACCCTGGCTGCCAAAGCGCAAGCAGCGCGGCAAAACACAGGGCTGCCGCGCGGCTCAAAGCCGGGACGCGCAGACCAAGCGGCAAGGCCATGGCAAGGGCTGCAAAGATAAGGCTGGGCAGGCGCAAGGCAAGGTCCGACGCGCCAAACACGCCCGTCCATAGGGCCATGACCGCATAATAAAGTGGCGGATTGCAATCGAGCCAGACTTCACGCCAAAAATCTGCCCAATTGGGCTGCGTTGCAATCATGGCTGTCCAGCTTTCATCCAGCCAGAGTGGCAGGCCCAGCCCCAGCCAGATACGCAGGCCAAAAGCGGCCATCACCAGCCCGGCAAGGACAGGCCATATATAGCCGGGCAGGCGCTGGGCATCATCGCTCATCATGCTTGTGCATCTGCCCGCAAAAGCCGCGGCTGTCACGCCCCTGCGGGACAGAGGTTCCGCTCGCGCGCATTTCGCGCTATTAGCTGCCGCGTGCGCGCCCGTAGCTCAGTTGGATAGAGCACGAGCCTTCTAAGCTTGGGGTCGCAGGTTCGACTCCTGCCGGGCGCGCCATTTACGAACAAAACCCAAAACTTATTAGCATCCTATGTTATGATTCCTTTGGGTGCTCCAGTTTTCCAGCAGTTTGAGACGTGTTTCGGCCACCTTATTTGTGATTTGGGCTGGCAGGATAACTCTGATCGGAACGACTATCCTTCCGACGATGTCTTTCAGTTTGTTCTGCCTTGCTCCTGAGTAGCCAGCCAAAAATTTCCGGCAATCTTGCCGCCCAAGCATCCTCGTCATGCTCGGCGCCGTCATAAACGCGGCTTTCAAAATCTCGGCCTTCTTGCCAGCCATTGGCACGCACTTGTGTATCAACCATGGCTTGATAGGGGGCGTAAAAGGCGTCGAGCGTGGCAGTACCGTGGTCCATCCAAAGGCGTCGTGCCCCAGGGACTCCAAGTGATTGGCGGAACCAATTGGCGAGCAATATCTGCAACTCAGAATTGGTGGCCTCGGCCTCGCGCGGGTCAACTGAAGGCCAATGGCTGCTGACGCAGGCCGCCTGCCCAAAGATGTCGGGCCGCGCCATAAAGGCATAGCAACTCATCAGCCCGCCCATGCTGGAGCCGGCAATCATAGTGTCATGAGGCCCGGTAAGTGTGCGGAAATGCGCATCGACCCAAGGCTTTAGACCATTGGCGATCCAGTGGAGATAGGAATCCGACACAATTGGTCCGCCTGCCAGTCTATCCATTTGTGCGCGCAAAGCCGGGCTAGCTGCGTCATAAATCGGCCGGGGCAAATATTGGCGATAGCGGTCTACCCCCGGCGCCCAAATTCCCACAATGATATGCGGCTCGGTTCTTGTGCGGCGGGCAACGGCCAGCATTGCTTTATCGGCGCGCCACACTTTGTTGAAATTGGATTTCGCGGGGTCAAAGAGATTATGCCCATCATGCATATAGAGCACGCGGTAACGGCGTGTGCTGCTCTCATAGCCAGGCGGCAGCCAGATGGTCAGCTTCTGGTCTGGCAGGCCGCTGGCTTTGATCCCGGCATAGTCCAAGAAATGGCCTGTGGCGGTGGTGCTGTGCGCGGGCGGTGCTGCTTGAGCAGCGGGTGGTATTGCAAGTGCGAGTGCCAGAGTGGCGGCCATCACAATCAAACGCATTGGGTGAACTCCCTAGGCTTTGGTGCGCACTCCCACTCGCAGCATGGCGAATGCAGCGCCCACCATCACCATGGCCGCAATTAGCATCGTCCATATTGGCTCACCTGGGAAGAAACTGCGCATCAGGCCGCCCATGATTGTCGCCACCATGAGTTGCGGCAGCACAATGAAGAAATTGAAGATGCCCATGTAAATCCCAAATTTTTCTTGCGGCAAAATAGACGACAAAATCACATAGGGCATGGTGAGGATGGACGCCCAGGCAATACCAATGCCAATCATTGGCAAGATCAGTAAATTCGCGTCGCGCAAAACCATCATCGCGCCGAAGCTGGCTGCGCCGATAAGCAGGCAGGCCATATGCGTACCGGTGGCACCCAATCTCTTCGTCAGCAGGGGCAATGCAAGCGCCGCAATGGCCGCAACGCCATTATAAACAGAAAACAGCACGCCCACCCAATCTGCCCCCTGATTATAAACAGAAGACGCGGTGTCGGTGGACCCAAAGACATATTGAGTGACAACAGGTGTGCTGTAGATCCACAAAATGAACAGCGCGATCCATGTGAAGAATTGAACAACTGCCAGTCTCCGCATCTGCTGAGGCATGGTGTTGAGATCGCTTAAAATCTGGGTGAGCGTTCCCAAGCTTTTGCCTGAATCTAACGCCCGGGCATTCATGATTTGTGCAAGGCCATAAGCTACCAGCCCGCCACCCAAAACATAAAGTTGCTTATCGAGGGCGAAGGCTTCTACCAATATCAACACAGCTCCACCGCTTAGCAGCCATATGCCGCCAGTGCGCGATGGCGTAAGTGGCGCATGGGCGGCTTTCGCAGTTTGCGTGCCCGCAAAGCGGCGCATATCGTCTGGTGAATATTCGCGCGTCGTGAGTACCGTCCATAACACTGCAAGGAAGATGGCAGCGGCACCGATATAGAAAGAATAACGGACGGATGGGGGGACGCCGTCTACCGCCACATTGGGCACACCAATGCGGGTAAGCAGCCAAGGTGCAATCGAGCCCAACACCGCGCCTGCACCAATGAACATGGTCTGGACGGCATAGCCTTGGGTGCGCTGGTCCTCCCTTGTCATATCGCCCACAAAGGCACGGAATGGTTCCATCGAGATATTCAATGAGGCGTCCAAAATCCACAAAAGGGCGGCAGCAAGCAGCAATAGACTAGTATTGGGCAGGCCCAGTAGAGCGAGCGCGGCCAGCACGGCGCCTGCGAGAAAATAAGGCCGTCGGCGTCCAAACCGGGTCCATGTCCGGTCGCTATAATGGCCCACCAAAGGTTGGACCAATAGGCCCGTCATGGGGCCCGCAATCCACAAAATGGCAAGATCATCAACGTTGGAGCCAAGCGATTGGAAAATGCGGCTCATATTGGCATTTTGCAAGCCGAAGGCGACCTGAATACCAAAAAAGCCAAAGGAAATGTTCCAGAGGCCCCAAAAGCTCTGACGCGGCTTTTCCATCTTGCCATCCCCCATGCGGCTCTATGTTTCTAAGTCTTTGGTGACAGAGTGCGGCTTCCGGCTCAATATTTTGAGGGCGATGTATACGAATACACTGGCGTCCAAACATTTATGGACGGGTGACGAAGGGGCTAGGCTATTTCGCTCCACAGGATTTACGGATGACAAGCTTGCACGGCAACGCGCTGGACTCCAAAGCTTCGGCGCGAATGGTGCCGATCAGCGTTTCCACCAAGACTTCGCCGGCGCGCTTATAATCTTGCTGCACGGTGGTGAGCGGGGGACGCGCGAGGCTTGCCGCCAGAATATCATCAAAGCCAACAATTGAGACATCTTTGGGTACATCGCGCCCATGTTCTTGCAAGGCACGCATTGCGCCCAAGGCTATTAAATCGCTTGCAGCAAAAATTGCGTCAAAGCTGGCGCCTTCGGCCATTAACTGCGTCACGGCATCATGGCCGCATTTGTCGGTATGCGCGCTGCGGTAGAGCTTGGGGTCAGGCGTTAATCCGGCACGTTCCTGCGCATGCAAATAACCCAGATAGCGATCGTTAAATTCAGGATAATGATTATTGGCCTCGCCCAAAAAGACGATCCGCTTGCGGCCCAAACCAATCAAATGTTCTGTTGCCTGCTGCCCGCCATGAAAGTTGTCGCTGCCCACAACAATGCCAAGTCCAGCATCTTGGAACGGGCCCCAACGCACGAAATGGGTGCCCTGCTCCATCAACCGATCTAGCTTGGCACGATAGGGCTCAAAATCACCATGGCCCAAGAGAATGATGCCATCAGCCTTGCGGCTCTCTTCAAAGTCCACATGCCAGTCGCTTGAAAATTGCTGCATGGAAATCAGCAAATCATAGCCATGGCGCGAACAGGTCTGCGTTATTGCCCCCAGCATTGAAAGGAAAAAGGGGTTGATATTTGTGGCATCGGGCATCGGGTCTTCATAGAAGAGCAGGGCCAGTGTGTTGGTTTCCCGGCGCCTGAGGCTGGAGGCGTTTTTATCAACTTTATAATTAAGTTGCTGGGCAATGGCCTCAATGCGCTTGCGGGTCTGCTCTGAAACCGTCGGGCTGCCACGTAGCGCGCGTGACACAGTCGGCTGCGAGACGCCAGCCAACTGGGCAATGTCAAAGGATGTCGGTTTGCCCGACATATGTCCTCCCCCGATGGAGCATGGGTTTATTTTTTGCCTTCAAGCTCATGCCATAAGTGCGGCTTTTAGGCCGTCCTTGCGCTGACGACCTCCAACATGACATTTTGAATACGTATGTGCAATGCTGTGCGCTTAGAATTGCCCTCGATAATCCTATGCCTAACCTGCGCAGAGAACCATGCCGGCTCTTTGCTGATGGGTGTCAGATGCAAGGCGCGTGTTTTTGCGTCGTATTTGAGGGGATGAGGAATGCACACTTCGGGGTTTACTGTATCTCGCGCCATGTTGGGCCGTTCGGCCAGCTTTTTGGCGTTGGGCATGGGTATGGCATTGGCCACGCCCGCTTTTGCGCAATCGGCGGCGGACGCTGAAGAAATTGTCGTCACGGGCTTGCGCGCATCCATCAACCTGTCGGTTGAGGAGAAGAAGATCAATACGTCGATGGTCGAAGTGATTTCGGCAGAAGACATTGGCAAGCTGCCAGACCAGTCAATCGCAGAGTCGCTGTCGCGTCTGCCGGGCTTGGCAACGCAGCGCCTTGATGGTCGCGCCAATGTGGTGTCGATCCGCGGTCTTGCCCCCGATTTCACAACAACTTTGCTGAACGGACGTGAGCAGGTTTCTGCGAGCAACAACCGTGGTGTGGAGCTGGATCAATATCCATCAGAACTGCTGACGGGCGCTGTCATCTACAAGACGCCGGATGCCAGCCTGATCGGCCAGGCGATTGGCGGCACCATTGATATGAAGACAGCCCGTCCGCTGTCCTATAAGGGCCGCACTATTGCCGTTGGCGTGCGCGGCGAAGTTAATGATTTGGGTAAGCTAAACCCAGATATTTCAAACAAGGGCTATCGCGCCAATATCTCCTACATTGATCAGAATGAGGACGGCACAGTGGGTTGGGCTTTGGGCTATGCCCGTATGGCGTCTCCCACGGCAGAAGAGCGCTGGCAGGCATGGGGCTATCCCACGGTGGGCAGCAACTATGTCATTGGCGGTGCCAAGCCTTATGTGAAATCAAACGAGCTTAATCGCGATGGCGTCATTGGCGTTTTGGAATTCAAGCCTGATGACAAGCTGCACGTGACCTTGGATGGCTATTGGTCGTCCTTCCGCGACAATCAGCGTTTGCGTGGCATCGAGCTGCCCCTGCAGTGGAGCGCAGCACAATTGCAGCCGGGCTATACGGTGCAAGATGGTCTGATCACCAGCGGGCGCTTTAACGGCGTGGAAGCTGTGATGCGCAACGACGTTGTGCACCGCAATTCCAAGATCCTCGCGCTGGGCGGCAATGTGGAATATCAGGCCAGCGATACGCTGAAGCTTGAATTGGACGCCAGTTATTCGCGCCTGCGTAAGCTGGAAGAAAATATTGAAGTTTACACGGGCACGGGCCGTGGCGGTGGCGTTGGTGCGACGGACAGCTTGGGCTTCACAATGCCAGCCAGCGGCGGCGTGATTAAGTTTAAGCCGACCATTAATTATGCTGACCCGAATTTGTTTGTCATCACTGATCCACAGGGGTGGAATAGCTGTGGTGGCACGGTGCCCAACTGCCAAGATGGCTTTGTGAACCGCCCGCGCATTCGCGATGACCTGAAGGCTCTGCGCGTTCAGGCCACAAAGGATGTCGACGGCTTCTTCTCCAGCATCCGCGTTGGCGCGAACTATACTGACCGTAAAAAGCAGCTGGTTGATGAAGGCTTCGTGCTGACAAGCAAAGGCTATCCGAACAATACGGTTGTGCCGTCTTCCTATCTGTTCAAGCCCGTTTCGCTCGATTTCATCGGCATTCCGGGCATGGTCGCTTTCGATTCCTGGCGCTATTATGACGAAGGCAATTACAAGCTGACGCCGGAAAGCAATTGGACCCCCAGCCGCTTTACAAACAGCTATATTGTCCATGAAAAGGTCCTGACGGGCTATGTTCAGGCCAATATTGATAGCAATTTGGGGGATACGCCCCTGAAGGGCAATTTGGGCGTGCAGATTGTCAACACCAACCAGTCGGGCGACAGCTATGTGTCGACCAGCTTCCGCGGTGTTCTGCCCTTCTCTGATGGCGAGAAGTATACCGAAATTCTTCCGAGCTTGAACTTATCGGCAGAAGTGGGCGACAATCTGTTCCTGCGCATGGGCGCTGCACGCATGTTGGCGCGTGCCCGCATGGATCAGCTGAACCCGGGTGGCGGCGTTTCGTTCAATGTCGCGAATAACAATTTGACCTCAACTGATCCCAAGCAATCGCCATGGTCAGGCAATGTCGGGAATGCAAAGCTGCGTCCGCTGATGGCCGATACAATTGACCTCGCTGTCGAAAAATATTTCGGCAAGGGTGGTTATGTCTCCTTTGGCGGCTTCTTCAAGCATCTTGAAAACTACATTTATAAGCAGACGGACCTGTTTGATTTCACAGGTATCACGCCGCCTGCTGGCGTAACGCCGCGGACCTACACGGGTCTGGTGGAGCAATGGGTTAATGGCCGTTCGGGCAAAATCTATGGGGCAGAAGCCTCGGCCTCATTGCCGTTCAGCACCTTGTCTTCCGCGTTGAATGGCTTTGGTGTCATTGGCAGTGCCTCGCTCACCAAGAGCCGGGTGCGCGAAAATGGTCCCTATATCTCCATGCCCGGCCTGTCTGAATGGGTCGTCAACGGCACAGCCTATTATGAAAAGGATGGCTTCCAGGCGCGTTTGAGCGGCCGTTATCGCTCGTCCTTCTTGGCAGAAGTGTCGGGCCTCAGCCTCACCCGCGACAAGGTGATGGCCAAGGCTGAAATGATTGTGGATGCTCAGATAGGTTACACATTCCAGCAAGGTCCGCTGGAAGGCGTGTCCGTTCTGGCAACAGCCAGCAACCTGACGAATGAGCCCTTCATTACCTATTTGAATGGCGATGCGCGTCAGATCCGCGACTATCAAAACTATGGTCGCAACTACATGTTGGGCATCAGTTACAAGTTCTGATGCTGAAGGGCGGGCCTGACCCTTTGGGATTGGGCCCGCTTCTTTGTTCTCAGGGGAAGCCGTGCCATGTGTGGGCCGGATAGAAAGTGCCTCTTCCCTATGGCAAGGTTGGCCAGATGATCGGTGATCGCATCCAGAAAGTCGTGATCGTTGGTGGTGGCACAGCAGGCTGGATGGCTGCTGCTGCCTTGTCCCGAACCATGGGTCGTCAGCTTTCAATACATCTTGTTGAAAGTGATGAGATTGGCACGGTTGGGGTTGGCGAGGCGACCATCCCCGCCATTCGGCTGTTCAACCAGCTGGTCGGTCTTGATGAAGACGAATTCGTCCGCGAGACAAATGGCACATTCAAACTGGGCATTGAGTTCCAGAATTGGGGCCAGCTGGGGGACAGCTATATGCACGCCTTTGGCCAATTTGGCCAAAGTCTCGGCTTGCTTGAGTTTGTTCAATATTGGCTGCGTGGGCGGCGCGAAGGTGTGGCCGGGCCTTTGTGGGACTATTCCATAAATGATGTGGCCGCGCGGCTCGGCCGGTTTGCGCGCTTCAACCAAATTCCCAACACAAATTTGGATGGCATTGCCCATGCCTTTCATTTTGATGCAGGGCTCTATGCGGCCTATCTGCGCAAAATCGCCGAAGGCGCGGGGGTGGTCCGCAGCGAAGGGCGCATCCAACACGTTCTGCGTCATGGCGAGACGGGCCATGTATCGGCTGTAAAGCTCGATTCTGGTGCCGAAATTGCTGGCGAGCTGTTTATTGACTGCTCCGGCTTTCGCGGTCTGTTGATCGAACAGACGCTAGAGGCTGGCTATGAAGATTGGACCCATTGGCTCCCATGCAACCGGGCCATTGCAGTCCCCAGTCGCAATACGCGCCCCGCCCGGCCTTACACGCAGTCCATTGCGCATCAGGCAGGCTGGCAATGGCGGATTCCGTTGCAACATCGCACGGGCAATGGTCATGTTTTCTGCTCTGACTTTATAAGCGAAGATGAAGCGACAGCGGTACTGCTTAGCAATTTGGAAGGCGAAGCTCTGGCTGAGCCCCGGACTATCCAATTCCGCACTGGTATGCGCAAATCGGCATGGTCGCATAATGTGGTCGCCCTAGGTCTTGCCTCTGGGTTTTTGGAGCCGCTGGAATCCACCAGCATCCACCTGATCCAAGATGGCATTGCGAAGCTCATCTCGCACTTCCCCAATGCTGGCTTTGACCCTGTAAACGTTGCCGCGTTCAACCGACGGATGCGCTTTGATTATGAGCGCATTCGGGATTTTATCATCCTTCATTATCACGCCAACCAGCGCACTGATTCCCCATTCTGGCAACGCTGTCGCGAAATGGACATTCCAGCCTCTCTGCAAGACAAAATGGACCTGTTCCGCGAAACGGGCCGCATCTTCCGCGAGAATGAAGAGCTGTTTGTTGAAATTGGCTGGTTCCAAGTGCTCACCGGGCAAAATATTGTGCCCAAGAGCTATCATCCGCTTGCAGACCATTTGACGCATGAACAACTGGCGGGCTTTTTTGAAGATGTCGGCCGGATCATTCGGGCGACCGCAGAACAGCTGCCCACCCATGAAAACTTTATCGCGCAATATTGCGCCGCAAAGGGCGTGTCATGACCATGTCGCTTTTCGTTTCCTTGGCACTGGCCACAGCCTCGCCTGCAGCCATGCCAGCCGCCCAGGCGCTGCGCGCGCGCCTGCCGGAAGATGAAACCATTTATTTCTTGCTGCCGGATCGCTTTGAAAATGGCGATCCGAAAAATGATAAAGGCGGCCTCAAGGGAGACCGACTAAAGACGGGCTATGATCCAACGCATAAAGGCTTTTTTCATGGCGGGGATTTGAAGGGCCTGACCGCGCGGCTGGATTATATTCAAAAACTAGGGGCCACCGCCATTTGGCTCGCCCCCATTTTTAAGAACAAGCCAGTGCAGGGTGCCCCGGGTCAGGAAACAGCCGCCTATCATGGCTATTGGGTAACTGACTTTACCACAGTTGACCCGCATTTTGGGACTGAGGCTGATTTTAAAGCCTTGGTGGATGCAGCGCACGCGCGGGGGATGAAAGTGTATATGGACATCCTCATCAACCATACTGCGGATGTCATACAATATCGCGAATGTCCCGCCAGCAGCTGCGCCTATCGGTCGCGCGCGGATTATCCCTATTCGCGTCGCCAGCGTGATGGCGCGGCCATCAACGCTGGTTTTGCCGGGGACGCCGTTCAAACTGCTGAAAACTTCGCCAAGCTGACGGATACGGACTATGCCTATCAGGTCTTTGTGCCGCCTGCGGAGGCCAAAGTAAAAGTGCCTGCTTGGCTGAATGATACCAAATTTTATCACAATCGCGGGGATTCAACCTTTACGGGTGAAAGCTCCACCATGGGCGACTTTAGCGGCCTTGATGATGTGATGACTGAAGATCCGCGCGTCATTGACGGCTTTATTGATATCTATGCCAGCTGGATCGATCGCTTTGGCATTGATGGCTATCGCATTGATACCGCCAAGCATGTGAACTCTGAGTTTTGGACGAAGTTTACACCCGCTATTTTGGAGCGTGCTAAAGCGCGGGGTATCCCCAATTTTCATGTTTTTGGTGAAGTCGCCCTGGGCGAACTTGATGTGCAGACGCTTGCCCGCTTTACGCGTGAAGCTGGGTTGCCCGCAGTGTTGGATTTTGCT
Source organism: Pseudomonadota bacterium (assembly GCA_041191345.1). Taxonomy (GTDB): domain Bacteria; phylum Pseudomonadota; class Alphaproteobacteria; order Sphingomonadales; family Sphingomonadaceae; genus Aquisediminimonas. The sequence goes on from JBEEOY010000061.1 coordinate 15,451, forward strand.
TTTCGTCGCGCCGCGATTGACGCCGTTTCCGGCAAAACGGGAACTGACCGGCTAAATTATTTGTTTGAAGGCGATAGCTTATATGAAGGCGGGGCTGCTGCTGCGCTGCGCCTGCCCACATTCTTGGGCAATCATGATTTGGGCCGTTTTGCGCGCGAGATGCGCCTTGCCAACCCGCACGCCGATGATGCCGAAATCTTGCGGCGTGTGCGCTTGGGCCATGCGCTGATGTTTGTCAGCCGTGGCGTGCCCACGCTTTATTCAGGGGATGAGCAAGGCTTTGCCGGTGACGGTGTGGATCAAGATGCCCGCGAAGATATGTTCCCCTCCAAGGTCGCGATTTACAATGATAATGATCTGGTCGGGACGGATGCGACCACCGCTGTCTCCAATTTTGATGAGACACACCCGCTCTATCGTGAAATTGCGGCTCTGGCTGCCTTGCGGACCGCGCACGCTGCACTGCGCCGGGGCCGGCAAATTATCCGTAATTATTCGGACAAGCCTGGCCTGTTTGCGCTCTCGCGCGTTGATGCACAAAGTGGGGAAGAGGTTTTGGCCGTGTTCAACACCAGCACTCAGCCCCTCACTGCGCATGTGGAAGTTGACCCGCGCCATACCAATTTTACAGCATTGCGCGGCACCTGCCCCGTTGCGCCCAAAGCACCTGGGCAACTCGCCATTTCCCTTGCTCCATTGGACTATATGATTTGTCGCGCCAAATGATTCATCGATCTTCCTCCCTTGCCGCGGCAAATCGGGAATGGTGGCGGGGCGCGGCCATTTACCAGATTTATCCGCGCAGCTTTGCGGATTCCAATGGCGATGGCATTGGGGATCTGGCGGGGATTACCCAGCATTTGGAATATGTGGCGGCACTGGGTGTGGATGCCATTTGGCTGTCGCCTTTCTTCACCTCGCCCATGCGTGATTTTGGCTATGACGTGGCCGATTATTGCGGGGTGGATCCGATTTTCGGGGCGCTGGAGGATTTTGATCTGCTCATCGCACGGGCCCATGCACTGGGCCTCAAGGTGTTGATTGATCAGGTCTATGCCCATACGTCTGATTTGCATGATTGGTTTGCCGAAAGCCGCGCCAGCCGGGCCAATGCCAAGGCTGATTGGTATGTCTGGGCGGATGCCAAGCCAGATGGATCGCCGCCTAATAACTGGCAGTCCGTTTTTGGCGGCCCGGCATGGACCTGGGATGCGCGGCGCTGCCAATATTACATGCACAATTTCCTCTCCACGCAGCCGCAGCTCAATTGCCACAACCCAGCCGTGCAAGAGGCGCTCTTGGGTGTTGCGCGTTTCTGGCTAGACCGTGGGGTTGATGGCTTCCGGGTCGATGCCATTAACTTTGCGATGCACGATCCCGCTTTGACCGATAATCCACCCGCCCCGGCCGGGAATGGCGTGCGCACTCGGCCATTTGATTTTCAACTCCATGTGCACAATCAATCACACCCTGACATCCCCGATTTCTTGAGGAAATTCCGAGCGCTGACGGATAGCTATGATGGCATTTTCACCGTTGCTGAAGTGGGCGGTGCCAATGCCCATCGCGAGATGAAGGCATTCACGGCGGACGACAAGCATCTAAATAGCGCTTATGGTTTTAACTTCCTCTATGCCGATCATTTGACGCCCGCCATTGTGCGTGAGGCGCTGGAAGAATGGCCCGATGCGCCCGGCATTGGCTGGCCCAGCTGGGCCTTTTCAAACCATGATGCCCCACGTTGGATCAGCCGTTGGGCACCCAAAGGGCATGAAGCGTCCTATGCGCGCATGGTGATGGCTTTGCTGGTCGCGCTGCGGGGCAACATCATCGTTTGGCAGGGGGAAGAGCTGGGCATGACGCAAGTCGATATTGCCTTTGGAGACCTGCAAGACCCTGAGGCCATTGCCAATTGGCCGCTGACATTAAGCCGGGATGGCGCACGCACGCCGCTGCCTTGGGCAGCAGACGCCCCTCATTGTGGGTTTTCTACTGCCAAGCCTTGGCTTCCCTTGGGGGCAGACCATGCTGCGCTGGCCGTCGATCAGCAAGAGGCAGATCCTAGCTCGCTCCTTCATGTGACGCGGCACCTTATTGCCATGCGTCAGGGCCAACCAGCCTTGCGCGCGGGGGATTTAACGATCCTGACCGCGCGGGAAGATGTGCTGATGTTCACGCGCCGGCTGGGAGAGGATGTTGTGCTGTGCGTTTTCAATATGGGCGCAACAGCGCAAGCATGCCCCCGGCAAGACGGAGATTGGGCGATATTGGCGGCGGTGAATGGCGCCAGTTTGGACGGATTGCCTCCCTTTGGCGCCCTGATAGCGACGCGGATCGGATGAGAAGGATATTCAAGATGAAGTTGTTTATCGCGCGGTTCATGGCTCTGGTGGCGCTTTGCCTTGCGATGCCGGCTTGGGCTGCGCCGCTCGCCAGTGTGTCGTCACCAGATAAAAGCCTGACGGTATCGTTCGACATCGATCATGATGGCCGGGTGAATTACAGCGTCGCGCGCAAGGGCCAGCCGCTGATTCATCCATCCAAAATGGGCTTCTTGCTGCAAGACAGCTTTGCCATGGTACGCGGCTTTGGTTTTGTGAGCCAAGAAAGTCGGGCAGGCGAAGAAAATTGGGAGCAACCGTGGGGTGAACGCCGCTTCATCCGTGCGCAGTATAATGAACTGCTCGTTCGATTTCAGCAGAAGGAAGATTTTAGGCGGCTCATGAATGTGCGTGTCCGTGTGTTCAATGATGGCTTGGGCTTCCGTTATGAAATCCCCGATCAGCCAAATTTGAAGGTGATGAAAATTGCCGAGGAGCTGACCGAATTTGCAATTGCACAGCCCGGCACGGCTTGGTGGATCAATGGCGGGGAATGGAACCGCGAAGAACAGATTTATCAAAAGACGGCAATTGATGCGGTTTCCACGGCCTATTCACCAATCACCATGCGGTTGAACGATGGAACGCATTTGTCGTTCCACGAAGCCGCAATTGTCGATTATTCAGGTTATTGGTTTAAGCGTCAGGATGGGCAGCTTTTCCGCACCATGCTCGCGCCATCAGGTCGCGAGGCCAAGGTCATCCGCGACACGCCCTTCTCGACACCCTGGCGGACGATCCGGATTGCCGACAGCGCCGCTGGCTTGGTGGAGAATGATCTTGAGCTCAATCTGAATGAACCCAATAAAATCGGCGATGTCAGCTGGTTTAAGCCACATAAGTATATTGGCATTTGGTGGGGTATGATCACAGGCAAATGGACATGGTCGTCTGGTCCCAACCACGGCGCCACCACCGAACGCGCCAAGCAATATATAGATTTCGCAGCTAAATATGGTTTCAAGAGCGTCCTGATTGAAGGCTGGAATAAGGGCTGGGACGGCAATTGGTTCGGCCATGGCTATTACAGCTTTACCGAAAGCTATCCCGATTTCGATTTAAAGGCCGTCACAGATTATGCTCGTAAAAAGGGTGTGCGCCTGATTGGCCATCATGAAACTGGCGGCAATATTGCGAATTATGAGGCGCAGCTCGATGATGCGATGAAGCTATATGCCAGTGTCGGCGTCAATGCGGTAAAGACAGGCTATGTCGCTGATGCTGGTGGCCTGATTGCACCGGGGGACAAGCCCGGAGACATGGTAATGGAATGGCATGATGGCCAACGTTCAACAGTCCATCATCAAAAGGTCGTGGAAACGGCAGCCAAATATAAAATCGCGATTAACGCGCATGAGCCAGTGAAGGATAGTGGCCTGCGCCGGACTTACCCCAACTGGATTGGGCGGGAAGGGGCACGCGGCATGGAATATAATGCCTGGGGCCAATATGCGAACAGCCCGGATCATGAGCCGACCTTAGTCTACACCCGTATGCTCGCTGGGCCGATGGACTTTACGCCGGGCGTGCTCTCGCTCACTGGCGCAAATGGGGTAAAAATGGCCTCGACTTTGGCCAAGCAGCTGGGCCTCTATCTCACTCTCTATTCGCCTATTCAAATGGCAGCGGATTACCCGGAAGAACTGGCGAAATATCCGCGTGAGCTGGACTTTATCACCAAGGTCCCTGCTGACTGGTCTGAAAGCCATTTAATCGCAGGAGAGGTGGGCGATTACGCCGTCTTTGCCCGTAAGGATCGCAACAGCGCCGATTGGTATATTGGCGGGGTCAATGATGCAGATCCGCGCGAGATTTCAGCCAAGCTCGACTTTTTGGATGCCGGGCGCACGTACACTGCGACCATTTACCGCGATGGAGCCGATGCGGATTACCGCACGGAAAGGCGCCACAGCATTGCTTATGAAACCCGCAAGGTGAAAAAGGGGGACATCATCAACCTCCGCATGGCCCCCGCAGGGGGGTTTGCGGCCCGGATTGCAGCGGGGCGTTAAGCGCCTGTAGGGCCGTTGCTGAGACGGGCTTGTCACGGAGCATGCGGAACATTCAGCTTGGCAAGATAGCGGACCGCGACGGGCAAAATCCATGCCCGCCCGCAGTCCGCTAAGGACATATCGGGTAGAACAATCAGGGGGAACGGACATGGCGACAGGGCAGATTGGAAACCCGGCTTCGATGCCCGGTCAAAACCTTGAAGCGCGGCAGCTTCAGGTGTTTGTTATGGGGCTTTTTTTCATCTTTGGGGGGATTACCAGCCTTAACGACGTGATCATTCCAAAGCTGAAGGAGCTCTTCACGTTGAGCTATACAGAGGCGATGCTCGTCCAGTTCTGCTTCTTCACGGCCTATGCGGTTATTGGCATTCCCGGCGCGCGCCTTGTCAAAAAAATCGGCTATATGCGGGGCGCTGTTGTCGGCCTTTTGACGATGATGTTGGGCTGCCTCTTATTCATCCCGGCTAGCCAGACAGCTACCTATGGTCTTTTTCTCCTCGCCTTATTCGTGCTCGCAAGTGGCGTGGTTTTAGTACAAGTTGTGTCCAACCCGTTAATCTCTCTGCTGGGCAAAGCTGAAACAGCGCATAGCCGCCTTACCTTTGCCCAGGCGTTTAACTCTCTGGGCACAACTGTTTTTCCATATTTTGGCTCAATCCTGATTTTGGGCGGGCTGGCTGCGGTTTCGGCTGATCAGCTGTCCGGCCTTGAGTTAGATGCGTATCGTACAGCTGAAACACGGGCGATCGTGCATGGCTATTTGGGTATTGCTGCTGCGCTGGCGATCGTCGCAGCCGCTGTCTGGATTTTCCGCAATGCCCTGAAGGGAGAAAGCCATGCCGAAAGCGACGGTTTGATTGGCCTTGACCTTTTACGGCGGACGCGATTTGGTTTCGGTGCCTTGTGTATTTTCCTCTACGTCGGCGCAGAAGTCTCAATCGGATCCCTTATCGTTAACTATCTTATGCAGGCGCAGATCATGGGCCTGACTGAGCAGGCTGCTGGTAAGCTGATCGGCCTTTACTGGGGCGGTGCAATGGTTGGGCGGTTCATAGGCTCTTGGATCCTGCGGCTCTTCAGCCCCGGAAAGGTTCTGTGTGGCGTTGCATGTGGCGCAATCGTCCTGATCCTATTGTCTACGGCAAACACGGGCGCGCTGGCAGGGTATAGTCTGCTTGCGGTTGGGGTTATGAACGCGATCATGTTCCCAACTATCTTCAGTCTTGCCTGTGAGAAGCTGGGGCCGCGTGCTGCCGACGGGTCAGGTATCATCAATGTTGCAATTTTTGGCGGTGCTGTCGTGCCGCTGGCCACAGGCATGATTGCCGACACCACTGGCAGTCTGGCAGCGGCGCTGTTTTTGCCTTTAGCCTGTTATGCGGTCATCGCAGGCTTTGGCTGGTATGCACGCCGGCCCGCTGAATAATCGTGGCGCCGTTATAAATGATATGAACATAGGCGCTTTTGGCGGTCTGGAGGTTGGCGATGCTGCCTGTCGTTTCAGTGACGGAATTATTTCTGCTCGCCTTGATTGTAATCTTTGCGGTGCCCTATCTTTTCTGGAGGGTCTTCCGGACTGATCATTGGGCTCCTCTGGTTGTTGTTCAGATCATAGCTGGGATCCTGCTTGGCCCCGGTGTTCTGGGTGCCGTGTTTCCAGCAGAGCATGCCATTGTTTTTACGCCGCAAGTAATCGGCGCGCTCAACGGCATTGCCTGGTGGGCAGTCATGCTTTTTGTGTTTTCCGCAGGATTGGAACTTGACCTTCAAGATGCTTGGGCTTGGCGCCACGAAACTGCACTTACTGCAGGGCTGGCTCTTGGTGTTCCTCTGATCTTGGGGTCTGCTGCTGCGTTCCTTTTACTGCAGATATCCAATCCCTCTGACTGGATCGGGGCGGGCAAGGCGACGTGGCAATTCGTCCTCGGCATCGGCATGGCCTGTGCGGTGACCGCGTTGCCCATTTTAGTCCTTTTTCTTCAAAAACTTGGTATCTTTCGTGAGCCACTCGGCCAGCGTATTCTCCGCTATGCCAGCCTTGATGACATTTTGATCTGGGGCGTCTTGGCGTTTCTACTTCTGGATTGGGAAAGGGTCTCGCGTCAGCTTGGATTTCTGGTTGGGTTTGCGGTGGCTTCCATAGCCATAAGATGGCTTATGGCTCGCGCGGCGGAGACGGATCGCTGGCCGTTCGCGCTCATCTGGCTGGCCGCTTGTGGGTTTATCGCAGACTGGGCCGGCCTTCACTATATGGTCGGTGCCTTTTTGGCGGGTGCTGTTCTCGATGCACGGTGGTTCGGCTCCGACAGCATTGATCGCTTCCGCGACACAGTCTTGCTGGCATTCATGCCTGTCTTCTTTTTGTCGACGGGTCTGCGCACAAGTTGGGAGATGGGTGGCCTGTTGGCATTTGCAGCTGCAGCCCTTTTTCTTGCAGCCATGATTATCGGAAAGTTGCTGGGCGTCGGTGTTGCGGGTCGTCTCCTCGGATGGAAGGCGGGTGAAGCCTGGATTATCGGCTGGATGTTGCAAACCAAGGCGTTGATCATGATTATTTTTGTCAACATCCTTTACGACAAAGGCTTGATCACAAGTGGCGCCTTCACAGCGATGCTTTTGGCTGCTGTGGGAAGCACGATGTTGACAATACCCTTTGTGCGTCCGGCGTTAGCGCGGCTGAAGTACTGATCCGCACCCCTTTATGTGTATCTGTTACGCAGCGCCCAGCTGTACACAGAATGTGTTCGCCTCGTCATTCCGCATGGCGCGCCAAAAGGGCATAACCTCCAATTATTTGCCGCGGGTAATTCCCAAGCACCTGCACAGAAGACCTGATCCAGTGATGGTTTCTCCCTCACTTGGGAGTCAGTGGGTAGGGTGAACACCAGCCTGTAAGCGAGAGAATAGCTCGACCACGATGGTCTAGGTGAGGCCACGCAACATCACATAGCCGCCAATGGCGATGACCAGCGAGGCGAAGCCCAGCTCCATCACGCGCTTGTGGCTGGCGATGTGTTTCCCAACGGGAATGCCAATCCCCGCACCAATCACGCCGCCAATTGCCATCAACCCCACAAGCCGCCAGTCTACATAGCCGGAAAGCGCATAGGACGTTGCGGTCGTGAGGCCGAGTGCAGTTACGACGACCAGCGACGTGCCAACTGCAATTCGCACTGGCATTTGTGTCGCCATGACCAAGCCTGGCACAATTAAGAATCCGCCGCCGATACCGAAGAAGCCCGCAAGTAGACCAACACTGACGCCTGTTGGGATCAAACGGGGAAGCAGAACTGAGGCAGTGCTGCGCTCCAACCGAACATCTGGATTGTCGACTGTGCTGCGCGGTCGCAGCATCGATAGGCCTACCAAGATCATAAGCCCGCCAAAGAGAGCGAGCAGCTTTGCACCATCCATTGCTTTGCCAGCCTCAGCACCAAGTGCCGCGCCAATGATGCCCGAGATGGCAAAGGCTATGGCACAGGGCCACTTTACATTTCCGCTTCGTGCGTGTCCCGCAAGGCTTGTTGCTGCATTCAGCGCGACGGCCACTGCGGCTGTCCCGATAGCGGCATGCGGGGAAGACACGCCGACCAAATAAACCAGCAGCGGCACGGCAAGGATTGATCCGCCGCCGCCAACCAGCGCCAAGACTAAGCCGATGACAATGCCGGCAGATATGGCAGCGATGATCATTTCAAGTCCTATCAACTCAGGACTGCGCCCGGCGGTTCCACGGCATCTGCGCTAAGAGTTTGGCCATGCCGCACCAGCCAGTTGCGCCGGCAAAGGTCAATCCAGCGCCAACAAAGGCACTGAGGCCGATCCAGGCTTGAGCAACTGTCAAGGAGAGCGTCACGCCCGTCAGCACCAAAAGGCCAGCAGCAATCTGGACCTGCCGCATGATTTCAAGCGGCGCTCCCGTGTTGGTAATGATGGGCAGGCCAGCCTCTCGCCACGCGTCCAGCCCGCCGTCCAGCAAATAGGCTTGGCAAGGGCTGTTGGCTGCAAGCTGGGCGGCATTGGCATCCGTGCGCATACCTGATCTGCAGTGGAAAATCACGGCCGGGGCATCGCCCAGGTTCAGGTCACTCCCCAGCGGAACATTCTGCGCCCCGGGAATGCGATTGCGGGCATGTTCGTCAGCCGCTCGAATATCGATCAGTTTTGCACCTTGGGAGATTTTGGCCTTTGCCTCTGCGGGGGTCAATTTGGTCAGGGTCATAGGTTTAATCCATCTGGCAGTAGAGTTTATGAAGCGTGATGAGCAGCTGTTCGCAGCGCGCATCGGCAATGCGATACCAGGCGACCTGCGCCTCGCGCCTGAAGGTCAGCAAGCCATCGTCACGCAATATGGCCAAATGTTGCGACAGCGCAGACTGCGACAGTCCGACTGCCTGGGCGAGATCGCCCACACGCATTTCGCCATGTTCGGCCAGCTGGCACAGCACCATCAACCGGCGTTGGTTGCCCATTGCCTTTAGCATTGAAGAGACTTCCCCAGCTTTGGCTGCGAACGCCTCAAGATCGGTTGCCAAGCTTGTCATCAAAACTCCTTTATTAGCTATTGCTAAATAAGAGATTGCTAATATATGTCAAGCATCAAGGAGTCGTTCGATGGTCAACAGCCCGGTTATTAAGTCTTTTTTTGACGAACAGACCTTTACGGTTACCTATCTGGTCGGTGATCCAGCCACCAAAGAGGCGGCGATTATCGACCCTGTGCTCGATTTCGACCTGTCCTCGGGCACGCTATCAACGGCGTCCGTAGAGGCCGTTCTGGCAGCGGCGAAAGATGGCGGCTGGACCATTTCCCGCGTGCTGGAGACGCATGCTCATGCAGATCACCTCTCAGCAGCGCCAGTCATCAAGGCGCGCACCGGTGCGAGAGTGGGGATCGGCGCAGGGATCGGCGTCGTCCAGCAGGTCTTCGCCAAACTATTCAACACGCCCGATATTTCCGGCACGGGCGCAGAGTTTGATGACTTGTTTGCCGACGGCGAGACATTTCAGATTGGCGAACTGACTGTGGAGGTGCTGCATACCCCAGGCCACACGCCAGCGTGCATCTCCTATCGCATTGGCAATGCCGTCTTCGTCGGCGACACTTTGTTCATGCCAGATTATGGGACAGCCCGGGCTGATTTTCCGGGCGGCGATGCAACTGCGCTCTACCGTTCAATCCAGCGGATTTTGGCGCTGCCGCCAAAGACGCGGCTCTATATGTGCCACGATTATAAGGCGCCCGGTCGAGACATTTTCGCGTGGGAAACAACTATTGCCGAAGAGCGTGCGCACAACGTCCATGTCCATGACGGCGTGGACGAGGCAGCTTTTGTGACGATGCGGCAAGACCGAGACAAGGGGCTTGCTGCACCGCGGCTCTTACTCCCCTCCATACAGGTCAACATTCGTGCTGGGCACCTGCCGCCGCCTGAGGCAAATGCCGTTCATTACCTCAAGCTGCCCATTCGCCCGCCCGAGGGAGCAGATTGGCTGTAAGAGCTAAATTCTCTTCAAGGCAGGCGCGCCAAAAGGCCAAAACCTGCGTCTTGTTCAAGCAGGTTGTGAACGTGTCTGCGAAGCCATGCGGCGCTTGAGGCCAGGCCCAATGGAAACAACGCGACGTACCAAGCGAGCAGCTATAACGCGTCGGCGACGTGCAGGCCGAGCCAGTGCGCGAGGCGAGGAAACCAGCGTAAGATCAGCCGCTCGATGAGCCACATTGCCAGCAGTGACGCCGCCAATAGGGGTAAGAAAGCCGCCAGCCCGAAAACAAGACCTGCAACACCCCTCAGCCTTGCTGGAGCGACTGGAGCCGTTGGAGCACCAAGCTGCCCATCCGGTTTACGCCGCCGCCACATGACGAAGCCCGTTATCGACAAGGTCATGAGCATGAGGGCTGTCGCCACACCGATCAGCTGGTTAACCCACCCAAGAAGCTGGCCTTCATGCCAGGCAACACCATAGCCAATTATCTGGTCGATGATGTGCTTATCGCGAAATGTGTCGTGGGACGTCTGACGGCCAGTCATGGGATCATAGGTCAGCGTTACACGCAGCGGCCTGTTTTGGGTATCAGACTGCACCGACCACTGGCTCAGTGTGCGGCTGCCAAAACCCTGTGGTGCGCCCGGCGGCGTCACGATCACCGGGAAGGGCAGGCGCTGGTTTTTCGCCTCGGCCACGATTTGGCTGAGCGAAACCGGGGTCATGGCCATCGCCATGGTCATGACAGACCCGTCTGGCATCATGTGAGACATGGCAGGCATAGGTGAATTGCTTGCCGCCACTGCTGCGTGTTCGTGCACAGCATGATCTGCGCCCCCGACAGGCTGGCCGCCAATGGTCCAATCTTGCTGACCTTTCACCCAGCCCATCTCAGTGCGCACGGCTTTGAACGCACTGCCCCATATGTCAGCCCAGGGGAGCCCCGTGAGCAAGAGCACCAGGGCAAGGCCAGAGACCCAAAAGCCAGTTACAGCATGAAAGTCGCGCCACATTATTTTCTTGCCTCCGGACAGCCGCGGCCAGACGACACCAGCTAGACCGCGCCCGCGCGGCCACCAGAGGTAAAGCCCGGTCAGGATCATGACGATGGCCCAGCTGGCTGCAAGCTCGACAATCCAGCTGCCGCGCTTGCCGAGTAAGAGTTGACCATGAACGTCTCGCACAACTTGCATGATCCGTCGTTCTGGATTGAGCGCACCAACCACTTGGCCCTGCGGCGAGACATAGACATCGCGCATGTCTGGCCGCCCAGCGCCACTTGCAGGAAGCGCAACATGGATTAAAACGGCATCGCTTTCGCGCTGCGGCAGGCGATAGGAATGGAGGCGCGCGCCAGGGTAAGCCGCAAGCACAGCCTTGACCTGATCGTCAGGCGACACCGCGCCCTTTGTAGGCAGGTTACGCCAGGCGCGCTCTTCCCAGCGCTCCACCTGTGGCTTGAACAGATAAGCCGCGCCGGTCAAAGACAGGATCAAAACCATCGGCACAACGAACAGACCGGCATAAAAATGCCAGCGCCAGATCGTCCTGTAGAGCGATGCTGTGGGAGTTGGCGCGTTCATGACTTTACCACTTCGCTTTCAGATCAAGCACGAACGTGCGCTGGGGGAGTGGATGCGACACATAGGCTTGATCGTTGAACAGGTTATCGATCCCCGCGCCCAGTTCGAGCGACGTGTTGAGCTGCCAGGTCAGGCGCGTGTCGACCGTGAAATATTCAGTCTGAAAACCATAAGCATCTCCGCGGACCAGTCCGAACAAGTCGGAGTTGGGGCGCGATGCATAGCGCCAGCCTAGCGACGCTTTGACCGGATCAGCCACGCGATACCGAATATTGCCGTTAGACCGCCATTCCGGGATGCGGGGGAACGGAACCCCTTCGGCGGCCGGGTTTGCCGCGTTTTTCACCGTCTTTGCATCGATCCAGGCCAAGTTCGCGTCAACAGTCAGGCCATCGACCAAAATGTCCTTCGCCTCGACCATCAGCTCGACACCATATTGTCGGACCTGATCGACATTCTTGTAGCTGGTGATGACCATGCCGAACTGATTGAGGCCACTAAAGCTGAAAATGGCGTCCTTGATATTCTGGTAGAACAGGCTGAGCGTGGTCTGCGCTTTGCTGGAACGATGACGCAGGATGAGGTTTGCGTCTTGAGAGCGTTCAGCCCGCAGGTCGGGGTCGTAGCTTTGCGGATCGATTGCCTGCGTGATGTCATCAAACCGGCCCTGGTACAGCTCACCAACAGTGGGAAAGCGTTTGGCGGTGCCGAGGCTCATCTGCACGGCCAAGGCGTCAGTCAGTTCGCCCTGCAGACTTAGTTTGGGGCTAAAGCTATCGTCTGATCGTGTCGGATAGCGATCATCTTTGCGCGCGCCTGAATACAGCTTTGCGATGCCGCCATCATAGGCGCGCCAGCCATCAAATCTTATGCCCCCGGTCAGAACCCAGCTGCTGCCAAGGTCAATCGCGTCTTCCCCCCACAGCCCCCAAAGGCTGGTCTTACCATATGTTGAGGTCGAATAAGTCGGCGATGTCGCGGCGTCCCAATTTGTGGTCGCAAAGCTATCCGTTGAGGTTTGATAGGCATTGGCGTTTGCCCCGAAGGCGATCTTGTGCTGGCCGAACGCACGTTCGACTGTGAGATCCCCCGCGTACCAGCCAGGCGCATTGACCAGCGACTGCGAGCCTTGCCCCAGCGCAACGCCAGGCGCATAATCCCGCGATGTGCGCGTATCCCATTTGGGAATCCAGTATCGCGACAGGTTTAAGGTCATGTCCCATCCAGCTGCGGGACCGGCCAGTTTGAGGCCGGCCAGATATTCGGTTCGGCGTGTCTTCGACATGGTGAGACCAGTCGCATTCCAAACACGGCCGCCGAAGCTGACCTTGCCTTGATAGACCGGGGCGCCGGTAGCCGCATTGGCCAACCAGCTGCGCGCGTCCGTCAGGTCCTGCTTGGTCAGCCAGACCATGCCCAGCGCATCAATCTGCCAACCGCCCGCAGTCTCATAGCCAATGCGCAGCCGGGCTTGATCTTGCGTGACATCCACAGGCGAAGCTGCCCCGAAAACGGGTGTGGCAAGGCGAGGGTCTACATAAGCTCCCGTCACGGTGGTGCCCGTGCCCGTCGTCGCCGTCAGCAGATTGTAAGTCATCGATTGGCCGGTGTTCTCGAAATGGCGGCCGGAAACACGGACTGACCAAGGGCCGTCTTTTTGCGTCCAGTTGATGCCGCCTTCCAGGCTGTAGCCCTTGAAAGTCTCATCAAAGCCATATTCCTTGAATGGCATGATCATGGTTTGGGCCGTTGCATAGGCTCCGGTTTCTTGGGGCTCCTGCGTTGTCACAGAGATGACCCCGCCCATTGAATTGCCACCATAGCGCGCCGAATAGGGGCCATAGACAATGTCGAACTGGCGGACCTCGGCCGGTCCGACAACGTTCCACTTGGGCGGGAAGTCCCATCGGTTGCCAAGGAAGTTAGAGACAACAAAGCCATCAACCATGACGATCGTTCGGGCACTCTGAATGGTATTGGCGCCGCGCAGGGCGACCACGGCATTGTCATCGCCCGCAAACCGCTTGCGGACAAAAAAGTTGGGTGCGTACTTCATCAGGTCTTCGACATTAAGCGCGTTGATTGCCCCGAATTCCTCTTGTCCGAGCGAAACGGATAACCCGCGGGGAACAACGGTGATGGGCGTGTCTTGCTGGCCGACCACAAAAATTGTTGGTGCGTCTGTGGCTGCATCTGAAGGCGACGTGGCCTCTTTCGCAAAAGCCGATGTCGACGTCAGCGCTGCTGCAAGGGCGATCGTGGACGATGTGAGTGAAGTTTTGAGCGCATGCGCCCCAGTATATTTAGACATGTTTTAACCTGGTCCCTGAAGAGCCTGACCATCCGGAGCGGATGCCAGACACGCGCCCAGGCACAGCCTGCGCGCAGATCAGCAGCGAACGAGGTTTTTTGTCCGCTGCGCGAGCTTAGCTCAGCGCAGGCGGGGCTTGAGAGGGTGGTGGCGGGGCCGCGAGACGGCTGATTGTCAGGTCGGCAATCGCTGTGCCGATGAAGATGGTCAGCCCGTAAACAAACGGCAGGATGGCTGGCAGCTCATCACTGGCAAGCAGGCCATGACTCAAGCCCCCTGCGAACACGCAGGGATTTTCAGCGGCGTGCTGCTGCGTCTCGCCAGGACGCTTTTTGCCAAGGTCAATCGTAACAGTCTTGCCGCTTACGCCGGAGCAGAGTTCGATAACCAAAGCTTGCGCGCTGACCGTTGGCATAAAGCCAGTCGGGATCAGAATCCGCAGAGAGAGTGTGAGCAGCACTGCAATCGCGAACAGCGATTTGCCTGCCTTTGACTCTCGGACCCATGCGTTCATGGGCGGGCGCGTTAGCGAAAGAACGTGACGTTGTCACCTGTTGACTTGCACCCTCAGCACAGACTGCAGTCTCAGTTCTGAGAGGATATGTGGAAGATGGCCTTACGCTCCAGTGAAGATTGGAGCCTGGTCGACGATGCGTCAGCGAACCGCGTTAGACACGGATACGAGCCAGCTCGCCTCTTGCGCCAGCACAGCGCACCCTAAGCTGTCATCGCTTCTAGAGCTTCACTGGCTTCCAGCCAGATGGCTTCCGCAGCGTCGATAGATTTGACGATATCGGCCCGAAGTTTCATCAATTCAGTGACTGTGAATTTTTGGAGCGATGCGTCCGCATTTCCGGGATCAAACATGGCTTGATCAATGGCATTGCGTTGGGCCAACAGCCTGTCCAGTTCAATCTCAGCGTCGCGTGCGCGCTTTCTCGATTCCTGGCTTTTCGCCCGCGCGTCGGCGGCGGCTTTGCGCTGGTCTTTCTTGTTGATTGCGTCCTTGCGCGCGGGGGCAGGATCCTTGGCCAGCACGAAGCTGATATAGTCATCAATTGAGCCATCAAATTCATTGGCCGCGCCGCCATCAACGAGCACCAAGCGGTCTGCCGTCATTTCCAGCATATGCCGGTCATGGCTGACGATCACAACTGCGCCCGAATAGCCGTTAAGCGCCTGAATCAAGGCTTCACGAGCATCGACATCAAGGTGGTTGGTCGGTTCATCGAGGATCAGCAGGTGCGGCGCCTCAAAGGTAATGAGCGCCAGCGCCAGCCGCGCGCGTTCTCCGCCAGACAGCTTGCCGACCTCTGTTGTCGCCTTTGGGCCTGAAAACCCAAAGCGCCCAAGTTGCGCCCGCACCGCAGAAGGGCTTGCGGCGGTCATCAACTTGGTCATGTGCTCCAGGGGTGTTTCCGACGGATCCAGTTCTTCAACTTGATATTGGGTAAAATACCCCACGCGCATCTTGCTGCTGGCGTTCATGCTGCCTTCCATTGGCACCAGCTGCGCTGCAAGCAGACGGGCCAATGTGGTCTTGCCATTCCCATTGCGGCCAAGCAGCGCCAGGCGGTCATCCGGATCTAGCCGCAAGTTAAGCTGCCGAAGCACGGGTGTCGCGTCATACCCCACTGATGCGAAATCAAGTGTGATGAGTGGCGGGTTCAGCTTATCCGGATTTGGGAAATCAAAGCTCAGCGATGGATCGTCAATCAGCTCTGCAATGGGTTGCAGCTTGGCGAGCGCCTTTGCGCGCGATTGGGCCTGTTTTGCGGTCGACGCCCGGGCGGAATTGCGCGCAACATAATCTTGAAGACGCTCCCGTTCGGCCTGCTGCTTTGCGCGCGCAGAGGCAATTTGCGCCTGGCGTTCTGCGCGCTGCCGCTCAAACGCGTCATAGCCACCAGGGTAGAGCGTGAGCTTGCCAGCCGATAAGTGGAGAATATGGTCCACGACGTTGTTCAGGAAATCGCGTTCATGGCTGACAAGCAAGATTGTCGCCGGGTAAGATCTGAGGAAATCCTCGAGCCACAGCACTGCTTCGAGATCAAGGTGGTTAGAGGGTTCGTCCAGCAGCAAAAGATCTGGCTGAGAGAACAGCAACGAGGCAAGCGCGACACGCATACGCCAGCCGCCTGAAAAACTCTCAAGCGGGCGGTGTTGTGCGGCTTCATCGAACCCAAGCCCGACAAGGATCCGCGCCGCACGGCTTGGGGCTGCATGCGCATCAATGGCAATCAGCCGTTCATGAATTTCGGCCAAGCGGTCGGCATCGGAACAGGTTTCGCTTTCCAGCATCAGCGCGGCCCGCTCAACATCTGCGGCGATAACTGTTTCAAAGGGTGTGGCATCGCCGCCGGGCGCTTCTTGGGCAATATAGCCCAAGCGACTGCCACGGGGCATGGCGACTTCGCCATTGTCCGGCTCGAGCATCCCGGCAATCACTCTCACCAATGTCGACTTGCCCGCGCCATTTCGTCCGATAAGGCCAATCCGCCCGCGGGGCGGCAATTTCGCAGTTGCGTCGTCGATGATTGTCCGCCCACCAAGGCGAACCGTGATCCCATTAAGATTAAGCATGCGCTGCCCTAGCAGGTCAGGCGCGCAAGCAAAAGAGCTGCCCTCTTGTATGGTCCAGCCTTGCAAACCACTTAAGGGGAGGGCGTCATGTTCTGGCCGTGCGTGCGGCCATGCCTTCTCGAGGAAGCCTGATGGGGAAATGCGCGTCATTATTGCTTCTCGGGTGCTGCGCATGGGGCGCGTCTGCCGCGCATGCGCAAAGCGCGCCTGCGCCGGGCTATGGCCCTCCGGCCCCGCGCGATATGGTGACGCTGGGCTTGGGGATTGGCGTCACCACTGACTATGATGGCGGGCGGGCGTATCGCATCATTCCCGGCGGCGCTTTGCTGGGCACAATTCAGCGCCATGATTTTCGTCTAAATGGCTTGCAAGTCTTTGTTGATGCCATCCCCAATGCGCCCCGGCGCAAGATTGATATCGAATTTGGACCAGTTATTGGCCTTGCGCTCAACCGGACGGGAGACGTGGACGATCCCCGCGTGGCCGCACTTGGGCAATTGAAAACAGGTGTTGAACTGGGCCTGCACGGCGCCATTGGTGTGCGGGGCCTGCGCGCGCGCAGTGATAAGCTGAGCTTTGGTGTCACCAGCAAATGGGATGTCGCTGGGGCCCATCGCAGCCATGTGATTAGCCCGTCAATTGACTATTCCTTCGTCATGAACCGCCGCAGCTTTGTACGGATGGCGCTGACCAGCGAGTTTGTTGGCAAAGGCTGGGCCGTCTATAATTTTGGGATTGATGCGGCCGGTGCAGCTGCATCCGGATTGCGCATTCACACGCCAGATGGCGGCCTGGCCAGCCTCGGCACAAGCCTGCAGGGCGTCCACGCACTCAGCACAAATGCATCCGGCTGGGCGCTTGTTGGAATCGTAAATTATAAGCGCCTTCAAGGCCATATTGCGGCCAGCCCAATTGTTCGAGACACGGGCTCTGCCAATCAATTTTTTGGATCCGTAGCGTTGGCCTATCGCTTTTGATCTTGCCAGACTTGGGCCCCTATGGCCGTATTGAAAAACGAGATAGTTTATAAAAGGGAGATGATGGACATGAGCAAAGTTGACCGCCGGTCTATGCTGAAAGCATCTTTGGCTGGCGGGGTGGCGGCAACGCTTGCTTCACCGCTGCGCGCAGCAGACCGCCCCTTGCAGGGCAAATCCATTTTGGTGACGGGCGCCTCGTCCGGCTTTGGGTATCTTGGTGCGCTGCATTATGCGCGTTTGGGCGCCACCGTCATTGCCTCAATGCGCAATCTGCCACGCCCTGAAGCGCGCGCCTTATTAGCGGCGGCAAAAGACGAAAAGCTCGCGCTGCATGTCATTGAAATTGACGTCACGTCCGATGCCCAAGTGGCCAAGGGCGTGGCCGCGGCTGAACGCATTGCGGCGGGCCCCTTGGATGTTCTGATTAACAATGCGGGCATTGGCTATGCTGGCCCCATTGAAGTGCAGGATATGGAGGCAACACAGCTTATTTTTGACACCAATGTTTATGGCCCGCACCGCATGGCGCGTGCGGTTCTGCCTGGTATGCGCCAGGCCAAACGGGGCCTCATCGTGAATATTTCTTCGCAGCTTGGCCGGGTTATTGCCCCTTCAACGGGCCATTATTCACCCACCAAATTCGCGCTTGAGGCAATGAGCGAGGCCATGGCCTATGAGCTTGTGCCGCATAATGTTGAGGTGTCGATTGTGCAGCCGGGCGGCTACCCCACCAATGTCTGGAAAAACCGCAACATCTTGGCCCGCGCGCTTAAGGATCGGCTCAGCGCCGAGGCGGCCGCTGCCTATCCCGCTTTGGTTGCCCGTATGGGCACGGAAGATGCCTCTGGCCGCAGTGCCGACCCCATGGATGTGCCGCGCGCCATTGCAGACATTATTGCGCTGCCTGCGAGCAGCCGGCCCCTGCGCCGTGCCGTTCATCCGGGCACTAAGCCGCAAGAGGCGATTAACCGCGTGTCCGCTGAAACCCAGCTCAACTGGCTTGGCAATTCTGCCTTTGGTCCGTGGGTGAAGGCGGTTCACGACGGCTGAGCCTGTCTTCTAAAAGCAGCGCCCCCGCCTTGATCCGCACGGCCTGACGCGCCACTATTGCCCCCAATCGCAATTTGGGGGGCAATGATGGCAAAAGCACTGAGGTTGGGGGGCGCTCTTCTCGCAAGCCTTATCGCTGCGTCTGGCAGTGCCGCGCAGGCGCCGCTTGGCTTTCGGGAGACGGAAGTCTCCGCCCCGGCCCTGCCAGCCATTTTATCGCCTCGGGATCGGGCGGCATTGGAAGATCGCAGTTTGGCGCTGCGGCTTGACCAACTGGTCCCGGCCCTTATGCGCGAACATGGTATTGATCTGTGGCTGTTGGTGGCGCGCGAATATTTTGAAGAGCCTGTTGTGGCCTCGATGCTTGATGCGCAAAATATGCATGCGCGCCGCCGCACGATTTTGATTTTTTATGATCCGGGCCAGGGCAAGCCAGTCGAGCGTCTGACAGTGAGCCGCTATGGCCTTGGCGGGCATTTTGCTCCCGCTTGGGATCCGGCCAAACAGCCTGATCAATGGCAGGCCGTGGCAGAGATTATTGCCGCGCGAAACCCCGCCAAAATTGCCATTAACACATCGGATCTGCATCAATTTGCCGATGGCATGACGCTGAGCCAATATCAGAAATTCATGGCCGCGCTTCCGGCTGCTTTGCATCCGCGCGTGGTGAGCGGGGAAGGCCTTGCCATTCGCTGGCTGGAAACACGCACACCGTTTGAAATGGCGCTTTACCCAAATATTGTGCGCACCGCCCATGCCGTGATTGCCGAGGCGTTTTCCCGCAAGGTCATTACCCCGGGCGTCACGACGGCCGAGCAAGTGCAATGGTGGTATCGTGATCGGCTGATGCAGCTGGGCCTGACGCCCTGGTTTCATCCCTCTGTTGCAATCCAACGCCAAGGCGCTGCAGGCATGATCGAAGGGGCAGAGGTGATCCAGCCGGGTGATCTGCTCTGGACGGATTTTAGCATCACCTATTTGCGGTTGAACACGGATACGCAGCATCTGGCCTATGTGCTGAAGCCGGGCGAAACACAGGCCCCAGCCGGGCTGCGCCAAGGCCTCGCCAACAGCAACCGCGTGCAGGATATTCTCAGGCGGCACTTTGTCGTTGGGCGCAGCGGAAATGAGGTGCTGGCGCACGCCCGCGCCGAGGCGATAGCTGCCGGGCTGGACCCGTCGATCTACAGCCACCCCATTGGCTTGCACGGCCATGGCGCAGGCCCCTCTATTGGCTTTTGGGACAATCAAAACGCTGACCCCCGCGGCAATCGGCCCATCAACGCCAATACGGCCTGGTCGATTGAACTAACATCCTATGCTGCTGTGCCTGAATGGGGTGGCCAGCGCGTTGATTTTCGCACCGAAGAGAACGCGTTTTTTGATGGCAAAAGCCTGCGCTTCATGGATGGGCGCCAGACAGAGATTACGCTGATCCCGTCCACGCCATAAGGCCGCTGGCCAGACGAACACGGCCTCTTGTTCGACAGACGTGCTTTACCTCTGATGTGCGGGCGCTACTGTGCGCGCGACCAAGATAAAAAGGGGGTAAAAGCCAATGAAAACCGGATTTAAGCGCCTCGCTGCCTGTGCCGCTGGCCTGATGCTGTCCACGGGCGCACTGGCCCAAGCCGCACCAGCTGCTGAAAAGAAAGAGGCTGCCAGCGCGGCTGCGCCGGCAGTGCCCAACCGCTCGGTAACCAAGCATGTCGGCACCTTTAACGGGCAGAAGATCAGCTATACGGCCATTACGGGCGAAACCTTTTTGCCCGGCGCTGATGGCAAGCCGCGTGCCGCGATTTTCGCCACCAGCTATATCAAGGATGGCAAAGACCCTAATCGCCCTGTGACTTTCTTGTTCAATGGCGGCCCAGGCTCGGGCTCCGTTTGGTTGCACATGGGCGCCTTTGGCCCCGTGCGCGTTGCCATTCCCTCAGACGCGCGCGATGATGGGGCACCGCCCTATCCGCTGGTCGCCAATCCGGACAGCCTGCTCGACGTGACGGACATTGTCTTCATTGATCCCGTTGGCACAGGCTTTTCTTATGCCATGCCCGGCGTTGACCCGCAGGAATTTTGGGGCGTGACGCAGGATGCCAAATCCGTGGCGCAGTTTATTCGCCTCTGGCTGCATGAAAATGGCCGCTGGAATTCTCCCAAATATTTGGGTGGCGAAAGCTATGGCACCACGCGCTCGGCCGCTGTGCTCAACCAGCTCGAAGGCCAGTATAATGATGTGGCGCTGAATGGCGTCATCCTGATTTCAACTGTGCTTGATTTTGGCGCCGGTGCTGACACGCAAGGCAATGAAATTGGCTATGCGCTCAACATCCCGTCAATGGCGGCAACTGCGCTCTATCATGGCAAGGCCAGCCATCCGGGCGGTGCGGCTGGCATTTCGGCAGATGCCCGCGCTTGGGCGGCCGGGCCATATCTTGCGGCCTTGCTGAAGGGCAATGCCTTGGGCGCGGATGAGCGCGCCATAGTGCGCAAAGATTTGTCGCGCTTTACGGGGCTGAGTGAAGC
This sequence comes from Pseudomonadota bacterium, assembly GCA_041191345.1. Taxonomy (GTDB): domain Bacteria; phylum Pseudomonadota; class Alphaproteobacteria; order Sphingomonadales; family Sphingomonadaceae; genus Aquisediminimonas. The sequence goes on from JBEEOY010000061.1 coordinate 36,364, forward strand.
CTTTTTGGATCGGGCAGACCTGCGCGTGACACCCGCCCGTTTTTATAAAGAGCTGCTGCGGGATCGCGGCCTGACCGTGGGTCGACTGGATTCGCGCTATACAGGTAAGGACTTTGATTCCGCCGGGTCAGAGCCCGATAATGATCCCAGCTTTTATGGCATTGATGGCGGCTATACGGCAGCCATTAATCATTATGCGCGCGCCACGCTCGGCTATAAAACTGATCGCAGCTATGTCACCATTGGCGGCGTGCGCAATTGGGATTGGCGCCTGAATGAAGGCCGTGACAGCGATACTTATATGAATGTTGCGCCGTATATTTCGCGGGCCTTGCGCGAAAATTCGGGCCTCAAAATCTTTGTCGGCCAGGGCTATTATGATTTTGCCACGCCCTTTTTTGCGGCAGAATATGCGCTGACGCGCGCTGATTTTGACCGCAGCCGCATCAAGTTTGAATATTATGATTCCGGCCACATGATGTATGTGCGCGACGAAGACCGGGCCAAATTATCCCGCGATGTCCGCGCCTTTATCAAGGGCCGCTAAATCTCTCTGCGCGACCGGCCCTGCACAATGCGGGGCCGGCGACAGCGGCTTAGCCTAAAGCGGCCAGTTTTTCTTCGGCCAGCCGATCAAGTTCAGCTCGGCTCTTGCGTTCCGCACTGGTTTTCAATTGGCCACAAGCGGCATCAATATCGCGCCCACGCGGCGTGCGGACGGGCGCCGAAATGCCGGCGTGAAACACAATGTCTGAAAAGCGCCGGACACGCTCGGGCGTAGAGGTGTCATAAGGCGCGCCGGGCCAAGGGTTGAACGGAATCAGGTTCACCTTGGCAGGCAGCTTATATTTGCGGATGAGGCGGACCAGCTCATGCGCATCTTCATCGCTGTCATTCTTGTCCTTCAGCATCACATATTCAAAAGTGATGCGCCGGGCATTGTTCGCACCCGGATAATCGGCGCACGCCTGCAGCAATTCTTCAATGCCATATTTGCGGTTGAGTGGGACAATCTCATCCCGAATATCTTTGGTCACCGCGTGGAGCGAGACGGCCAGATTGACGCCAATTTCGGCCCCAGCGCGCGCCATCATTGGCACCACGCCTGAGGTGGAGAGCGTGATGCGGCGTTTGGAGAGCGCCAGCCCATCTCCATCCATCACAATTTTCAGCGCATCGCGCACATTTTCAAAATTATAGAGCGGCTCGCCCATGCCCATCATCACAATGTTGGTGAGCAATCGACCTTCGGGCTGCGAGGGCCATTCACCCAGCGCATCGCGCGCCAGCATGACTTGGCCGACAATTTCTGACGCGGTCAGATTGCGCACCAGCCGCATTGTGCCCGTGTGGCAAAAGCGGCAATTGAGCGTGCAGCCCACTTGGCTTGAAACACACAAGGTGCCGCGGTCAGCATCGGGAATGAAGACCATTTCATAATCTTGGGCATCAGGTGCGCGCAGCAGCCATTTGCGCGTGCCATCCGTTGAGACTTGCGCCTCCACCACTTCGGGTCGGCCAATCACAAAGCGGTCTTCCAGCCACGGGTGCTGGGCCTTGGCAATATCCGTCATATCCGCAAAGCGCGTGGCGCCGCGATTATAAATCCAGTGCCAAATTTGCTTGGCGCGCAATTTTGCCTGACGCGCATCAAGGCCCGCTGCTTCCAGCTCCTGCCGAATCTGCTCGCGCGGCAGGCCGACAAGGTCAATGCGCCCATCTTCGCGCAGCACAGCTGCGCGGGGGACGGGGACGGGATCAATATGGCCGGGAATCTGCATGGGCGGGCCTATATTAGAAAATCAGCCAAAAGGCCAATCCTCTGCCATGGCGTGCCTAGCCATGCGCCCCAAAATGATTGGCAATAGCGGTGCTGATCCGCAGGATCAGGCCATAGGCCCGCTCAATTGGGACGATATAGGCCGATTGAATGCCCGCATAGGCTTGCGCGTCACTGTCGGGATAATCGCTGGGGGCCGTCACGGCGAAATCGCTCATCGCAGGGACGGAGACGGGGAAGGCCCGGCGCAGTTGCGCCAAGGCATCGTCAATCCGCAGGGTAAAGACCATTTCCAACACATCATCCCGGCTAATGTCATTGGACCGGGAAAAGGCCGGGATTTGAACGGCCTTTAAAAACATATGCTGCAGCAGCGCGATGCGCAGCGCATGAAGCGCGCCCAGCGATCGGCGGACATCTTCCCGATCCCCTTTGGCCGCATCTTGGGGCAATTGATCCAGCAGGCGGTGCAGCTTCATACCATCGACACGCAGGCGCGAGGCCAGGCGGCGGAACACCCCGGCACGATCATCTTTGGTCAAATGTTCGGCTAGGGCCAGGCAGGCGGCTGACAAATGCTCTTCAGTGCCGCGATAGGGGCGGCTGGCCCAATAGGCGCTGTTGAACAGTTCGCCATAGGCCGCGACCGATTTGATGCTGGCCAGCCGGTCTGCCGCGCGCAACAAGCGGACCAAGGCTTGGCCACGGTCTGACTGGGCGAGCAATTCCGCCACGCCTTCCAAATCTTCCCCCGCAGCAGATCCGGCGCCTGCCAAGATGTTCACGGGATAGCCCAATTGTTGCAGAATGGCATTGTGCGGAATGGCGCGAATTTGCCGCAGGCTCATATCCCTATCGGCGGCCAAGTCTGATTGACGACGCGATTTGCGAGAGCCTGTTTCATTCAGCAACCCCAGACCAAATGCCGTGACGGCACGGGGATAGGTTTTGGAGTCCAAATGCTCCCGCTGCACCCGGCGAATGCCGCGATAAAAATCAAGGCTAATGTCGGTGCGGGTGTAAAACGCATCTTCAACTTCGGGCAAAGGTGCAGTTTCAGCTTCGGCAATGCGCGTCAGCGTGGCCAGCGCCAGCTGATCGGTGCGGAACAGCAAATAGCCATCGCCGCCCTGAAAGCTCGCCTCCAATTCCAGCCGGATGCCATGCTGGGCAAATTGCGCGCGGGCCCAGCTGCTCATGGGATAGCGCATCCGATCAAGCATGGAGGCGGGATGCGCGCCCCGGCCCATGGATTCGCCATGCGTGTTGAAAATAAGGGCAGCGACATCAGTTAAGTGATGCCGCGCCATGATCCGCGCGAGCCGCCCATGGAGCCGCTCAATTGCGAGTGCCGCGGGCACTTGGCCCACAAAGCGCCCGGCATCGGAAAAGCCCGTTTGGATCGCCACGCGCCCGCGGGTTCGGGCATAGGCGCGGTAAATGGGTTCGCCCAACAGCGCATCCAAAAAGCGCGCGCCATGTTCCATCGCGCTTTCAGTTTCAAACAAGGGCGAGACATCCACCTTGTCATCCACGCCGAAAAGTTTTGCGAAATACAGCGCGACCAGAACTGTCTGAGGCTGCTCACATTCGGCAATTAACATGCGGATGGGCGCATCGGCATCCACATGCGCCAGCATCTGCGCCATCACGAGGAATTGGCGCAGCGCTGTGGTGCTTTCCATCGCCAGCGCGGCCAAGTTGGAGCGCAAGGGCTGCACGCTTTCTAACAGCTCGCGCACGCGGCTTAGGGCCGTGCGGCTGGACAGATCCAGCGTGGCATCTGGGTCAATGCGGCGGCGAATGGCATTGTTCAATTGTGATGCGTTGACGCGGAAATGCACCCAGCCCATGCCCAGCCCATCACTGTGCATGGCCGCCGCCAGCACCAGCAGTGCCCGGGTGCGCGCGGGATTTGCGCTGGTCTGGGCTTCTTCTTGCAGCGCGGCAATGATTGGCTTCAAGGACAAGAGCTTGGCGGGGTCATCCGCAGTGAATTGGTTGGCCGCGGCAGACAAGGCGGCTGGATCCGTTAAATCCTGCGCGAACAGCGCCGCCATTGCGCGGCTATGGGCTTCGCCTGCGCGCAACGGGGCCAGCAGCGGATGGTGTGCGTCAAGTGCTGCTAGGTCCGCGCTATAGCGCGCCAGCCGTTCCGCCTTTTCGGCAAGGCGATATCTTAGGCTGGTCGCCCAACTAATATCAGTGCGGCCATCCATGTCATAGCCCACCCATGTCGCAAAGCGATACGGCTGGGGCAGCCACTGCGTCCATTGGTCGGGCCACCGGGTCGCGGCATGATCATATAATGTGCCGACAACGGCATCACGGGCCTTTTGCGCGCGGGCAATGGCGGCCATGGCCTCATCATGCTCAAAATCCAGCGTAATGGCCGCGCGCGGCGCACCCTCTTCGCCCCGCGCTATGGCCCCCGGCGGGGATTGGCTGGCTGCGGCCGCCACTGAATCGCTTTCGGCGCGCGTCAGCAGAAATGTCGGGTGCGCGGTAAACACGCTGTGCAAAAAGGGCTTGGAAAAGCGATCGACAAAGCTGTCAAAATCGCTGGCCGCTTGGGCGGCAAGCCCGGCCCAGCATGTGCCATTATCCGCGGGGCTGAGGGGCGCCAAAAGCATGTGCAGGCGCCGCGCCCGGCTGTTCAGCGCCTCAGCGGATAAATCTGCAATCAACTGGTCAATTGTGTCGAGACGAAGCGTGCCATTTTCCAGCAGCCGCGATACATCATGCCCCAGTTGAAACACGGGGTTGAACAGCGGCGTCTCGCTGGTGCGTTGGTGCAAGTCCTGCAGGCGGGCCCGCAGATCAGCAATGGTTTTCATCAGGCGTTGATCCCAAATGCTGCCCAAATGGCAGCCGGGCCAACCTAAACCCCTCTCACATCAACTCAATTGCTGTGAATACCAATGCAGGTTGGTGCGCCAAGCATGGGTTCAAACCGCTGACACGCCGATGTTAACGGCATCCCGCTGGCGCAAAAGACACAAGCAGCGATTAGTTTTTTAGCGATCTGCCATATACAGTAAGCGCGGTCTTGATGAGATAGATCATCGCCCATGTGCCAATTGTGTCCCCAATCACAATTGAGAGATAATCTGGCATCTTCGAGGTTTCGTAATTCACAATCGAAAGCCCCATCTTCATGAAAATGGCATTGCCCACGGCACATGCCAAGGAGAGAATGAGCAATCGCCAGGGCGTGAGATTGATCAGGCTTGCCCGCAGGGAAATGGCTTTTGCCGTCATATCAACGGCCAAGGGCCCCCCGACTGCACAAAAAGCCGAGACGATGGCAATGCCAGTCAGGGTCATGCCAAAGTCGATACAGCAAAAGCCAGCGATGAATAGCGCGGGGATGCTCCAATAGCCGATAAGCAAAAATGCCGCGAGGCGCAGGAATGCGGGCGGATAAAAGAGCCAAGGATTGAATGAAATCAGCTCGTGATAAATCCCCATGCCCTGAAAGAGGCGGTAGGTGGCCGCGTAGAGAAGCGAGAATAAAATCGCCATCCCCGCCTTGTACCGAATAGTCTCTTGCCTGTTTTGCATGACCCCACCGCCATGAAAGTAATTTTCATACCCTCTATGAAACAGACATCTCGCCGCTGCTAGTGGTGCAGACTGACGCAGAGATTGCAAGACCTCACCATTGCTCGAACCACTAATTTTCAAGTGAAAAATGGTGCCCAGGGACGGCACAAACCCGATGTTTTTAGATGTTTTTCTAAGTCCCGGGCTGCGCTGTCCGCGCTGAATTTGGACGTTTCTTTGTCCCTATCCGCCTTGAGCTGTCCCGACTTATCCAGTAAGCAAAGGGGGATATTTAGGGGGATCAAATTTGCGCGCTCACAATCGACTTTCCGCCGCGAAGGTGAAGGCGGCCCCGCGAGGAGATTATTGCGATGGCCGGGGACTTTGGCTGCGCAAGCGACCCGACGGCGGCGGGCAATGGATTCTGCGCGTCACAATTCACGGACGGCGGCGGGAGATGGGACTGGGCGGCTTGTCGGATGTTTCATTGGCTGCCGCGCGGGAAGCTGCAGATCGCTGGCGTGCCGTGGCTGCGTCTGGTCGCGATCCGGTCAAGGAACGCGAGAAGGAAGCGCGGGAATCGTCGCGGGCTGATACGACGCTGCGGGTTTTGGCGGTGGAAGCCTTTGAGGTGCGCAAGGCGGAATTGAAAGGCGATGGCAAGGCTGGGCGGTGGTTTACGCCGCTGGAACTGCATGTCCTGCCGAAGCTGGGCAAGGTGCCGGTGGAGGATTTAGATCAACGCGACATCCGCGATGTTCTGGCTCCAATATGGCACACTAAAGCCGACACCGCGCGTAAGGCCGCAAACCGCCTCAACATTGTCCTGCAGCATGCGGCGGCGCTGGGGCTGGAGGTGGATTTGCAGGCCGTTGCTAAGGCCAAGGCGCTGTTGGGTAAGACACGTCATGAACCGAAAAACATCCCCGCCATGCCGTGGGCGGAGGTGCCGGCTTTCTATGCGTCACTTGCCGAACTGTCGCCGGTAAACCTTGCCCTGCGGCTGGCGATCCTGACGGGCAGCCGATCGACACCGCTGCGCCATTTGCGGCTGGATGAGATCGAGGGTGATGTCTGGACGGTGCCAGCCGATATGATGAAGGGCCGTAAGGGTGCAACCGCGGACTTTCGGATTGCGCTGTCTGGCGAAGCGCTGCGCGTAATCGAACTGGCCAAGCCCTTCGCGCGTGACGGTTTTCTGTTCCCCGGTGTGAGCAAGGGCGTTTTATCCGACATGGCGCTATCGCGCGCCATGGAACGTCGTGGCCTTAAAGTCCGGCCCCATGGCTTTCGGACAAGCCTGCGCACTTGGTTGGCCGAAGCCACTGACGCGCCGCATGAAGTGGCGGAAGCTGTGCTAGCCCATGTCACCGATTCAGGTGTGGTACGCGCGTATCGTCGGACTGACTTTCTGGAACAAAGGCGCGCCCTTTTGGAGAGGTGGGCCAATCATGTCACCGGCACTGGCGGGCAAGTGGTGCGATTGATTGGGGGAGAAGGATGAGCAAGCTTCCTTTCGGAGGATTTGAATTAGAATCCGATTCCGAGCCCGACTCCGGATGGAAGAGGTTGGAGACTGTCGCGGAATATCTTGAAGATGCCGAAGTGGTGCCGCCCCTCCTGGCGCATTGGCTGGGACGTGCCATCCAGCGGAGCGGTGGCGATGCGGCCGAATTTTTACGTCTGCTGGAACTGAAAAGTCGCCGAGGGCGTCCCCGGTCTATATTCACCGAGCAAGACGAATTTAAGTACGGCGCAAAAGTTGTTGAACTGGAGGAGGATGGATTAAGTCCAGAGGCAGCAATAAGTGCCGTTTTAGACGGATTGTATGGAGAAGGCCCTAGCCGGTCTCAGCTACAAAAGTGGCGGAATAAATACCGGCGAGACATGGAAGAAGTTTATGCCATTAAATAGTGAGATTTAGTGGCAGACGTATAGGCGGCGCCGGGCAAAAATGAGCCATCCGAAACAAGAAGGGATGGTTCAAGATGCAGCGTTATCTCAACTTCCACGAACTGCGCGCCAAGCTGGGCAACCGATCACGAAGTGCCATTTATATCGACCTTGCTGTTGGAAGACTCCCCCAGCCGATCAAGCTGGGTGGGCGCCTTTATTGGCCAGAAAGCGATTTGGAAGCGCACTTTGGCGCGATGCGCGAACAGGCTTCATGATGGAGCACCGGAGCAAAAATCCCAACCGGAAGGCTGGGGATTCGTTGAGTGGCGATAGTGCAAAAAATACCACAAGCGGCGCTAGCGATTCATCCCCCGTTTATCCCGTCGCGGCTGGAAGCAAAGCGATCGAGGGCACTTCACAAGAGGCCGCCAAGGCGATCCAGTCGCGTTTAGCGCACTTGCGCTGCAGAGCAACCGAGGCGCTGGCTTCTCTTGGTTACGCCAATGTACCGGAACTCATTGCAGCGCCTGGAGTCACAAGGGAAGCGCTGCACCCAAGGTTTAGCGAACTGCGCAATCTAGGGCTGGTGGAAGCCACTGGAGAGCGGCGGCAGAGTCCATCTAGCAGGTTGACCGCGGTGCTGCGACTTACTGAAGAAGGCAGCAACATGTCTCAAGGCGGGGTGAAATGAGCCGCAATGCCGAAGCGACAAAGGCCGCCCCGTTTGGCCCTGTCCTAAAAATCCAATGGCTATGCGGTGCTGCTGGCCGGTCGGAATTGAGCCGCGCGGAACTGGCCGTACTTATTGTGCTGGCCGATCATATAAACACTGAGACCGGCAAAGCATGGCCAAGCTTTGGCAGGATCGCTAGAATAGCCGCCACGACGGTGAGAACCGCCAAGCGCGCCGTTAGCAGGCTCGTCGCCATGGATTTAATCCAGATTGCGGAACACGGTGGGCCGGGCCGATCGAACCGCTATCGCCTGAACAGGGGCTTATTCGGCCAAGATGGGGATGGAGACATAGATGACACCATGCAAGTCGCTATGGTGACACCTGTGGCAACCTATGGTGACACGCATAGCTCCAACATGGTGTCACTTATGTCACCCGATCCTATCAATCCATCCGAGCAAGAAGCGAAGGATGAGATTGAAAGATCGCAAGCGGAGGGAATGGCTGCGCCGCTGCGCCCTATCGGGGCTTGCGGCTTGCCCCGGGCAAGTGAGTATGCTGTTTTCTGGGAGGCCTGGGGACGCCGTGTTACAGTCTCTGAGACAGAGCGCTTGATCGATGCAAAGGTTGAGGCCGGTTTTAGTCTGAATGAAATAATTTCAGGTGTTAAGCGTTTCCAGCAGTACTGCATCGCCACTGGTAAGCCGGCCCGTATTAAACCAGCGGCCTTTATCCATGGCGAGAAATGGCTCGATGATTGGCAGCTATGTATTGTGCATACTGCCAGCACCAAAAATAAACGCGCTAAGGTTACGAGACCTGCCAAAAAATCAAATATCATCCCAAAGAAAGTTGCCAACCCCTGGGTAAGAAATCCAGATCGAAGTGAATGGCAATCAAGATATCAGAGAGAGGCACTTCGATATTTTGAACGCTTCAATGTTAAATCAACTGGAGAGGCGACAATTGAGCAACATAAAGCTGCCGTGAAACATATGGATGCGTGGAAGGTTGAAAACCCGGAACCTCATCTATTCATGCATAAAGAGACAGGTGCAACATGGGGCTCTCCCGAAGCCAAACTCCCTGCCGCCGATTGGATGCCTCAGAAAGGCAGGGGTCAATGACGCTTCATTTCATGGAGCCTATCAAGCAGGAAATCGGAACATGATGAAGCTGAAGTCTACGACGTGATCGCAGCCCATGATGCCGCCTTCGGCCCGCCGCCAATGCCTGTCGGCTGGGACAGGGCGATCGAAATCACGCCTGTCTTGACGCAGTTTCTGGACAAGGGATGCCCCGTGCCTGAAGACTATCAATGGCAGGAGCTGCCGGAAGGCAGTTTGATTTAGGGGCAGCTAAAAGCGACACCCACAGTTTTCGCAGCTTAGGGCAGCGGACCCGTGATACTGACGCCGCTTTGACGATTATTTTAAGTCGCGCCAGCGATGTCTCACAAAACCGTTACGGTCGATGTAGGGGTGGATAGGCGTGGTGGCTGGAAGAGGACATTGGGACTGTGCCGTTGCAAATTTGCTAAGGGCATCAGTTCTGCTTAGACTTCGGTTAAGAGAACCAAGATGTATCGAGAGAAGCGCAAAATGACTTGCGAATTTATTCTGCTACCGCAAACCAATGTTGTTTCCCAGATAGCCGGTAATAGCGTTATTATGCCGTCTAGAAAGGCTAGTTTGAAATAAGATCTTTTTTAAGAATAGGTCTCCACCATGTCCTCCGCCCCAATATTCGCCACATCATCACAATCGATATCCACAAACGAGGACACAGCAAAAGCTATCTTAGTTAGTGCAACGGATACTGACGGTGATGCGCTGACCTACACAGCGGCGGCGCCTGGTAATGGCACGGTGTCTGTATCTGGCTCGACGATTACCTACACGCCGAACGCGAACTTCAACGGCAATGACAGCT
>JBEEOY010000062.1:0-10449 GCA_041191345.1 Pseudomonadota bacterium
GTGCAGGCAGGCCCGCCATGGCGCGGCGCACGCGTGACTATTCCGCTGGATGCCCCCCGCGCCAGCCTTGCCCTTCCCCAAATTTCCGGGCCTGCAGGACGGCCTTTAGTGGTGCTGGATCTCGGCCATGGCGGGCATGATCCGGGGGCGATTTCGCCTTATGGCGGCCTGCAAGAAAAGAAGCTGACACTGGCTGTCGCCCGACAAATTCGCGCAAAACTACTGGCCTCTGGCAGGGTGCGCGTGGCGCTGACGCGTGACGCCGATATATTTCTGCCCCTGCGGGAACGGACGGCCATTGCCCGCAATCTTAAGGCCGAACTGTTCATTTCAATTCACGCAGATTCAGCGAGCGGCCAAGCAACAGGGGCCAGCATTTACACGTTGTCGGACATTGCCTCAGACCGCGAGGCGCAGGCGCTCGCCACCCGCGAGAATAAGGCGGATATTCTGAATGGCGTCAATTTGTCGGGCAAAGAAGTGGCCGTCACGTCGATCTTAGTTGATCTTGCCCAGCGCGAGACAATGGCAGCCTCAGTTGACTTTGCTCGGCTCTTACGCCGCGAAGGCGCGGGCCGCATTCCCTTTCATGCAGGTGGCCTGCGTATGGCGGGGCTGGCCGTCTTGAAATCGCCCGATATGCCCGCGGTCCTGCTTGAGCTGGGCTATCTGTCAAGCGAGACGGACAGCCAGCGTATCCGATCGCGTTCGGGTCAGGCAGAGATTGCCGCCAGTGTCCGCCGGGCCGTGGAGATTTTTGTGGCGCGCAAAGACAGGCCCAACTGAACCCGTTGCTAATCCTATTGGCGCAAAAGCGGTTCCCCCAGTCTCGATTTCCCGCTAGAGGCGAGCGCCATGGCCGTTTCCATTCCTGTGCGCTTCTCTGAGCGATGGCAGCAGCTGCGCCTTCAGGCACAGATGGCGCGCGCCTGGTTTATGCAGCGCTATCAAACCCAGCCACGGTTTCGCCTGGCCACGCGCATCGCGGGCGGGCTGGTGCTGCTTTATGCGCTGATCTGGCTGACATTTGGACGCAACTTGCCCTCAGCAGAATCGCTGCTGACTTATCAGCCGCCGCTGCCAACTTATGTGCGCGACGTAAATGGGGTGCCCGTCCACAGCTATGCCCGCGAACGCCGGGTGGAATTGCGCTATGCGGAATATCCCCCCCGCTTAATCGAGGCCTTTATTTCAGCCGAGGACAAAACCTTTTTTGAACATGGCGGCATTGATTTTCCCGGGCTTGCGGGCGCGGTGGTCGATTATGTCAGCAAAATTGGCTCGGGCGAGCGGGCGCGCGGTGGCTCAACCATTACCCAGCAGGTCGCCAAAAATCTGCTCTTGGGCAATGAATATTCCATCACGCGCAAAGTGAAAGAAGCCATTCTTGCCCGGCGCATTGAATCGGTGCTGACCAAGGAACAGATTCTTGAGCTCTACCTCAACCAAATTCCGTTGGGGCGGAATAGCTTTGGCGTGCAAGCCGCAGCTCGGGCCTATTTCAACAAGGATGTGACAGATTTGTCGCTGCCGGAAATGGCGTTTTTGGCGATTTTGCCAAAAGCGCCCGAAACCTATGGGCGAAAGCGCAATGAACAACGGGCGCTTGAGCGGCGCGATTATGTGCTGCGGGCCATGCGCGATAATGGCTATATTAGCCCTGCTGAATATCAAGCCGCGACGCAAACGGCGCTGGGCATTTTGCCGCGCGCAGCAACGGCCCCCAATCTCCAAATGGGCGGCTATTTTCTCGAAGAAGTCCGCCGTGAGCTGATCGAGAAATTTGGCGAAAACTCAGAAGCCGGCCCCAATTCCGTCTATGATGGCGGGCTGTGGGTGCGCGCCTCCATCAACCCCGATTATCAGCGTTATGCTGAACAGGCTCTGCGCGACGGCCTTGTCCGCTATGACAGTGGCAAGGGCTGGAGTGGCCCGATCGGCAAAATTGATGTTGGTGAGGGCTGGTCTGGCCGATTGGCCGCCCAAAATTTGGGCGCCGGCTATAATGATTGGCGCATTGCCGTGGTGTTGCGCAAAGCCGGGGGGCTTGCCCAAATTGGCTTTGCCGATGGAAGCATGGGCCGCCTGCCCTCGGGCCTTGCCGCCATGCCCCGCCGAGGCACAGCCACTGCGGCGTTTACGGCGATGAAGCCGGGCGACATTATTGCCGTAAAGCAGCAGGGCGCAGACTATGCCTTGCGCAATATTCCTGAAGTTTCGGGCGGCATGGTGGTGCAAGATCCGCATACAGGCCGGGTGCTGGCAATGCAGGGCGGCTTTGATGTGCGGCTGGCCTCGTATAACCGGGCCACGCAAGCGCAGCGCCAGCCGGGGTCCTCCTTCAAGCCCTTTGTCTATGCCTCGGCACTGGATGGCGGGATGACGCCCGCCGAAATCATCATTGATGGGCCATTTTGCGTCTATCAATCTGCCAAGCTGGGCCGGAAATGCTTTAAGAATTTTGATGGCGGCGGCTCTGGCCCGCGCACCATGCGCTGGGGCTTAGAACAATCACGCAACTTGATGACAGTGCGTGCCGCCTCACAAACGGGCATGGAACGTATCGTTAAAATGGCGGCGACGGTTGGCATCAGCCCGCCCAACCAGCCTTATCCTGCCTTGCTCTCTATCGCGCTGGGGGCAGGCGAAACGACAGTCCTGAACCTCGTGAACGCTTATTCTATCCTGGCGTCTAATGGGCGGGAGCGGCGGCCAACGCTGATTGATTATGTGCAGGACCGGCAAGGCAAAATCCTGTGGCGGGCTGATACGCGCCGCTGCGAAGGGTGCAATGCGCCCGATTGGAATGGCGCAGCCATGCCACGCCCGCCAGCCCGCACCCGCCAGCTCATTGATCCGCTAACTGCTTATCAAGTTGTCCATATGCTCGAAGGCGTTGTCCAACGCGGCACGGCTGTGCAGCTGCGCGATATGAACCGCCCGCTTTTTGGCAAAACAGGCACCACCAGCGGCCCCACCAATGTCTGGTTTGTGGGCGGATCACCGGATTTGATTGCGGGGCTCTATATGGGCTTTGATCAGCCCCGGAATATGGGGGGCTATGTCCAGGGCAGCACCTATGCTGTGCCGATTTTCAAGGCTTTTGCCACGCGCGCCATGGCAGACATGCCGATTGTGCCCTTCCGCGCGCCACCGGGCATCCGCATGATTCGGATTGAACGTATGTCAGGCAAGCGGGTTTATGGCGCTTGGCCAACGGACGACCCCAAGTCCCCCGTGATTTGGGAAGCGTTTAAGCCTGAAAGCGAGCCGCGGCGCACCATTCGCCGTGATGAACTGGAAGATCAGAAAAAGGCCGCTGATAAAGCTGTTGCTGGCGATGCTGCCCAAAAGAGCCTGCGTCGTGATAGTGATTTCTTGCAAAGGGAGGGCGGGATTTACTAACCCCGCCGTTCCGCTACCCTTAATCTTGCGTTTATTGGAGAACTGAAATGCGCGCTGAAGCGCAGTCCCATGTCGATCAGATCAATCAGGCCGTCGCTTTGTTGCGGCGCTTTTTGGATTGGGATCGCGCCCTAAAGCGGCTGGAAGAACTGAACGCCAAGGTCGAAGACCAGGCGCTGTGGAATGACCCCAAGGCCGCGCAAGACGTGATGCGCGAACGGCGGCGGCTGGACGATGCTATCAACGCCACACGCGCCATTGAGCGCGAACGGGACGATACTGTTGAGCTGCTGGAAATGGCCGAAGCCGAAGGCGATGAGGCTTTGGCCGATGAAGCCGTGCTGAGCCTTGGCGAACTCGCCGAGCGTGCGGAAAAGGACAAAGTTGCAGCCCTTTTGGCCGGCGAAGCCGATGCGAATGACACCTATATTGAAATCAATGCGGGCGCTGGCGGCACCGAAAGCCAGGATTGGGCCGAAATGCTGCAACGCATGTACACCCGCTGGGGGGAACGCCACCGGATGAAGGTGGAATTGGTGGATTATCACGCGGGTGAACAAGCGGGCATCAAATCGGCCACGCTGTTGATCAAGGGCGAAAACGCCTATGGCTATGCCAAGACCGAAAGCGGCGTCCACCGCTTAGTGCGCATCAGCCCCTATGATTCCAACGCCCGGCGGCACACCAGCTTTTCCAGCGTCTGGGTTTACCCGGTGGTCGATGATGACATTGATATTGAAGTCAATGAGGGCGATTTGCGGATTGATACCTATCGCGCCTCAGGCGCTGGCGGTCAGCACGTGAACACCACGGATTCCGCTGTGCGCATCACGCACTTGCCCACGGGCATTGTGGTTGCCTGCCAAAACCAGCGCAGCCAGCATAAAAACCGGGCAGAAGCGATGAAGCAATTAAAGGCGCGTCTGTACGAAGCAGAATTGCAGCGCCGCGAAGCCGAAGCCAGCGCCGTCAATGCCACCAAGACCGAAATTGGCTGGGGCCACCAAATCCGATCTTATGTTCTCCAGCCTTATCAGCTGGTGAAGGATCTGCGCACCGGAGTGACGTCGACAGCCCCGGGCGATGTGCTGGATGGCGATTTGGATAAATTTATGGCCGCCGCGCTGTCGCAGCGCGTGACCGGCGAAAAGGTGGTCGTTGAGGATATTGATTAAGCGCAGCCCTGCCTGCCATGCGCCTCTGGCCCGCAGCATCATGCTGGCCATGGCATGTGGTGTGGCAGGCTGTTTGCCGGCACCCAAACAGGCCGAGGCGCAATTCCCCACAGCAGACCGCCCTGTTGCCAATATCATCTCTGACCGCTGGTCTACTGAGGAAAGCCGTGATCGGCTGGACGAGGCAGAGCGGATTATGGACTTGGCGGATATTCAGCCGGGCATGACCGTGGCGGACATTGGCGCAGGCGAGGGCTATTACACCATCCGTTTGTCTGAGCGCGTCGGCCCCAAAGGCCGCGTGCTGGCGCAAGACATTATGCCAGCCGTCCGCGACAAACTGGCTGAACGCGTGAACCGGGAACGGCTCGACAATGTGAGCGTCCGTCTGGGGGCGCCCGAAGACCCGCGGCTGCCGCATGCCAGTTTTGATCGCGTGCTTATGGTCCATATGTATCACGAAATTGCGGCGCCCTATCAATTTCTCTGGAACCTCCACCCCGCCTTAAAGCCGGGCGGGCGCGTCATCATTGTGGATGCAGACCGACCAACCGAAAAACATGGCACGCCGCCGCTTCTGCTCCAATGTGAGCTAGCAGCTATTGGCTATCGTCTGGTCCGTTTTGAACGCGCCGCCTTTGCAGGCGGCTATTATGCTGCCTTTGAGGCCAAGGCCCCACGCCCTAAGCCTACGGACATCACGCCCTGTGCCCGCGTCATGCGCCGCTAATGCCTGCTATAACAGGCCCAAATCCCGAAAGCTGATCCGCTCGTCCCCTGCAAGAATAATATGGTCGGCCAAGCGCACGCCCAAGGGGCGCAGCATCGCGCACAGCGCCTGTGTTGCCTGCCGGTCCGTTGCACTGGGCCGCGGATCACCGCTGGGGTGGTTATGCGCCAGAACAAGAGCGTGGGGATCCTTATCCAGCACATCGCGCAAAATATCTTTGAGAGGCAGGACAACATCCCCCTGCCGACCCTCCGTGCAAATGCGGATGCCCAGCGTTTCCGCCTGCGCATCCAAATAGGCAATGGCCACCAATTCCTGGTCTTGCCCCCGCAGCCTTATTTCCAACTCTGGCGCCCAAGGGTCGCGGGCAAGCTCTGAACCTTGGGGGGCTTTTGTATCCATGCGTCATGGGGTGCCGCAAAGCCCACAGGGCCGCTAGCCTAATTCTGCCCATTTCCGAGTCAATTCGCTCGAAAATGGAGTGCGGACACGATTTTCAATTGCGCGCTGCCAAAGCCTCGCCATAAGCATTCAACAATGCGCGCCTATCACGACCTCATGCAACGCATTCTCGACCAAGGTGTCGAACAAATGGACCGGACGGGAACCGGCACGCTCAGCGTGTTCGGCCACCAGATGCGCTTTGACTTGTCGGAAGGCTTTCCCTTGGTCACGACCAAGAAGCTGCATCTGCGCTCAATCATTTATGAGCTGCTCTGGTTTTTAAACGGCGATACCAATGTCCGCTGGCTGCAAGACAATAAAGTCAGCATCTGGGACGAATGGGCCGATGAAAATGGCGATCTTGGGCCCGTTTATGGCAAGCAATGGCGCCGCTGGGAAACCGCGAATGGCGAGACCATCGACCAAATTGCAGACCTGGTGCAGCAACTGAAAACCAACCCGGCCTCGCGCCGCCAGATTATCAGCGCGTGGAACCCGGGCGAAATTGGCCAGATGGCACTCGCCCCCTGCCATTGCTTGTTCCAAACATGGGTCGGCAATGGAAAGCTCTCTTTGCAGCTCTACCAGCGCAGTGCCGATGTGTTTTTGGGCGTGCCCTTCAACATCGCCTCTTACGCGCTGCTCACACATATGCTGGCGCAGCAAGCTGGGCTCGAGCCGGGTGAGTTCATTTGGACGGGCGGCGATTGCCATTTGTATCTGAACCATTTGGAGCAAGCCAAAACCCAATTGGCGCGAGAGCCCAAGCCGCTGCCGCGCCTGAAAATCCTGCGCACGCCTGACGCTATTGATGGCTATGCCTATGAGGATTTTGTGATTGAGGGCTATGAGGCGCATCCGCATATTTCTGCCCCGGTGGCTGTATGAACCATCCCGAAGTCGTCCTCATCGTCGCGCGCGCCGATAATGGCGTCATTGGTGTGGACGGCAAATTGCCGTGGCATCTTCCGGCTGATCTGCGGCGGTTTAAACAACTCACTTTGGGCGCGCCAATGATTATGGGGCGCAAAACTTTTGATAGCCTGCCCGGCTTATTGCCCGATCGCCGCCATATTGTGCTGACGCGCAATCTGGAATGGGCAGAGGACGGCGCAGAAACTGCCGCCAGCGTGGAAGATGCAATGCGCCTGGCCAATGCGCCGCACGTGTCCATCATTGGCGGGGCAGAAATTTATCGCCTCTTTCTGCCGCGCGCGGACCGGATTGAAGTGACCGAAGTGCATATCGCGGCACAAGGTGATACGATTTTAGAGCCTTTTGGCGCGGACTGGGTGGAAGTGGCGCGGGAAGCGCACCCCGCCGAAGGGGGCCGTCCAGCCTATGATTTCGTGACGCTCAAACGGAGGGGATGATGCGTCGGATTAGTGTAGGATTTGGGCTACTGCTGACAGTGGCCATCATTAGCTTTTTCGCCTTTTCGCCCAAGCTGGCGGAAGAATCGATGAACAAGCTGGCGCCGACCAATCAGGTGGTGAGCCCTGCGGCGCAGGCGCTGCACAACAGCCTGTTCATTGCCGATTTGCATGGTGATACTTTGATGTGGAAACGCAATCTGCTGAACCGGGCAGATCGCGGCCATATTGATCTGCCCCGTTTGGAAGACGGCCATGTGGGCCTGCAAGTCTTCTCGTCCGTCACCAAAACCCCGCGCGGCCAAAATTACGACGCCAATTCGGACAAGACGGACAACATCACGGCGCTGGCCATTGGCCAGATGCAGCCCGTGCGGACATGGACCTCGCTGCTCGAACGCTCGCTCTGGCATGCTGAAAAGCTGCGCCGGGCCGAGGCTGGGGCAAAAGGCAAATTGCTCATTGTCCGCACCGGGGCTGATCTCGACGCGCTCATTGCCGCGCGTGCCAAAGGTGGGGCAGTGCCCGTTGGCGCGCTCTTGTCTATTGAAGGGCTGCAGAATCTGGAGGGCCAGCGCGCCAATCTGGACGCGCTTTACAAAGCCGGTTTCCGCATGGCGGGCTTTGCCCATTTCTTGGACAATGAAGTCGCCGGATCCATGCATGGTGAGAAAAAGGGCGGGCTGACACCGCTGGGCCGCCAAATTCTGGCTGATATGGAAGCGCGTGGGATGGTGGTGGATATTGCCCATAGCAGCCATGCGGCCGTGGCCGATATCTTGCGGCTTGCCAAACGCCCGGTTGTCTCCAGCCATGGCGGCGTGCAGGCCACGTGCAAGGTCAACCGCAATTTGACCGATGATGAGATTCGCGGCGTGGCGCGCACTGGCGGCGTGGTTGGCATTGGTTATTGGGATGCGGCAATTTGTTCAACAGACCCGCGCGCCATTGCCAAGGCCATTCGCCATGTGCGCGATCTGGTTGGGATTGACCATGTCGGTCTAGGTTCAGATTTTGATGGCGCGACCACCACGCCTTTTGACACGGCACATCTTGCGCATGTGACGCAAGCCCTGCTGGATGAAGGCTTTAGCCGGGATGAGATTGCCAAGGTGATGGGCGGTAATGTGCTGCGTGTCCTGAAGTCTGTCTTGCCGCCACGCTAAGCGCTTCATATAGCCCGCCCTTATGACCGCGACCGCCATTGCCCGTTTAGACGGAAATGCCCCCATCCCCGACGCATTTCGCGGCGGTGTGGTGGCGCTGGGCAATTTTGATGGCGTCCATGCCGGGCATCAGGCCGTGATTGGCCAAGCCGTTGCCGAGGCGCGCGCCCGTGGCGTGCCGGCCTTAGTTGCAACATTTGATCCGCACCCTGTGCGCCATTTCAAACCGGAAACTGCCCCTTTCCGCCTGACCAGCCTTGACCAGCGCCAGCGCTATGTGGCCGAGGCGGGGGCAGATGCGATGGTTGTCTTTGCCTTTGGGGATCGGCTGGCCAATGTCACGGCGGACGACTTTGTGGCGGAGTGGCTGGGCGGACATCTGGGCGTGACTGGCGTTGTCACGGGCGAAGATTTTACCTTTGGCAAAGGACGCGGCGGCAATATTGCCACATTGCAGACGCTGGGGGCGGCCGCTGGCATCACCAGCACTTCAGTTGGCCCCGTCTGCGATGCTGAAGGCCCGATTTCCTCCAGCCGCATCCGCACTGCATTGCAAGCCGGGGATTGTGAGACGGCAACGCGCCTGCTCACGCGCCCCTTTGCGGTGCAGGGCCCTGTGATTCATGGCGATAAAAATGGCCGCAAGCTGGGCTTTCCGACCGCCAATATCGATATGGGCGGCTATTTGCGGCCGCGTTATGGCATTTATGCCGTGCGGGGCCATCTGGCCGATGGCCGGGTGCTGAACGGGGCTGCCAATTTGGGCATTCGCCCCACCTTTGATCCGCCCAAAGAATTGCTAGAGCCGCATTTCTTTGATTTTTCTGGCGATCTTTACGGGCAAGACATTGCTGTCGAGTTTGTCTCTTTCCTGAGAGCCGAAGCAAAATTTGACTCCCTCGACGCGCTGATGGCGCAAATGGCGCACGATTGTGATGAAGCCCGGTTGCGGCTTTCCCGCTAAGTCTCCTTAAGGAAATCCGCCCAAAGGCTTTATTTGCCCGCGCGCATCCCGTAAGGCGCACCGGCTATGACTGACGCTACCACGCCCGACGCCCGCGATTATCGCGACACTGTGTTCCTGCCCAAGACCGACTTTCCAATGAAGGCCGGCCTACCGCAGAAAGAACCGGGTATTTTGGCGTGTTGGCAAGAGGCTGATCTTTATCGCCGCCTGCGCGAGGCGCGCAAAGGCCGCGAAAAGTTCATCCTGCATGATGGCCCGCCCTATGCAAATGGCGATATGCATATTGGCCATGCGCTCAACCACATCCTCAAAGACATGGTGGTCCGCACCCAAAGCCTGCTGGGCAAAGATGCACCCTATGTGCCCGGATGGGATTGCCATGGCCTGCCCATCGAATGGAAGGTGGAAGAAGAATATCGCAAGAAAAAGCGCAACAAGGATGAGGTGCCAGTCGAAGAATTCCGTGCCGAATGCCGCGCTTATGCGAAGAACTGGGTCGACCGCCAGCGCGAGCAGCTGAAGCGGCTGGGCATTAATGGCGATTGGGACAATCCCTATCTCACTATGGATTTTCAAGCCGAAGCCACCATTGTGCGCGAGCTTTTGAAATTTGCCGAAAGCGGCCAGCTCTATCGCGGGGCCAAGCCCGTCATGTGGAGCCCCGTGGAAAAGACGGCATTGGCTGAGGCCGAAGTTGAGTATGAAGATATTGTCTCAACGCAAATTGATGTGGCGTTTGAGATTGTCGAAGCGCCCAATGCGCCGGATCTGGTTGGCGCTTATGCGGTCATCTGGACAACCACGCCGTGGACGATCCCCGTTAACCAAGCCATCGCTTATGGGCCGGATGTCGAGTATGTTCTGGCGCAAGCTGGCAGCCGAAAGGTTATCATTGCAGCCGAGCTGAGCGCGGCATTCGCGGCACGGGCGGGTGTCGATGTCGCCCCGCTACGCTCGTTGAAGGGCAACGACTTGGCTGGCGCGATTGCCCGCCACCCGATGCACGCCAAGGGCGATTTCTTTGCGCGCCCCCGCCCGCTGCTTGCAGGTGAGTTTGTAACGACGGATAGCGGCACGGGCCTTGTCCATATGGCGCCCGACCATGGCGAAGATGATTTTGATTTGTGCAAGGCCAATGGCCTTGACCCCGTCTTCGCGGTGGAAGGCGATGGCCGGTATAAAGCCGATT
>JBEEOY010000063.1:0-18779 GCA_041191345.1 Pseudomonadota bacterium
AGACCACGCCATCAATATCAAAGGGCAGATCTGCACGGAGCGCTTCAATGGTTCGGTAATGCGCAAGAACTTCAGCCGTACTGGTCAATCGCACAAAGCGCGGATCAACGGGGATGCCCCAGCTCTCAATGGCTTTAATAACATCAAACTGGGTTTCACCCGGCAGATCAGATGTTTCGCCCCAACCATGCGCCAAAAAACGCAAGGGCCGTGCGGCTGTAACTGCCGGATCTTTCTGGCGCAGCGATCCAGCCGCAGCATTGCGTGGATTGGCAAAAAGCTTACTTGCTTCAGCTTCGGCTTTGGCATTCAGGGCGGCAAAATCAGCTTTTGCCATGTAAACTTCGCCCCGCACTTCAAACACCTGCGGAATATTGCTGGAAATCAATTGCGGGATATCAGCAATTGTGCGGACATTGGCTGTTACATCCTCGCCCACTTGGCCATCGCCCCGCGTGGCGGCAAGCACCAACCGACCCGCCTCATAGCGCAGCGAACACGACAGGCCGTCAATCTTAGGCTCCGCCGTGAGCGCAACGGGGGTATCCTCTGGCAAATTGAGGAAGCGCCGCACACGGCCGACAAAATCGTCCACGTCTTCATCAGAAAAGGCATTGTCGAGGCTAAGCATCGGCTTGGCGTGCGTCACCTTTGACAAATGGCTCGCTGGAGCTGCCCCCACCTGACGATTGGGGCTGTCCGCCCGCACCAAATGCGGGAACTGCGCCTCCAATGCGGTATTTTCGCGGATTAACGCATCATAATCTGCATCCGAAATCTCGGGAGAGTCGAGCGTGTGGTAAAGCTTGTTATGCTTTGCAATCTCGCGGGCCAGCCGCATCAGCCGATTTGCCGCTTCAGCTTCCGACAGATCAAACAGGCTGCTCATGCCGCCTCCAGCAGTCGTTCAGCTTGTGCGCGTGCCTCATCGGTCACCTGCGCGCCAGAGAGCATTCGGGCAATTTCCTCGCGCCGCTCCTGCGCATCCAATTGCCGCACGCTGGTACGCGTGACGGTGCCTTCAGACGCCTTCGCAATCAGCAAATGCGCCGCCCCGCGCGCCGCCACTTGCGGACTGTGCGTCACGACCAGCAATTGGGTCCGTTCCGCCAAACGGGCCAGCCTATCGCCAATAGCAGACGCCACAGCCCCGCCCACGCCACGATCAATTTCATCAAAAATCATCGTGCCCGCGGCCCCCACTTCCGCCAAAGCGACCTTCAGCGCGAGAATGAAGCGCGACAATTCTCCACCTGAAGCAATTTTGATAAGCGGAGCAAAGGGCGCGCCGGGGTTTGTGGAAACAAGAAATTCAACACGGTCCATGCCCGCCCCAGTCCATTGGGCGGACTCCAGTGGTTCAACTAAAGTCTGGAAACGTGCAGCGTCCAATTTCAACGGCGCAAGTTCCGCCGCTACCGCGGCATCAAGCCGTGCAGCTGCCGCCTGACGCTGGGCACTCAGCGCGCGCGCGGACGCCTCATATTGGCGGCGCGCCTCAGCCAAGCTTTGCTCTAGCTTGGCAAGGCCTTCTCCACCGGCCTCAATCGCCTCAAGCTTAGTCGACAACTCGGCCGTCAGCGCCGCGAGCTCATCGGGCTGAACGCGGTGCTTGCGCGCCAACGCCCGCAAATCAAACAAACGCGCTTCATCTGCTTCCAAAGCGGCGGGATCAAAAGAGAGCGCAATCGCTGCATCCCGCAGACGATCTTCAACGACATTGCCTTCCACAATTGCGCGATCAATCGCCGCAAGTGCCTCGGCCAAGGCTGGGTGGTCCCCCGATATGCGGTCCAAAATGCGCGCGGCTTGCCGTAATTGCGACAGGCCCCCATCCGCGCCTTCTACCAGCGCGGTAATTGCCTCAAGCTCAGCTGCAATCTTTTCGCCACGCTGCATCATCTGGCGCCGCGCGGCCAAGTCTTCTTCTTCGCCTGGCTGTGGGTCAAAAGCCTGTAATTCAGCGACTGAATGCGCCAGCCATTCCCGGTCGCGCTCAGCATCTGCAAGCGCCTGGCGCGCCACTTCCAATGCCGATTCCGCCGCCCGCCACGCACTATGGGCCGCGCGCACTGCCGTCACATCCGCGCGCGCAAAATTATCTAACAAATCGCGATGGCCGCGCGGATTAATCAAACCGCGATCATCATGCTGGCCGTGAATTTCGACCAAGTGCCCGCCTAATTCACGCAGCAGTGCGGCAGAGACAGGCTGATCATTGACATAGGCTTTGCTGCCGCCATCGGCCTTCACTGTGCGGCGGACAATCAGCTCTTCACCAACGCCAAGCTCCAAATCATTGGCGCGCAGCAGAGAAATAGCAGCATCTGGAGCTGAAAAACTGGCGGTGACACTGGCTTGCAGGCAGCCTTGGCGGACCAGACCGCTATCGGCCCGGTCGCCAAGCGCCAAACCAAGGGCATCCAGCAAAATGGATTTTCCAGCACCTGTCTCGCCCGTCAGCACGCCCAGACCGGCATCAAAGTCGAGGTCAAGTGCCTCGATCAGCACGACATCGCGGATCGAGAGAGATGTCAGCATCAGCCGAGATCAACCCTTGGGAGCGTGCTTCTGCATCAGCGCATAGGCGCGCTTATACCAATCGCTCTCCGGATAATTCTTGCCCAGCACAGCTGCTGATTTCTGGGCTTCCTGCGGCACGCCCATGGCCAAATAGCTTTCCGTTAAGCGCATCAGCGCTTCTGGCGTGTGGCTCGTTGTCTCATATTGATCAATCACCGTGCGGAAACGCACTGTGCTGGCAAGCCATTGGCCGCGGCGCTGATAGAAACGGCCAATTTCCATTTCTTTGCCGGCCAAATGGTCGCGCAGCAAATCCATCTTCAAACGGGCATCTGCGGCATAGCGCGATTGCGGGTAGCGGCGCGTCAATTCTCCAAAGGCATCCACTGCCTGCTGGGTAATCTTTTGGTCCCGCGTCACATCTGAAATTTGCTCATAATAGTTCAGAGCAATCAGATAATAGGCATAGGGGGCATCCCGGTTACCAGGATGGATCGAAAGGAAGCGCTGCGCAGAGCTGGTCGATTCGGTATAATCACGCGCTAAATAATAGGAATAGGCACTCATCAACTGCGCCCGACGCGCCCAGACAGAATAAGGATGCTGGCGCTCTACCTCATCAAATAAAGCGGCGGCCAGCTTATACTGTCCCCGGTCCAACCGCGATTTTGCGGCATTATAGAGCGTCGCCACATCGCGCGCGACGTAGGATGTGTCTGCTTTGCTCCGCGTGCGGTTGCCAGCGCAACCAGCAAGCGGAAGGGCAATCATCACGGCGGCGAGGACAGCAGCGGTCCTGAAGCGGGGGCTCGACATGGCTGCGTCTTAGCCCGCCCGGCTCCGTCCGCCAAGCGCTGAGATAGGCTTTCAGTAATGCTTTGTGAGTATCCATCGGCAGAATGGCCCCTCTTGCCCCTGCCCCACTGCGCGTGCTGACACTTTCCAGCCTGTTTCCCAGCGCGGCAAAGCCGGTTTTTGGCCTTTTCGTTGCCCGCCAAACACAAGCTCTGGCGGCATTACCTCACACAGACGTGCAGGTTGTTGCGCCAATAGGGCTTCCGCCTTGGCCCGTGTCTTTGGCACGACATTATCGGGCATTGAGCCATCTCGCGCCTGCCGAGATTTGGGCGGGGCTTAAAATTTGGCGGCCGCGCTTTCGCCATTGGCCGGGAAGCGATGGCCGCTTTGATGTCGCAGCATTGGTCCAAACCCTGACCCCGCTTTTGGCAAGGATACGGCAGGATTTTCGGTTTGACGTTATTGATGCGCAATATTTCTTCCCTGATGGCCCAGCAGCCCTGGCGCTCGGCAAGCATTTTGGCGTGCCCGTCTCAATCAAGGCGCGGGGGGGCAGATATTCACTATTGGGGCCATCGCCCTGTGCCCGGCAGAGCCATTTGCAAGGCTGGACAAGCCGCCGATGGGCTTTTGGCTGTCTCTGCGGCGCTTAAGGCCGATATGGTCCAACTTGGCTTCCCCGAACGTCGCATAAAGGTCCATTATACGGGCGTTGATCTGGCGCTCTTTCGCCCTCAAAACCGCGCTCAAGCAAAGGCACATTTGGGAATATATGGGCCATTAATTGCGTCGCTCGGCGCGCTGATCCCCCGCAAGCAGCAGTCCCTTGTGATAGAGGCGCTCACCGCGGTGCCCGATGCCCAGCTTGCGCTCATTGGCGATGGGCCGGAGCACGCCCGTCTCAAGGCCCTCGCACAGCAATTGGGGGTTGCTGAGCGGATCATCTGGCCCGGCGCGCTTCCCCCCGC
Source organism: Pseudomonadota bacterium (assembly GCA_041191345.1). Taxonomy (GTDB): domain Bacteria; phylum Pseudomonadota; class Alphaproteobacteria; order Sphingomonadales; family Sphingomonadaceae; genus Aquisediminimonas. The sequence goes on from JBEEOY010000063.1 coordinate 4,290, forward strand.
CGATGTCGCTTTGTGGCTGGCCGCGGCAGACGTAATGGCCCTGACCTCGGCCTCAGAAGGGGTGGCCAATGCATGGGTAGAAGCCTTGGCGTGTGGCACGCCCATTATCATTACAGACGTAGGTGGCGCGCGTGAGCTACTTACAGACGACAAAGCGGGGCAAATTGTACCGCAAGACGCAAAGGCCATTGCAGCGGCGATATCCAGCCTGATCTGCGATCCGCCGTCCCAACAGCTATGCCGTTCCCGCGCCACGCGCTTCACCTGGGCCACAAATGCCCAGGCGTTGCGCGATCATCTGTCAGCGCTGGTCAGGGAATGATTCACCAATCCGCTCAGCGCCTGATTTCGAGACATCGGTTTGCACAAAGCTGTCTGAGGTCACATTCAGCCAGATCAAGACTGGCGCTGAGATGTAGAAGGACGAGAATGTCCCAATCACAATCCCCAACAACATCGATGCAGTGAAGCCAAAAATTGTATCTGGGCCAACCACAAGCAAAATGCCCAGCGTTAGGATAAGCGACAGCGACGTGGTGACGGTGCGCGAGAGCGTTTCATTAACCGACAGATTAAGCAGCGGTTCAATTTCCATCTTGCGATATTTACGCAGATTTTCGCGGATACGATCGTAGATAACAATCGTATCATTCAGCGAATAACCAATAATTGTGAGAATGGCGGCGATCACGTTCAGATCAAACGTCAAGCGCGTCAACGCGAAAAAGCCAAAGGTCAGCACCACATCGTGGAACAGGGTGATGAGCGCGCCAACACCAAATTGCCACTCAAAGCGAAACCAGATGAACAGCGAAATGCCAAGCATAGCCAGCGCCAAAGCAAAGCTGCCCGTGCTGAACAGCTCGCAGCCCACCTTGCCAGACACTGAGTTCACAGCGCCAATATCAACACCCGGATAGGCCTGAGTGAGTTCTAGGCGGACTTTTGAGGCTATCTTGTTCGATTGGTCGGCTGGACCATCCTTGCTGATGCCCGAACCCATGCATTTGCCAATTGGGTTCGTCGCCTCCCCTTCCAAAGGAATGCGGATGCTGACCACGCGAGGGTCCGTCATTTGCTGCAGAACGACATCGCCAACATCCATGGCCTCAAGGCGCCCGCGCAATTCGCCCATATCAACAGGCTTGGCAAAAGTGACGCGGATGGACTGGCCACCCACAAAGTCGATGCCCCAATTCAACCCGCGAACCGAAACAAGCACAACGGAAGAAATCAGGAGAATGATCGAGACGGCCAAAGCCCACCAGCGATACCGCAGGAAGGAGATGTTGGTGTTGTCAGGAACAAGTTTTACCGGGCGCATTGCACAAGCTTCCGTCACAAAGTCAGCGTCTTGGGCCGGTTCCGCTCAAGATATTGCGAAACCAGAAGACGCGTAAAGGTTACACCAGTGAAGACGGATGTCGCGATGCCAAGCGCCAGCACAACCGCGAACCCCTTGATCGGCCCGCTGCCAAACCAGAACAGGATGAGGGCGGAAATCACGTTGGTGATATTGGCATCAAAAATCGCCGTTGAGGCTTCTTTATAGCCAAATTCAACGGCTTGAATTGTCCGTCGACCCCGGCGAAGTTCTTCGCGAATACGCTCGTTAATCAGCACGTTCGCATCCACGGCCGCACCAATGGTCAGCACAAACCCGGCAATACCGGGCAAGGTGAGCGTCGCATTGAACACACCCATCAAGCCCAGCACCAGCACGCCGTTCACAAACAGCGCGAGCGTGGTGTAAACCCCAAAGCGGAAATAGGTGAGAACCATATAGCCGACGAGCGCAAGCGTGGCGAGAATGCCCGCAAGAACACCCTTTTCAATGGAGTCCTTGCCCAATTCAGCACTGACACTGGATTCCTCAATAACCTTGAGCGCCACGGGCAATTTGCCTGACCGCAGCGAGATGGACAGTTCATTGGCCGACTCGACCGTGAAGTTGCCTGAAATCTGTGCGCTCCCACCAAGAATGGGTTCGTTAATATTGGGCGCTGACAGAACGACCCCATCAAGAATAATCGCAAAAGGCTTGCCGACATTTTCTGATGTCGCGCGGCCAAATTTACGCCCGCCTTGGCTGTTGAATCGAATGGAGACAACGGGATTACCCGATTGCGGGTCAAAGGCCTGGCGCGCGTCATTCAACTCGTCACCAGACACCATCACACGGCGCTTGACGGCAATCTTGCCGCCTTCCAACGTTGGCAAAATCTGGCTGCCCGCAGGCGCACGGCCAGCGGCAACTTCTTGGGGATTTGCGTTCAAATCGACCAGCTTGAATTCCAGCTTCGCCGTTTTGCCCAATAGGCGCTTCAGCCCTTCTGGGTCTTGCAAGCCAGGCACTTGCACCAAGATGCGATCTGCACCTTGGCGCACAACGGTAATTTCCTTGGTGCCCTCAGGGTCAATCCGCTTGGCAACCACATTTCGTGCCGTTTCAAGGGCACTATCAATTTCATAGTTAACACCGGCCTCTGTCGGCCGCATGACAACGCGGGTCGAATCACGGACAGAGACTGTCCAATCCCGTGCGCCACCAATGCCAATCCCATTGGTTTGCTGGCGGGCCAATTCCACGGCTTGATCCAGCTGAGCAGAATTGCGCGGCAGGAACGACAATTCGCCGTTTGCCGTTGAAATATCACTAATTTCAATCCGAGGGCTGGCCCGGCGCATTTCTGTGCGAATGGTTTCTTCCATCCGCTCAATTTGCTGCTTGCGCACATCGGCCGTGTCGGCTTCCAGCAGCAAATGGCTGCCGCCGGACAAGTCGAGCCCCAAATTAATGTGCGTTTCCTTCAGCCAGCCAGGCAGCTGGTCACGCGTCTCTGGCGGCAATAGGCTGGGGACAGCTGCAACAATGCCCGTGATCGTCGCGAGGAGGACCAGCCAGACTTTCCAGCGGGGGAAATCAAGCATCTAGGTGTCAGTCGTTCGCAGGCTTGGCAGTGCCGGTATCGACGTCTGTCAACGTTGCCTTGATAACGCGAACCTTCACGCCCGAGGCAATTTCAACTTCCACCATCTTGTCTTCAACCTTGGTAACCTTGCCGACGATGCCGCCTGCCGTCACCACCTGATCGCCGCGCTTTACAGCCGCAATGAGCGCCTGATGCGCTTTTGCGCGCTTTTGCTGCGGGCGAATGATGAGGAAGTAAAAGATAAGGCCAATCAGAACAAACTGGCCAAGGAAGAAAATAGTCGAGGCCGTGCCGCCCGATGCGGCAGAGCCGCTGGCAGCTTGGGCAAATGCAGGGGTTGCGAACATGCGAATACTCTTGTCAGATCATGGCCGGCAGAAATGCCCGCCCAGAAGCCCGCGCGGTTACCAAATCCATGGCCGCCGTGCAACCAATGCGTGACAGAGATGACGGCGGATGCATTTTCTGGCACGTCCCGCCCTTGCCAAGCCGCCGGGTGCAGCGTAAAGCCGCGCCTCCGGTCGGGACGTAGCGCAGCCTGGTAGCGCATCACACTGGGGGTGTGGGGGTCGCAGGTTCGAATCCTGTCGTCCCGACCAATTATCTCAAAATGCTTTGTTTACGTGCGCCGCAGCCATCCCCTGCCCGCGCCAACAGCCCTTAATTTTCAGGCTTTTGCTTCTTCTCATCTTTATATTGGCGCATTTGCTCGGCCCAGCAGCCGGTCCAGCCGCCCGCGCCGGTGGCTGAGCAACTGCCCGTGCCCGTGCGCCCCGTATCCAGCGCTGATTGCGCGCGCACAGCCCAGCTTTTGTTTTGTGGGTTTTGTGAGCCTGGGCGCAATTCTTGCGGGATGCGATACCGCTCTGACTCTGGGCGGCGCGCGCAAACAATGATTTCATCGCCACTGGCATTTGTGGGGCACGGATCATTGCCAAAGATCACCAATACCCGTTCAGACCGCTGGGCCTGTGCTGGCAGAGCCGGAAACAAAAGTGGAAGCGCCAAGAGGCTGGTCAGAATGAGTCGCATGCCAGAGAGTTTCTGCCTGTTTGAAGGATAAGTCCAGCCAGATGCACGCATCAGATACGCTCGGAGAGGCGAATGGCCGCGCGGCAGCCCAGCCGGATGGCGGCGGACAATAAGGGGTAAGCGGGTGCCTGCTCTGCTCCAGCTGCCAGCGCTGCATCACGATGCTCGCGCTCATCCTCGCGAAATTCGCGGATAACGCCCGCCAACTCAGCGTCATCCTCGCCCAAGGCGTCCAATTGCGCGCTATAATGCCGGTCAATTTCTGTCTCGATAGCCGCCGTACAAGCCATCGCAGCTTCCGGCCCCATCAGCGCCGTGGCCGCCCCCAAGGCATAACCAGCGACATGCCAAAAAGGCTGTAACAGCGTTGGACGCACGCCATGCGCGGCAACCAATGCATTAAACTTGGTTAAATGAGCTTCTTCTTGCGCAGCCATGTGGCGAATCTCGGCACTCATAGGGTGCCTGTCTCCCAGCACGGCCAATTGGCCGGCATAAATCCGCTTTGCGCCATATTCCCCGGCTTGATCCACCCGGAGCATAACATTTTTTTCCGCGCGGTTCATGGCTTAGGGCTCCGCTGCATCAACAGGATCGCGATAATCGCGGCCCCTGTGAGCGAGAACAGGGCGTTATATCCCGCCAGCGAAATGCCCGCCAATGTCCATTGCGGCGTATCGCACCGAATGATCGGCGCGCTCAGAATTGCTTCTAATGACGTTCCTGCCGCCGTTGTTGTGCAGCTGGTGATGCCAGGCCACCAGCCATATTCAACGCCCGCATGAAACACACCTATGGCGCCACTGGTGGAAATGCCCAGCGCCGCCAAGCCGACCAAAATGGCCGCAGCGCGCATATTACGTGTCCCAAAGGAAAAGAGCGCCGTTACAATCGCAAATTCGTGCGGCCAGCGCTGCCAATGGCACATCTCACACGGATAAAGCCCCCCAATATATTGGCTGCCCAAGGCACCCAGCATGAGCGCGGATGGAATGGCAAGCGCCAGTGCGCGCGCCTTGGCAAAGGACGTCATGGCCATGGGCTTATCTCCGCACCAGTTTACGTGGCGGTGCCACTGCCATCTGCGCCTTGCCTAACCGGGAAACTGTTTGCAGCGCATAATGGAGCTGGAAGTCGGTAATGCCCTTGGCTTTCAGCTCTTCCGGGGTCGCGGTGAAGCGAGGATCTGGCTTGTCGTCCGCCTCCAACACACTGTTATCGACCTTGGCTTCGTTAATCAGATGCCGACTAAGGTCAGCTTCGCGGAAGCGCGGGCGGCTCTTATAATCCGGATCACTGAGCTGCGGCACCGCAATATCGGGTTCAATCCCGCCTTCCTGCACCGAACGACCCGATGGCGTGTAATAGCGCGCTGTGGTGAGACGCAGAGCGGTCGTATCATCCAACGGAATAAGCGTTTGGACCGAGCCCTTTCCAAAAGACCGCTCCCCCATCACCAGAGCACGATGATGGTCTTGCAAGGCCCCTGCCACAATTTCAGCTGCAGAGGCTGATCCTGAATCGACCAGAACAACAATTGGCAAGCCCGCTGCCATATCGCCCGGCTGAGCGAAATAACGCTCAATATCGCGCTTATCGCGGCCGCGTTGCGAGACAACTTCAACGCGATTGAGAAACACGTCTGACACTTCGACTGCTTGATCTAACAGGCCGCCAGGATTGGAGCGCAAATCAATGACATAGCCCAAGGGCCGGCGGCCCAGCGCCTTTTCAATGGCAACCACGGCGGCACGCGTCATTTGGCCTGTTTGCTTCGAGAAGCCATTAATGTTGATGATGCCAACGCCGTCTTTGATTTCCCATTTAACGGGCTTAATCTCAATAATTTGGCGCGTAACTGTCACGTCGAACGGTTTATCCCGCCCCGGGCGAACCACAGTCAATTTAATGCTGGTGCCTGGCACACCCCGCATCTGATCAACAGCCTGATCCAGCGTCCCGCCATACAGCAGCTTGCCATCTAAATGAGTGATATAATCCCCGGGCTTAATGCCCATTTTAGCGGCTGGACTATCTTCTTGCGGGGCAACCACTTTGACCGCGCCATCTTCCATCGAGACAACAAGGCCGAGGCCGCCATAATTGCCATCTGTCGTGATTTGCATCTGCTTGAAATCACGCGCATCCAGATAAGAGCTATGCGGATCGAGGCTGGCCAACATGCCATCAATCGCCCCTTTAATCAGCTGCTCATCGCTAATCTTATCGACATAGCTCATCTTCACCCGCTCATACACAGCGACAAAGCGCTCAATATCGCGGTTGATTGTAAGATCGGCAGACGCAATACCGGCTGTTGCAGCGGGAACCAATGCAACGGCAGAAACAAGCAAAGCGGCACGCAAAAATTTAGTCGCCATGTCGGGTCCTGAACTGATTTGCGGCCTCATCTACCGCGAAATCCCTGTGATTAAAACTGCTCTCTTGCACAAAGCGCTGATTACGAGACCAGCCGTGTAATATCCACCGGCTGCCCTGCACGGCGCAGCTCCACAATAACCCGCGGACTGCCCGGCCCGGCCCGGCCAATTGGTGCGCCATCGCCAACGCTTTGGCCAACCCGCACAGTCAGGCGCGACATGTTGGTAACAAGGCTGGTCCAGCCACTGCCATGATCGATAATGACAATTTGCCCATAGCCACGAAATGGACCGGCAAAGACAATCTGCCCGCGTCGAGGCGCAATAATCTGTGCCCCAGCGCGTGTGGCAAAGACCAAACCCTTGGCGCGCGCGCCGCTGCTGCCAGCCTCGCCAAGTCCCGCAACCAATTTGCCGGTGACAGGCAGACGATAAGACAGGCGATTTGGCGGCTTCACTTCAGTCATGATGGGCGGCGTGGCAGAGGAAGTGGCATTCATGGGGCGCAGCAGAGGCCCGGGTAAGGCCGCCAATTGCGATATGCGCACTGACTCTTCTCCCAATTGGTCAATCAACTCAATAATATCGCGGGCTTGCTCCCCCATCGAAAGAGCTTTGTCTTGGGCTGTCATGGCCTGTTGCGAAAAGTGGAGGGACGCCGCACGATGCGCAGCTTCCATTTTGGCAAGCGCCATTTGCACCGTAGTAAGGTGACGCTTGCTCTGCGCCAAATCCGCCAGTGTCTTTCGGGCCGCACCTTCCAGCGCACGTTTTTGGGCCAACTCAGCCTGTAATTGCCGAGTGCGATTGCGCAATTCAGGGCCAACATGCGCTAGGATAAGCTGAATATGCACAAGATCCCACAATGACCCTGGTTGCAGCAAAGCGAGGGCAGTTGGACGGCGGGCATAGCTTTGACTGCGGCAATAAGCCGGATCGCAGGGCGCTGCCGCTCAGCCAGCCGCGCTCTCACACGTTCTCTTAGCTTCTCAATTAACAGGAGCCGCGCCTCACCCGCGCCTAAATCGGCCTCAATCTGCTGGATACGCGCCGCCAGGGCAGCTGCCTTTGCGTCTGCTGCTTTTGCTGCATCCGCTTCTGCCTTGGCGCGTATTTCAAGAAGATTGGCTGTCCGGGCGGCACGCGCCGCCTGGGCTTGCGCGACTGCGAGGGCCCGCCGCTGATCGTCAATGGACTGAGCAACGGCGGGGTTCGCCCCGAAAATCGTGAGCAACGCACCAACAAAACTAGCGGAAAAACGCCCGCGCATGGAGAAAGATCAGATCCTAGCGTGCACTGGCATCCAGCTTTCCATAAGTAGCTTCAAACCCAGCTATGTCGCCACTTGCCAATAAGCGCGCCTGGTCCACAAAATTGTCGCGCGCAATGCGGCCAGCAAAGGCACCCAATTTGCTGTCAATCTGCGCGATGTCAGCCGCACTCCAGCCTGCGATCTGGCTAAACTGCGTTACGCCTAAATCTTTCAGCATGGTGTTAAGCTTGGGCCCCAGCCCCTTGATCAACAAGAGATTATCTGGGCCCTTGGCGGCGGCCTTTGCAGGTTTTGCAGCAGGTTTTGCCGCTGCGGGGGCCTTAGCGGCACTTTTTGCGGGCGCCTTAGCCGGAGCCTTAGCTGGAGCCGCTGCAGCCTTTGCAGCCGCCTTGGCCGGTGCCTTGGCCGGTGCCTTGGCAGCAGGTTTGGCAGCGGGTTTTGCCGGCGCCTTCACAGGGGCTTTCGCCGCGGTTTTCGCTGAGGCCTTTGCGGCGGGCTTTGCCGGAGCTTTGGCTTTGCTGGCAGACGCGGCCTTGGGCGCGGCTGCGGCCTTTGCAGGCTTTACGTCTTTCGCAACGCTCTTCGGCGCGGCGGCAGATTTCGCCTTGGCTGGCGCTTTCGCTTTGGGCTTTGCCGCAGCCTTGGGCGCTGCCTTCGCTTTTGGTTTAGCGGCTGATTTCGCTTCAGGCACCGCAGTTTCAGGCGCTTCACTATGCGCGACAGCATCGGGCGCCTTTGCAGAAGACCGGCCGAGCAGCGCCCATAGGACAACCAGAACAACACCCGCACCTAGGACAAGATACGGCAACATTTCAGACAATTGGGCAGACACGTTTCACTCCCCCCTTATTAACTTTATCCAACACCCTTTACATCGCGGCATACTGAGCTGGCAATTGGGGGCCATGCAAGATGCGCAGAGCATAAGGGCTGGCGTCCCTTTACCTGACACGCCATGATGAAGGAATCAAATCAACGGGAGGAAATATCTATGCGAAAAGCATTTTTAATGGCTGCCAGCTGCGCCTTAATCTCTGGCCCCGCGCTTGCGGCACCAGATTATGCGCCTGCGATTAAAGCAGACTATGACAAGTCACTGGGCGCGTTGTGGGATTATTTCCATCGCAATCCCGAGCTTTCCTTCCGCGAATTTAATACTGCAGCGCGCATGGCGAAAGAATTGCGGGCCGTGCCCGGCATGATGGTCACAGAAAAAGTGGGCGGCACTGGCGTTGTGGGCGTTCTTAAAAATGGCGATGGCCCCGTTGTCATGTTGCGTGCCGATATGGACGGCCTGCCTGTCGAAGAACGTTCTGGCCTGCCCAACGCGTCAAAGGCGCGGCAAGTGGGTGTTGATGGGCTTGAGATGCCCGTGATGCACGCCTGCGGCCATGATACGCATATTACCTCCTTGGTCGGAACAGCGCGTCAATTGGCTGCGCTGAAAGATCGCTGGAAAGGCACAGTGTTGTTTATCGTGCAGCCCGCAGAAGAGCGCGTCGGCGGCGCCGTCGCTATGGTGAAGGATGGCCTTTACACGCGCTTCCCCAAGCCAAATTATGCGCTGGCCTTCCACGTCGCAGCAGGCATGCCCACTGGCCAAATTGCCGCGTCTGAGGGGATCCAATATTCCTCCGCCGATAGTGTGGACATTAAAGTCTTTGGTGTCGGGACACATGGCGCTTCGCCCAATCTTGGGCGTGACCCCATTTATATCGCCTCAGAAATTGTTGTTGGTTTGCAGTCCATAATCAGCCGAGAAAAAGGTCCGCTTGATCCGGGCATCATCACGGTTGGTGCTTTCCATGGCGGCACTAAGCACAACATCATTCCCGAACAGGTGAATTTGCAGATCACTGTGCGCGCCAATAGCCGCGAAACCCGCAATATGCTGATTGCCTCAATCAAGCGTGTCGCAATCAACACCGCGCGGGCGCATGGCGTTGCTGAAGATCGCCTACCCGAAGTGAATGTGACGGAAAGCACGCCGGTCACCATCAATGATGGCGCCTTGGCCCGTCGATTGAATACGGCACTGGCAGAACGGTTGGGCCCGGGCGTTGTTGTGCCTTTTGAACAGACCAATATGGGCGCTGAGGACTTTAGCTATTTCATTGATCCGGCGTACAACATCCCCGGCTATTATTTTGCCGTCGGCGGATCAAACCCGGCCTGGATTGAAGCTGCTAAAAATGGTGGCCCGCCAGTCGCCGGCCACCATAGCCCCTTGTTCAAGATTGACCCTGAGCCCACAATCCGCACTGGTACGGCAGCCATGGTTGCCGCCACGTTGGAATTGTTGAAGCCCTAAACGCTGACCTTTAAGGGGTGACGCCCCCTCCTGGGCACATTGGAGGGGGCGTCTAAGTTAACGCGCGGGGGCATTCTCGCGCGTTTTCCAAAGCGACCAGAAGATGCCGCCTAGGATCAGGCCAAATGTCACCGCCAAGCTCAACACGGGCGGGAATTTCGCGCCGTCCATTAAGAAGTCGGAGACGAAGATCTTCGACCCAATGAACACCAGCACCAGCGCGAGCGCATATTTGAGATAGTGGAAGCGATGGACCATCGCGGCGAGCGCAAAGTACAAAGCGCGCAAGCCCAGAATAGCCATGATGTTCGACGTGTAGACGATGAACGTATCCGTGGTGATCGCGAAAATCGCGGGCACGCTATCTACCGCGAACACAAGATCCGCCAAGTTGATGACCACCAAGGCAAGGAACAAGGGCGTTGCTGCCCGGACCAACTTGCCCGTTTTGGGGTCAATTTCCTTCACAAAGAAATGCTGGCCATGCAGCTCCTTGGTGACACGCATGTGATTGGAAATCCAACGCACCACTGGGTTCTTCGAAATGTCAGGCTCATGGTCTGTCGCCCACAGCATCCGCACGCCCGTGGCGATCAGGAAGGCAGCAAACACATATAGCAGCCAGTAGAATTCCTGCACCAACGCGGCGCCCGCCGCAATCATGATGCCGCGCAATACAATGACCGCCATGATGCCCCAAAGCAGGGCCCGATATTGGTACATGCGCGGGATGGCGAAGAAGGTGAAAATCAGGCTGATGACAAAGACATTGTCAATCGACAGCGCCTTTTCGATGAAAAAGCCTGTATAATATTTCATGCCCAGATCTGCGCCCTTTTCGACCCAAATCCAAGCGCCAAAAAGCAGCGCGATGCCAATGTAAAAGGCCGAGAGCTTCAAACTCTCGGCAATGCCCATTTCCCGGTCTTCCTTGTGCAGGACACCAAGGTCAAAAGCAGTCAGCGCGACGACAATGGCTAGAAAGGTTAGCCAGAACCAGACTGGCGTGCCCAGCCAGTCCATCATCAGAATATCCATTTATGCCCCTGTTATCTAAGTTTTAATTGAAAGTTTGTCGGCTGGCGGCAGCCAGTTGAGGGGAGGGGGTGAAGTTCCGCCGCCAGCCGACCCGGTCAAGCCATCACGTTGCCGCGACGACCCGCCGAAAGCTTATGCAGCCGATCCTTGACGGATAGCTTCATGCGTTTGAGTTGCTGGATACGGAATACATCTGGCAAACGGCGGCTCTGCTCAGTCCGCAGGGCCTCATCCAGACGCTGATGCTTCAACAACAATTTAAAAACGCGCAAACTCATATGCCACTCCTTGAACAATCAGGTTGCTCAATCGGGGCTTACCGATGCTGTTGGAAATTGCGGCTGTCTGGCCGTCCACATCGCACCGGTATTACCCGATGCGGTCCGACATCACGATTGCCTAAATGCAACCGCCAGAGGGGCCCGGCCCGCAGAGTTTTAAGTAGATTGATTCGGTCTGAATTGCAAGGCCCCCCTCCTCGTTTTTTTTAAACCTCAGCCGCATATATGTCGGAAACGCAGTCTTCTCTGGCAAGATTGCACCTGCCAGCATATCGCCTAAACTTCGGCTATGCAGATCTGGCACCGCATCTTTTTCACCCTTGGGCTATTGGCGATGGCGAGCCCTGTGTTCGCAACCCCAAGCGACGCGCCCTACCGCGCGACCGTCATCACCCGTTTTGATGCCAACACAATCACCGTATCTTACACGGCCGGCTTGGCGGATCAGCAAAGCGGCCGCCGCGCAACGGCCGATGATCCAGTTCGCATTGCCTCTATCTCAAAGCTCGTGACGGCGCTGGGCGTTATGCGGCTGGCAGATGCCAAAAAGATCGATCTGGATCGGGATGTATCAGAGTATCTTGGTTGGACAGTTCGGAACCCGAATTTTCCGCGTCACACCCTAAGCCTTCGTCGCCTGCTATCGCACCAATCCAGCTTAGTGGATGGGCCAGACCTTTATGTCATCCCACTTGGGGACACACTCAGGGCGCGGCTGGCGGATCCGCGTGTGTGGAATAAGGCCCATCCCGCCGGGCGCTATTTTCACTATGCCAATATCAACTACCCCGTGATTGCCAGTGTGATCGAACGTGTGACTGGCGAGCGATTTGACCAAGCAATGGACCGGCTGGTGCTAAAACCCCTGGGCCTTGATGCCTGTTTTAACTGGACAAGCTGCAGCGATGCCCAAATTGCCCGCGCAATCACTCTATATGACGAGACGGGCCAGCCGCGCCGCGATGACCTAAAGGGCAAACGGCCGCCCTGCCCCATATTTGTGCCAGAAGGCCGCGCCTGCGACTTGAGCCACTATGTGCCCGGCGAAAATGGCAGCCTGTTTTCACCCCAAGGCGGCTTGCGGATCTCTATGCACGACTTAGCAAAAATTGGCCAAATGCTGCTGAGAAACGGGCAAGGATTCTTACCTCAAGCGCGCCTGCGTGACATGCAGCGCCCCGCCTGGCGCTATTCTGGACGCAATGGTGAGACCGAGGGCGGCTTTTTCTGCAGCTTTGGCCTTGGCGTGCACAGAATTGGACAGGGCAAACATGGCTGTTCCAGCAATGGCTTTGCCGATAGGCGACTGCGCTTTGGACATGCAGGCGAAGCCTATGGCCTGCGTGCTGGGCTGTGGATTGACCCAAAGTCCAAAACAGGCACCGCCTTTTTCACCTCTGCTGTACCGGATGCCGCGCCAAAGGGCCCGTCGGGCTTTTATCAGGTGGAGGAGATGATCCTACAAAGTCCATTTGTTCAACCTGATAGGTAACCAAATGCATTTCATGGGCACGCTTTGCGGCCGACCGCTGGCGTAAGGTAAATTCAGAAGCAACCAGCACGGCCCGACACGGAATACCGGTTTCCTCCTCTAAATCACTGGAATAGCCCAAGACCTGCTCAATAGCCCCCGCAGGGCAAGGCCCCACTTTCAGCTCAATCACCACATAATGGCCATTGGCATCCCGCGCCGTGATATCAATTTTGCCACTCGCCACTTCGCGCTCGCGACCGCCGTCATCCGCAACAAGTCCCGGCTCCACCTTTTCCAGCTGCGCGCGCAAAAGGCGTTTTAACTCTTTCTCATAGCTCAAAATGCGTGTGCGCGTTTGCACGCGCTTCGGCAAAATTTTCTCGTCCATTGCCAACCTCCACCACCTCCGAGCGGCGTCTTTCTACAAAAAGACTCAACACTTGGTTGCAAAACATGGTTGACGGGCCTGCCGGAACGGTCAGGCCTGTTCGAGCAGCTTTTCGTCCGCAATCTTCTTGCGCCAGACCAAAGGCGCCGTGGTGTGGACATTCTCACCACTGCTATCCACAGCAACTGTGACGGGGAAGTCCTGCACTTCAAATTCGTAAATGGCTTCCATGCCAAGGTCTTCAAAGCCAACAACTTTGCTGCCCTTAATCGCGCGGGCAACCAAATAAGCCGCGCCGCCCACCGCCATCAGATAGGCGGATTGATGCTTCGCAATGGCCTGTGTCGCAGCAGGCCCGCGCTCTGCCTTGCCGACACACCCCAGCAGACCCTGTTCCAGCATCATGTCCATAAACTTGTCCATACGGGTGGCTGTTGTCGGGCCAGCAGGGCCAACAATTTCCTCACCCACAGGATCAACCGGGCCGACATAATAGATCATCCGGCCTTTAAAGCTGACAGGCAGCTCCTCGCCCTTGGCGAGCATATCGGCAATGCGCTTATGCGCTGCATCCCGGCCGGTGAGCATCTTGCCGTTCAACAGCAAACGATCGCCCGCCTTCCAGCTTTTCACATCTTCGGCGGTCAACGTATCGAGATTGACGCGCTTGGCCGCACTGTCAGGAGCCCATTCCACCTTGGGCCATTCGTCGAGCTTGGGCGCTTCGAGGAAGGTTGGCCCCTCCCCCGTCAAGGTGAAATGCGCATGGCGCGTGGCCGCGCAATTTGGGATCATAGCCACCGGCTTCGAAGCGGCATGGGTGGGATAATCAAGGATTTTGACATCCAAGATGGTGGCCAGACCACCAAGGCCCTGCGCGCCAATGCCGAGCGCATTGACCTTATCAAAAATCTCAATCCGCAGCCGCTCAATATCATTTTGGGCCCCGCGCGCCTTTAGCTCGGCCATATCAATGGCACCCATCAGGCTTTCCTTAGCGAGCACCATTGCCTTTTCGGCGGTGCCGCCAATGCCAATGCCCAGCATCCCCGGCGGGCACCAGCCAGCCCCCATTTGGGGGACCATTTCCAGTACCCAATCCACAATGGAATCGCTGGGGTTCATCATTTTGAACTTGGTCTTGTTTTCAGAGCCGCCACCCTTCGCCGCGACATCAAAGCTGACCTTATCGCCCGGCACCATCTCCAGATGGACGACCGAGGGCGTATTGTCCTTAGTGTTCACGCGCGTGAAGGCAGGATCAGCAAGAATAGAGGCGCGCAGCTTATTCTCCGGGTGGAGATAGGCGCGGCGCACGCCCTCATCGATCACCTCTTGCAGCGAGCGACTGGAGTCGAGCACGCATTGCTGGCCCCATT
>JBEEOY010000064.1:0-8101 GCA_041191345.1 Pseudomonadota bacterium
TCCGGAGCCACTTGGCCATCCGGACCCAAAGCAAGACGAATGAGGCCCGATTTCGGACCCCGTTCGCCGGTAATTATGCAGCGACGTTCTGGTTCATGCTGAGGGTCCCGCATCGGCGGTCTCCTCGTCGGCGAACCAGTGGGCACGGGCCGCCATGATGATTTCATTACCTTGCTCTTCGCTCAGGCCATAGTCGGCAAGCACACCGCCCTTGGGCGCTTCGCTTGCTGTCCGGCCCCGGCGATCGTCGCGGCGCTTACGCTCGACCAGTTCGTCGGTTGCCAGATCGGCCAGATCGTCCAGCGTCTTGATGCCGGCCTTGCCCAGCGTCACCAACATGGCTTCAGTCAGATGCGGCAGCTCTGCCAGTGCATCTTCCACACCCAAGGCCTGGCGCTCGTCACGCGCGGTTGCTTCCCGGCGATCCAAAGCTTCTTGCGCACGGCTTTGCAGCTCGGCGGCAATCTCTTCGTCCAAGCCTTCAATCGTGGCCAATTCTTCCGTGCTTACATAGGCCACTTCTTCCATGGCCCCAAAGCCTTCAGCCACCAGCAGCTGCGCCAAGGTTTCATCAACATCCAGCTCCTGCTGGAACATCTCTGACTTTTCGATGAACTCGCGTTGACGCTTCTCGCTCGAGTCCGTCTCGGTCATGATGTCAATGGCCGACGCCGTCAGGATCGAGGCGAGGCGGACATTTTGACCACGGCGGCCAATGGCAAGGCTCAGCTGATCGTCCGGAACGACAACTTCAATCCGCTCTTCTTCTTCGTCAATCAGCACGCGGCTGACCGTCGCAGGCTGAAGCGCGTTGACCACAAAAGTCGCCATATCCGTGGACCACGGAATGATATCGATCTTTTCGCCCTGCAGTTCCTGAACAACAGCTTGAACGCGGCTGCCCTTCATGCCGACGCACGCGCCGACCGGATCAATCGAGCCATCATGGCTGATGACACCAATTTTGGCACGGCTGCCCGGATCACGCGCGCAGGCCTTAATTTCAATCACGCCGTCGTAAATTTCTGGCACTTCTTGCGCAAAGAGCTTCTTCATAAAGTCTGGATGCGCGCGGCTGAGGAAAATCTGCGGCCCGCGATTTTCGCGACGGACGTTGAGAATCAGCGCACGGACGCGATCATTAATGCGCAGCACTTCGCGCGGGATTTGCTGGTCACGGCGGATAACGCCTTCAGCACGACCCAAATCGACCACAACATGGCCAAATTCAACGCGCTTCACGACGCCCGTGATGATTTCCCCTGCGCGGTCCTTAAACTCTTCATATTGGCGCTCGCGCTCAGCATCGCGAACCTTTTGGAAGATCACCTGCTTCGCGGCTTGGGCGGCAATGCGGCCAAATTCAATGGGGGGCAGCGGATCGACAATGAAGTCACCCAGCGCGGCACCCGGCTGAAGTTTTTGACCATCTTTCAAGCTGACTTGCTTGAAGTAATCGTCCACTTCTTCCACCACTTCAACAACACGCCACAACCGCATGTCGCCCGAATTCGGGTCAATCTTGGCGCGAATATCATTCTCCGCACCATAACGGGCACGCGCAGCGCGCTGAATCGCGTCTTCCATCGCTTCCAGCACGATCGCTTTGTCGATCAGCTTTTCGCGGGCAACTGCATCCGCAATCGCAAGAAGCTCAGCCTTGTTGGCAGAGATGGCGTTGGACATGGTCTTACCTTTCCACAGAAATGATATCCGCTCCGTCCGTCGAGAGCGGGGTGGTGGCTTTAATGAGAGCGTCGGTCAGCAGCAGCTTTGCCGTACCAATCGACGAAAAAGGAACACGCACAGTATCGCGGGTCTTGGCGGTAATCATGACAATTACATCGCCTTCAACACCGCTGATGCGGCCATCAACTTGCTTGCGGCCGTCAACGGGCTCCGCAAGGCGCAGCCGCGCGTCAAAACCGTGCCAGTCAGTATAATCCGACAGCCGCGTTAAGGGCCGATCAATGCCAGGCGAACTGACTTCGAGCCGATACGCTTCTTCAATGGGATCCACTGTATCCAGCAGATCGGAAATGCGGCGCGAAAGCTCAGCACAATCTTCAATCACCAGCTGGCGGGTATCCGGGCGCTCGGCCATAACTTGCAGCGTCGGGTCCGATGTGCCGCCGAACATTTTCACGCGCACAAGCGTTAACCCCAAGGCGTTCACCTCGGGCTCAATCAGCGCGGTCAATGCGGCGATATCCGCCATCGAATCTCCGGTTCAAAAAACTATATATGCAATGCGCCTTTGCTGCCGGAACCTGCCGGTTCCGACCCCAACACGTGTTACGATGTCGAGAAGACACAAGCCCTATAGAGGCTTCACGCCCCGCGAGCAAGCAGAGTCTCGATCCCGGACTGCCCGATGAGGCTAAAGCAACTTCTGAATATCTTGTTCCAAGCTCTCAGGCTTATCGGTCGGGGCATAGCGACCGACGACTTTGCCTGATTTATCAATGAGGAACTTCGTGAAATTCCATTTAATGCCCTTGGTGCCCAACAGGCCCGGCTTTTCCGACTTAAGGTGATTAAACAGCGGATCGGCGCCGTCACCATTCACCTCTACTTTCGCCATGAGCGGAAAAGTAACGTCATAATTCAGCGAGCAGAAATTCTTGATTTCCTCTGCATCGCCCGGCTCTTGCGCCCCAAATTGGTTGCAGGGAAAGCCAAGGATAGTCAGCCCCTTGGGCCCATATTTGCGGTGCAGCGCCTCAAGCCCCTTATATTGCGGTGTAAAACCGCATTTCGACGCGGTGTTCACAATCAGGATTGGCCCGCCTGCAAAATCAGACAATTTCTGCACACTGCCATCGGGCTTTTTCACTGTGAAATCATGGACGCTCATAGACGCTCTCCCTTAATTTTGAGGAAGACTAGCACATGAAAAAAGGGCCCGGCTAGGCCAGACCCTTTTTCCTGTACCAAAGCATCGGCAAGCTCAGCGATCACGCGGCGTCGCCAGTCACTTCCTTTGCCTTTTTTGCGTAGACACGGACGGGCTCTTTCGTGCCAGCCACGACATCCTTATCAATCATCACCTGATCGACATCATCCATTGAGGGGAGGTCGAACATGGTATCCAGCAAAATGCCTTCCAAAATGGACCGCAGGCCGCGCGCGCCTGTTTTGCGTTCAATGGCGCGCTTTGCGACAGCCGTCAGCGCATCATCGGTGAAGTCCAGCTCCACATCTTCCATCTCGAAGAGCTTTTTATACTGTTTGACCAGCGCGTTCTTGGGCTCAACCAAGATCTGGACCAAAGCGTCCACATCCAAATCTTCCAATGTCGCGATAACTGGCAGACGGCCCACAAATTCGGGAATCAGGCCATATTTCAGCAGATCCTCTGGCTCGCTTTGCTTTAGGATATCGCCCGTGCGGCGTTCATCCGGTGCTGCCACATGCGCGCCAAAACCAATGGATTTGCCCTGCAGCCGATCAGCAATAATCTTTTCAAGCCCAGCAAAAGCCCCGCCGCAGATGAACAAGATGTTGGTGGTATCGACCTGCAAAAATTCTTGCTGCGGATGCTTACGCCCACCTTGCGGCGGAACACTGGCAACCGTGCCTTCCATCATCTTCAACAGCGCCTGCTGCACGCCTTCACCCGACACATCGCGCGTGATGGAGGGGTTTTCGGCCTTGCGGCTGATCTTATCAATCTCGTCGATATAGACGATGCCACGTTGGGCGCGCTCAACATTATAGTCAGAGGCTTGAAGCAGCTTCAGGATAATGTTTTCAACATCTTCCCCAACATAACCTGCCTCGGTCAGCGTTGTGGCATCGGCCATGGTGAAGGGCACATCCAAAATGCGCGCCAGCGTTTGCGCCAACAGCGTCTTGCCGCAGCCCGTGGGGCCAACAAGCAGGATGTTGGACTTCGCAAGTTCAACGTCCGCACCCTTTGCCCCGTGGTTCAGACGCTTATAATGGTTGTGCACCGCGACGGAGAGAACGCGCTTGGCCTTTGGCTGGCCAATGACATAATCATCCAACACCTTGCAGATTTCCGCAGGTGAAGGCACGCCGCCATCCTTCTTTGAGACGAGCGCCGTTTTCGTTTCTTCGCGAATAATGTCATTGCACAGATCAACGCATTCATCGCAGATGAATACGGTTGGCCCTGCAATCAGCTTGCGCACCTCATGCTGCGACTTGCCGCAGAACGAGCAATAAAGCGTGCTCTTGGTATCGCTGCCGCTCAACTTGGTCATCAGAACCTTCCCGCCACGTTTGCGGCCATGTTACAGTCAGATTTCATAGCGACAATGGCTTAATTAGACCTGACTGCGTAATAAATCTTATCACCCTTGTGTATCGTCCGAGACGAGTGGGCGCTTATCAAACACCGAATCCACCAGACCAAAGGCCTTGGCTTCATCAGCCGTCATGAAGTTGTCGCGCTCCATGGCTTTCTCAATCGTCTCAATGTCTTTGCCCGTGTAGTTCGCGTAGAGCTTGTTCATACTTGCCCGAATCCTCAGGATTTCCTGGGCCTGAATGGCAATATCAGTTGCCTGACCTTGCGCCCCACCCGAAGGCTGGTGGATCATGATGCGCGAATTGGTGAGCGCCACGCGCATCCCCGGCTCACCTGCTGAGAGCAGGAACGATCCCATTGAGGCAGCTTGCCCGACACACACAGTGCCCACTTTGGGCCGAATATACTGCATTGTATCATGGATCGCCATGCCAGCTGTCACCACCCCGCCCGGCGAGTTGATGTACATCCAGATATCCTTCTTCGGATTCTCCGACTCGAGGAACAGCAGCTGGGCAACAATGACCGAGGCCATATTGTCCTCAATACCGCCCGTTACAAAAACGATGCGCTCACGCAGCAGGCGCGAATAAATATCGAAGCTGCGTTCCCCGCGATTCGATTGTTCAATAACGATGGGGATCAACGCGTCGTGCGGATGCATGGACAGTCCTTTGCTTTGAGTCTTACCCTTATGTTCGGCCTCAAGCCGAAAAGTTCAACCCCCTGATCGAGCTGGGGTCGATTTACGTATAGCATAAAGCCGCGAAGTTGGTCCGGTATAGAGCGGTGTCAGCCAATGAAGGGCACTTGCAGGCGCATCGGCCTCCCATATCCAGACATAATCAAATCGATCCCGCGGCAAATAACGCAAAAAGGTTCTGACGCGGTTGCCCGGGCAGCCATAAACGGGGTTAAACAGTTCGGCTGATTTGGAATCATTAAAGCCCCGGCCAAGATTATAGATAGGCTGCATCAAATGCTGGCCGGGAATATCCCATTGCGTATTCACAAAGGCGTTGCGCCGCGCAATGGCAAGGCTGGCCGCGTGACTGCGCCCGCCCAGCGGCCAGACGCCACATTCGCTGCTATGGCCGAGGACGGCAATGCGCGCACCCATGGGCACCTGGTCGAGTGCTGCCAGATCCGCTTCCATTTCGGCGCCCCGCTGGCTCCACCCAATCGAAGTTTCTGCAATTCGGAGCCCAAACCACGCAATGGCCAAAATGATTAAGGGCCGCACAAAACGCTCCGGCACCGCGCGAATCCCCAAAAAGGCAATCATCACCGCAGGTGCATAAAGGCGGACATCCGCAAAATAAGAGCTGAGCACCGTTGACGGGAGCAAGATGGATAAGCCGAACAAAGCACCCGCGCAGAGCAGCAAGGCCCGGTCGCGCATCACACGGCGGCTGAAGCACAGCCAAACCAGAAGAGCCAACAGCAGCACAACGGACGCAATGTCGAAAATTTGCCATTCCGCGCGCAACAAATTCACAACGCCGGACAGTTTTTCTTTCCACAACCAGCGATCAAATAGCGCACCGCCGCCTTTGGTGTTCCGCCACACAATCATGGGAATAAGCGGCGAGGCCCAAGGCACCATGGTCCAAATAAAACGCCGCCAATTGACTCGCTGATCAAACTCAATCGCGGCAATCAGCACACCCATTATGCCCCAAGCCGATGTATGGCAGAGCCACACAAGCACCCCGGCAACCAGCGCAAATGCGATGCGAATGGGGGCAGATTTCTCGCGAATTGCCAACCAAGACGCCGCGACGTGGAACACCAGCGCAACCCCCAGCCAGTAATTCACAAAGCCATGGAAAAAAGTGAAGCTAAAGACTGGCAGCAAAGCCAGATAGGCAGCTGGCGGCACATGGCCAAAACGCGCCCGCGCCAGTCGATACAGGCCCCAGATCATGAGCGGCGGAATACACGCTGTGAGGAAAAAGGCCGCCCGCTCGGTCCCCATGAAAGGACCAATAAGAGCCATCAGCACATCAATGCCGAGGTTACCCAAAATATGCCAATCAAAGGCGTAATATTGGCTGAGCCACGCATCGCCTTGATGGTTCATCACATGATAGCGGCCAATATGGGTAAAGAGATCTGGCAGGACTGGTATGGGCGCAATGATGAAAGGCAGCGTCGACGCCAGCGCCAAGCAGAGCCATAACAGCCGCTCTCTGCCGGACTTTAAGACTGCAGCGGACATAATCTCAGGCCTTCACGGCCAGATAAGCCAGACGGCGCATTTCCCGCCGGCCACGCACGACCGTGTCGAGAATAAGCCCGCAAAATCCATTGAGGAACGCCAAGAGCATAATACCCGTTGCCAAAATGGCCGTTGGGAAACGCGGCACCAGCCCCGTTTCAAAATAGGTCAGGAACAAGGGAATGCTTAAGCCAATCGACAACCCGGCCAACGCGCCGCCAATCAACCCAAAAAAGGCCAGCGGCTTTTCTACGCGGAACAGAGTAAGGATCATCATCAGGATGCGCCACCCATCGCGGTAGGTGTTCAGCTTGGACTCCGACCCTTCTGGACGCGCGGCATAAGCTGTGATGCGCTCGGCCACGGGCATCCGCAATTCCAACGCGTGGACGCTGATTTCCGTCTCAATCTCAAAGCCTTCTGACAAAACAGGAAAGCTTTTCACAAAGCGGCGAGAAAAGACGCGATAGCCTGACAAAATGTCGGTAAAGGTGCGACCAAAGAGCCAAGCGAGCATCCCCGTCAGCAGCTTATTGCCCAGCCGATGGCCGGGCCGATAGGCGGCCTCCACTTCTGACTTGCGGGCACCAACCACCATATCCAACTGCTCTTCACGCAGCAGCGCAATCAAGCCGGGGGCAGCCGCTGCCTCATAAGTCGCATCGCCATCCGCCATGACGTAAATATCGGCCTCAACATCCGCAAACATCCGGCGGACAACATGGCCCTTGCCTTGCATCCGTTCTGTCCGAACAACGGCGCCGGCCGCCCGCGCAATCTCGGCCGTGCCATCTGAGCTATTATTGTCATAGACATAGATGGTCGCGCCCGGCAGCGCAGCGCGAAAATCAGCAATGGTCTGCCCGATAGCAGCTGCCTCATTATAACAGGGCAGAAGAATGGCGACCCGTGGATGCTCGTTGGCAGTCATAACCAAGACCCCCTAGCCTTGTTCGTTTCGCAGATCGATTAATTTCGTGCGATACGCGCTGCAATCCATGCAGAAACTGTGAGTTGTAGCTGATGGTAGAGCATGAGCGGCAACACAATCAGCCCGGCTTGCGCGGCTGGAAACAAAATTCGCGCCATTGGTGCACCTGTAGCTAAGCTTTTGTGCGCGCCAGAAAAGAGCAGCGTAATCCTGTCTTCGCGAGACAGGCCAAGGGCCCGACCCAAGGCCCAGCTTCCCGCAAAGGCCAGCGCCAAAAGCAAGCAGATGACACATAGCAAAAGCGCCATTTCTTGGGCGCCCAGCTTTTGCCACAGGCCATCCACCACTGCCGCGCTGAAGGCGACATAAACAGTGATTAAAATCGTTGTGCGATCCAGCCGCCCAATCCAGACTTTGTGGCGGTCTGCCCAATCTGCCAGCCACAGCCGGGCCATTTGGCCCAAGGCAAAGGGCAAAAGCAGCAGCGTGGCAATGCGACCAATGGCCGATAAATCGCCCCCCGCCCCGCTGGTGCTGGCAAGCGCGGCAAGCACCAAAGGCGTTAGCACCACGCCTGAAAGATTAGAGAGCGCCGCTGCAATAACTGATGCGGCCACATTACCCCGCGCCATAGAGGATGACGCAATTGCTGCCTGAACTGTGGACGGCAAGG
>JBEEOY010000065.1:0-16238 GCA_041191345.1 Pseudomonadota bacterium
GATCCAGCACCACTAAAGGCCGTCCTGCAGGCCCGGAAATTTGGGGAAGGGCAAGGCTGGCGCGGGGGGCATCCAGCGGAATAGTCACGCGTGCGCCGCGCCATGGCGGGCCTGCCTGCACGGGGCAAAGCGCCAAAAACAGGCCCATAATTGCCATCATGATACGCAACACCATGGCCCTTCATGCCGCGAACTGCCCGGTCAGGTCCAGAGCCGCGCAAGCATTGTGCATAGGCCCTTGGTTTACCAATATGTTAGCGAGGGTTAGGCGGAAAGCCTGCAAGGCTGGATGCAAAGATGTTGCCGCTTTGGCGTGGGGATGCTAGCAGCCATAACAAGCCGGACACGCGTTCGGCTGTAAATGGGCCGTGTTCCCGCTTTCGGGCCGGCTGATCCAGGTTGACGTCGCATGATGCATGTTTGTTCCGTTCTGCGCCAAATCGCCCCTCAGGGCGGTGCGCGGGGTGGATGCTTTTTCCCGGCACAGATTGCCGGGCATGCAGCTGCGGCAGAGGCACTTTCACACATGACACGCGGCCAAGGGCGTTCGCCCGGCCGCTTCACTTATGCGCCCGCTGCCCTGTGGGGCGGCGTTGGTCGCGCTCGGAGATATTATAATGACCATGCGGATGTTGATCGACGCCCGCCACCCGGAAGAGACCCGGGTTGCTGTCGTCAAGGGAAACCGGATCGAGGAGTTTGATTTCGAGTCGGCAGAACGCCGGCAGCTCAAAGGCAATATCTATTTGGCAAAAGTAACGCGGGTTGAACCCTCGTTGCAGGCTGCCTTTGTGGATTATGGTGGCAATCGCCACGGCTTCCTCGCTTTTTCAGAAATCCATCCGGATTATTACCAAATTCCAAAGGAAGATCGCGAAGCTCTGCTGCGCGAAGAGGCTGAACATGCCGCGGCAGAAGCGGCCCTGCGGGCAGCGGAAGGCGATGATGAGCCCGTTGATGGGCATCACGACGATGATGGCCGCGATCAGGACCGTCCCGATTCTGACTTGGAAGATGATCTTGATGGCGATGTGCCGCCTGCGCCAGAATCGGCCGGGGGCAATGGCCATGATGACCATGGGGCAGAAGATTTGCGCCGCAAGCGCATGGCGCTGCGCCGTCGCTATAAGATCCAAGACGTTATTCACCGCCGCCAAGTGCTGTTGGTCCAAGTCGTCAAGGAAGAGCGCGGCAATAAGGGCGCAGCCCTGACCACCTATTTGTCGCTGGCTGGGCGCTATTGCGTGCTTATGCCCAATACAACGCATGGCGGGGGCATTAGCCGCAAAATTTCAAACGCGGCGGACCGCAAGCGTCTGAAGACCATCATGTCCGAGCTGAACCTGCCGCCCAGCATGGGCTGCATTGTGCGCACGGCAGGCCTGCAACGCACCAAGACCGAAATTAAGCGCGACTTTGATTATCTGGCGCGGCTTTGGGATGAAATTCGCGAGACGACGCTCAAAAGCCAGGCGCCCGCCCTCATCAATGAGGATAGCGACCTGATTAAGCGCGCCATTCGCGATATTTATAATCGCGACATTGATGAAGTGATTGTCGAAGGCGAAGCCGGGTATCGCAAAACCCGCGACTTTATGAAGCTTTTGATGCCCAGCCATGTGAAGAAGGTCAAAAGCTATGCTGATCCTGTGTCGCTCTATCAGCGATATGGCGTCGAAGATCAGCTTGAGGCCATGTATCACCCCGTTGTTCAGCTGAAATCGGGCGGCTATCTAGTCATTAACCCAACGGAAGCGCTTGTTTCGATTGATATCAACTCGGGCCGCTCAACGCGCGAACATGGGATTGAGCAGACGGCGCTCTCCACCAATTTGGAAGCCGCGCAAGAAATTGCCCGCCAGTTGCGCCTGCGTGACATGGCAGGGCTGGTGGTCATTGACTTTATCGACATGGAATCGAACGGCAATGTCCGTAAGGTTGAAAAGGCGATGAAGGCGGCGCTCGCGAATGATCGGGCCCGTATTCAGGTGGGCCGGATCAGCCAATTTGGCTTGCTGGAAATGAGCCGCCAGCGCTTGCGCACCGGGGTGTTAGAAGCCTCGACGCGGGAATGCCCACATTGCGAAGGCACGGGCCTTGTGCGCACTGCATCGTCCGCTGGCCTCTCCGCGCTGCGCATGCTGGAAGAAGAAGCGGCCCGTGGCCGGGGCAGTCAGCTGGTGCTGCGCGCCAGCCAAGAAGCGGCCTTTTATGTGCTTAATCGCAAGCGTGCGGAGCTGGGCGAAATTGAAGCCCGCTATGGCGTGACTATTGATATCCAGTCGGACGGCCAGCTTGAGGGCGCGCGGATGACTGTGGAATCCAGCGGCCCGCCGCCGGCTTTCCGCCCCAGCTATGAGCCAATTGTCGAAGAACCCTTTGATGATCTGGCCCTTGAGGTTGAGGACGAAGATGAGGACGAGGGCGAAGAGTCGTTCCGCGAAGAGCGTGGCGATGATGATCAGCGCCGTGGCCGCAATCGCCGCCGCCGCCGGGGTCGTCGGGGCCGCAATCGCGATGGGGAGGCCCAATATGAGGGCGATGAACCGCGTGAAGAGGGTGAGAGCGAAAGCGACGGCGAGACGCAGGCGGATGCCAGCGAAGACCGCGCAGAGCGTGATGGCGATCGGGAAGCCAATCGCCGCCGCCGCCGCCGGGGTCGCCGCGGTGGCCGTCGCCGGCATGAGGATCAAGCGGCAACGCCGATGGACGGCGAGGCTGCTCCGCAGAGTGACGCTCCTGCGCCTGTAGAGGCGGATGCCAAGGCGCAAGAGGCTGCTCCCAAGACGCGCCGTCGCCCGGCCCGCGCCAAAACCGCTGACGCAGTGGTGGCAGAGCCAGCACCTGTGGACGAGGCGCCGGCTGCCGAAAAGCCCAAGCGCACCCGCCGCAAAAAGGCTGATGCTGCAGAAGAAGTGGCCGTGCCGGCAGAGCCCAGCGCACCCGAGGCGGCGGCGGACGTGGCGGCTGAAAAGCCCAAGCGCAGTCGTGCGAAAAAGCCAGTGGCGGCCGCGGCCAAGCCCGCCAAGGAAAAGCCAGTCAAGGCTGCAAAAGCTGCCAAGGCCGATGTGGTTGAGGCAGCGCCAGTTGCAGACGTTGCCGAAGCCGCAGCGGAACCTGCCAAAAAGCCGCGGGCGCGCAAAGCCAAGGCAAAGGATGCGCCTGCCGCTGATGCGGGATCAGCCCCTGCCGCTGCCGATGCTGGCACGGACACGCCCGGCGAACCCCGCCGCGGCTGGTGGCAGCGGACCTTTGGGGACGGTGTCTGATAGGCAGTATTTCAGCACGGGTTCAGGAAAGATCAGGGATAAGCAGACCATGCCAAGCCCCTCTTTCCTGACCCGGTGTCTCCTATTTTTCATGGCGCTGCTGGTCAGCGTCCAGCCGGTAATGGCGCAATCCATTTTGCGCGATGCCGAGACGGAAGCCTTTTTGGCGGACCTCTCAGTCAATATTATCCAAGCGGCTGGCTTGGAGCCCCGCCATGTCCAGATCGTGCTGATTAATGATCCAGAAATTAACGCCTTTGTGGCGGGCGGGCAGATTGTCTATATTCATTCAGGCCTGATTACAGCGGCCAAAAATGCCAATGAAGTGCAAGGCGTGATTGCGCATGAATTGGGCCATGTGGTCGGCGGCCATGTCATTCGCATTAATGAAGGCGCAAAGGCAGCCACTGGCATTTCTTTGTTGAGCTTAGCGCTGGGTGTTGTGGCCATTGCCGCTGGTGCGGGGGATGCCGGGGCGGGCATTATGGCCGCTGGTCAACAGGCGGCCATGGGTAAGTTTTTAGCCTTTTCGCGCACGCAAGAAGCCTCGGCAGATGCGGCAGGGGCCAGCTATCTGTCCAAGGCAGGGATTAGTGGCAAAGGGCTGATCAGCTTTTTCAAGACCCTGCAAAATGTTGAGTTTCGATATGCTATTCCGCAAGAAGACAGCTATGGTCGCACCCACCCCTTAACGGGGGAACGCGTGGCCAATTTGCAGCATGTGGTTGAACAAGACCCGGCTTGGAACCGCCCAACAGACCCGGCGCTTGAAGCGCGGTTTCAACGCGTGAAGGCCAAGCTGATGGGCTTTGTGTCTGACCCACCACAAACGCTGAAAACCTATCCTGTTTCCGACACCAGCATTCCTGCGCGCTATGCCCGGGCCTATGCATGGCACCGCAGTGCTTATCCTGAAAAGGCGTTGGAAGAGGCCGATGCCTTGTTGCAAATGGTGCCCAATGATCCGTATTTTCTGGAGCTAAAGGGCCAAATTCTGCTGGAATCTGGCCGCCCTAAAGACGCGCTGCCCATTTTGCGCGAGGCCAATAATCGCACCTTGTCGCAACCGCTGATTGCCGCACTTTTTGGCCATGCGCTGGTTGCGACGGATGACAAGGCCAATTTGGCTGAGGCCGCCCGCGTTCTGAAAGCCTCAGTTGGGCGGGATAATGAAAACCCCTTTGCTTGGTATCAATTAGGGGTTGTCTATGAACGCCAGGGAGATTTGCCGCGGGCGCAATTGGCAACGGCCGAACGCTACAGCCTGATGGGCCGTCCGCAATTGGCATTGCCCAGTGCGCAGGCCGCGATGACGGGCATTCCCCAAGGCACGCCAGACTGGATTCGGGCGCAAGATATTGCCATGGCGTCTCGCAGCGCGCTGGAAAACCGCAGGGGTCGTCGCAGGTGACTGAAGGAAAAAAGATTATGGCTATTGCGGCAACGGCTGCCTTGGTGGGCGCAATGGGGTCAGCCTTGGTGCTGTCAGCAACGGGCAGTGTACAACTGTCTGACCGCGCGGCAATTGAGAAAATTGTGCGCGAATATATTCTCGCCAATCCCGAGATTTTGCCCGAGGCAATGGAAAATCTCCGCGCCAAGGAATTGGGCAAGGTGGTTGCCGCCAATCGGGCAGCCATTGAAACCCCCATTGGCGATGCGTGGGAAGGTGCGGCTGATGCCGATGTCACGCTGGTTGAATTTTATGATTATGCCTGCGGCTATTGCCGCGCCTCGCTGCGCGATATTGATCGGCTGCTTGCCGAGGATAAAAAACTGAAGGTCGTGTATCGCGATATGCCTGTTTTGGGCGAAGATAGCCTTGAGGCTGCACGCCTTTCCGTCGCAGCGGCACTGGCCGGTAAATTTCGGGCAATGCACAAGCCGCTTTATGCCGCAGGCCGGCCCACGCCCGAGGTGGTTGAGGCCACACGCAAGCGGCTGGGGTTAGACGCCAAGGCGCTCCGCGCGCCTGATGTGGACCGCGAATTGGCCCGCAATTTGAACTTGCAGCGTCAGCTTGATTTGTCAGGCACACCTGCATGGGTGGTTGGCGATAAGGTACTGGTTGGGGCAATTGGCTATGAGGGGCTGAAGGCCGCGATTGCCGAGGCCCGCGCCAAATCTGGCGCAAACTAAATCTGCTCGGCGATTTTTTGCTTGGCAATGCTCTGCGCCATGGCATTGTCCGTGCGATGAAGCAGATTGTCCTTCTCTCTTTTCTTGCCGCCTTGCTGCCCGCCGCGCTGGCAGTGGCCAGTCCTGTATCCGTAAAGAAAGTTCCTATGACCTCTCAAGCCGCATCGCCCCCCATCGCTGCCCGCAAGCCGCATAGCTTTGAGCATCATGGCTATCGCGTTGAAGACCCTTATGCTTGGTTGCGCGATGCCAGCTATCCGCAGGTCGATGATGCAGAGGTGCTCGCCTATCTCAAGGCAGAGAATGCGTATTTTGAGCATCATATGAAGCCCTATCAGCCATTGGTCGAAACCATTTTTCAGGAAATGAAGGGCCGGTTGAAAGAGGATGATTCCTCTGTCCCGCAAAAAGATGGCGATTATCTCTATTGGCGGCGTTTTGAAAAAGGCGCGCAGTATAAACAATGGATGCGTCGTCCAGTCGCAGGCGGTCGCGATGAAGTGATGCTTGATGAGGCAGAGCTGGCCAAGGGGAAGGAGTATTTCCGCTTGGGCAGCATGGCCCTGACGGAAGACGACCGCATCTTGGCCTATGCCACCGACACCAATGGGTCAGAACGGTTCACCATTCGTTTTCGTGATTTGAAAACGGGGCAGGAACTGCCGGGTGAAATTCCCAATACGCTGGGCGATTTTGTTTTTACGACTGATGGCAAATATCTGGTCTATGCCTTGGTCAATGACAATTGGCGGATTGATCGGATCATGGTCCATCAATTGGGGACAGATCCGGCGACAGATAAGCTGCTCTATGAAGAGCCTGATCAGACCTTCCAAGCGGGCGTTGGCATGACGCAGAGCCGCAAATGGATCATGGTGGCAACGGGCAATCATGAAACCAGCGAAATTCGCTTGCTGCCTTCAGACAATATTTTTGCCACGCCACTGCTCATCCGCCCGCGCCAAAAAGGCGTGGAATATGATGTGGAAGATCATGGCGATACGCTGTTCATCCATACCAATGATGTCAGCCCGCAATTCCGGCTGGTCACAGCCCCTATCACCAAGCCTGGGGAATGGACCGAGAGGATCGCCCCGAGTGCCTCGTTCTACATGACGGCAGTCACGACTTTTGCCGATTTCTTCATTGTCGAAGGCCGGGACAATGGCTTGGATCAAATTGAGCTGCACAGCTATGCCGGCGGCACACCCAAAAGGATCAAATTCCCCGAAGCCAGCTATACAGCCAGCTTGGATGAGAACCCCGAATATCAGGTCAAGACGCTGCGTCTTGCCTATGAATCCATGGTCACCCCAGACACGGTGATGGATTATGACGTTGCAACAGGCGGGCTGACCACACTTAAAATTCAGGAAATCCCAAGCGGCTATGATGCCAGCCAATATGAGACGGAGCGGATGGACATCACCGCGCGTGATGGCACCAAAGTGCCTGTGTCGATTGTGTATCGCAAAGGCTTTAAGAAAGACGGCAATGGCCCGCTCTATCTCTATGCCTATGGGGCTTATGGCTATGCCATGCCGCCAAGCTTTTCGACATTGCGCCTGTCGCTGCTGGATCGTGGCTTTGCCTATGCCATTGCGCATATTCGCGGCGGCGATGATCTGGGCCAGCAATGGCATTTGGATGGCAAGCTGACCAAGCGGACCAACACCTTTAATGACTTTGTTGATGCGGCAAAGGGCCTGATCGAAAAAGGCTTTGCAAAGCCAGGCCGTGTCGTGGCGGCAGGCGGGTCTGCTGGTGGCGAATTAATGGGGGCGGTTGTGAACTCAAACCCAGAGCTTTGGGGCGCAGTTGCCGCACATGTTCCTTTTGTCGATGTGCTCAACACAATGCTCGATGAAAGTCTGCCGCTGACCCCGGGTGAGTGGCCCGAATGGGGCAACCCGATTGAGGATAAGGCCGCCTTTGAGCTGATCCGCAGCTATAGCCCTTATGATAATGTGACAGCTCAGGCCTATCCGCCGCTGTTCGTTACGGCCGGCCTCAATGATCCGCGCGTCACTTATTGGGAGCCCGCCAAATGGGTCGCCAAATTGCGCGCCACTAAGACGGATCAGAATATCTTGCTGCTCAAAACCAATATGGGGGCGGGCCATGGCGGCAAATCAGGCCGATTTGATGCGCTGCGCGAAGATGCCGAGGAATATGCCTTCTTCCTCTGGCAATTGGGCATGGCAGGGCAGAAATAAGCTCGCGCCATGGCAGAGTTTAGCCTTTCCATTACGCCAGTCGCCGATGATATTGATGAACTGGGCCATGTGAATAATGCTGTGTGGGTGCGCTGGATTCAGGATGTCGCCACAACGCATTGGCGGGCAGCGGCGCGGCCAGAAGATGTGGATGCCTATATCTGGGTCGTCACCCGGCATGAGATTGACTATCTGGGCAATATTGGGCCCGGGGAAACTGTGACCGCGCGGACATGGATTAGCGATGCCCCCAAAGGTGCGCGGTTTGACCGCAATATCGAGTTTCACGATGCTGCCGGCAAATGTGTGGTCCGCGCCAAAACCACTTGGGCTATGATTGATCGAGCCACAGGGCGTTTGGCACGCGTGCGCGCAGACATTGCAGCGCCCTTTTTTGCTTAAAGGGGCGCGCGGCTGTTTCCCTTGCCCCGCGTTATGATCTAGGGGGAGGGCCATGCCACCCCAAATGCCCGTAACTGCTGACCAGACACCGCTTGATCTTGCTGTCATGCGGCGCTTTTTGCCCTATCTTTGGCCTAAAGATGCGCCCGCCCTGCGGGGGCGGATTGTGTTTGCTATGGTGCTGGTGCTGCTGTCCAAAGGCGTGCAGCTGAGCATGGGTTTTGTCTATGGCCGGGCCATTGACCAAATGGCTCCCGGGCTAGAGGCGGGCGTGCTTCTGCCCATGGCGCTGGTTATGGCCTATGCGGGCGCCCGCTTTTCGGGCGTGTTGTTTGATAATTTGCGCAACGTGGTGTTTGAGCGGGTCGGCCAAGATGCGACGCGGCGGCTGGCCGAACATGTGTTTGCGCACCTCCACCAATTAAGCCTGCGTTTCCATCTCGCGCGGCGCACGGGCGCTGTCACCAAAGTGATTGAACGGGGCACGAAGAGCATTGATGTGATGCTCTATTTCCTCCTCTTCAACCTCGCGCCGACTGTGGTTGAACTGGCAGCAGTGATGATCATTTTCTGGATGAAGTTTTCGGCGGGACTGGTGGTGGCCACGGCCATCATGGTGGTGGCTTATGTCGTCTTCACCCAGCGCGTGACGGATTGGCGCAACACGCTGCGGGCTGAAATGAATGATCTGGATACGGCGACCATCGCCCGCTCAGTCGACAGTTTGTTGAACTATGAGACTGTCAAATATTTCAACGCGGAAGACCGTGAGACGGCTTATTATAGCAAAGTCGCCCGGCGTTATGCTGATGCCGCGGTGCGATCTGAAAATTCGCTTGCTTGGCTCAACATTGGCCAATCGTTCATTACCAATGTGCTGATGGCAGGCGCGATGGCCTTCACGGTTTGGGGCTGGTCACGCGGGCAATTTAGCACGGGTGATGTGGTGTTTGTGAACACGCTTTTGGCCCAGCTTTTTCGCCCGCTCGATCTGCTGGGCATGGTGTATCGCACCATCCGCCAAGGCATTACGGATATGGCCGCGATGTTTGACCTGATTGATACGCCCGCTGAAGTGGTGGATGCGCCGGGTGCGCCCGCGCTGACCATTCAGGGCGGGGCAGTTGCCTTTCATGATGTGCATTTTGCCTATGAGGCGGACCGGCCCATTTTGCAGGGCGTGAGCTTTGCCATCCCAGCGGGCAAGACCTTGGCTGTCGTCGGGCCCTCAGGCGCGGGCAAATCCACCCTCGCGCGGTTACTCTATCGTTTTTATGATGTGACTGGCGGGCAGATTTGCATTGATGGGCAGGATATTCGGCAGGTGACGCAAGCCTCACTGCGCGCAGCCATTGGCATTGTTCCGCAAGATACGGTGCTGTTCAACGACACGATTGGCTATAATATTGGCTATGGCCGGGCCGAGGCCAGTCAGGCCGAGATTGAAGCGGCGGCACGCGGGGCGCAAATCCATAACTTCATTGCTGCCCAGCCTCAGCAATATGCAACCCAAGTGGGTGAACGCGGCCTAAAATTATCGGGCGGGGAAAAGCAGCGTGTGGCCATTGCGCGCACCTTGTTGAAAGATCCGCCGGTCCTCATTTTGGATGAGGCCACTTCGGCGCTCGACAGCCGCACTGAGGCCGAGATTCAGACAACACTTGCCAGCGTCTCTGAACGGCGGACGACAATTGTGATTGCGCACCGCCTGTCCACCATTGTTGATGCGGATGAGATTATTGTGCTGGAGGCGGGGCGCGTGGCGGAACGCGGCACGCACGCCGCCTTGCTGCGCCAAGGCGGCCTCTATGCAGATATGTGGGCACGCCAACAGGCCGAAGGGAATGAGGGCGACGCCATTGTCGCTGCGTAACCCGGGCCTCAGCCCGCTTGATCACCTCCACGCCATTTTTGGCTATGCTGCCTTTCGCGGGGTGCAGGCCCAAGTGATTGACCGCGTCTTGGCGGGCGAGCGAACACTGGCTGTTATGCCCACAGGGGCTGGCAAATCTTTATGTTATCAACTGCCCTCCGTGCTGTTGGAGGGGACGTGCATTGTCATTTCCCCGCTGATTGCGCTGATGCAGGATCAGGTCCGCGCAGCCGATGCTGTCGGTATTCGTGCCGCGAGCCTGACCTCGGCTGATGAGAACCGCTCCGAAACCATGGCACGTTTTCGTGATGGCGGGTTGGACTTGCTTTATGTCGCGCCCGAACGCGCCTCGAGCCCAGAGTTTCGGGAGCTTCTGGCGCGCGGGCGGGTAAGCTTGTTCGCCATTGATGAGGCGCATTGCGTGTCCGAATGGGGGCATGATTTCCGGCCCGATTATCGGCTGCTCGCACCGCTCATGGATGCCTTTCCCAATGTGCCGCGTTTGGCGCTGACGGCAACAGCTGATGCGCACACGCGCGGCGACATATTGGCCCAATTGGGCATTCCCGTTGCTGGGATGATCGTCTCGGGCTTTGACCGGCCCAATATTCGCTATGCCATTTCCCCGCGCGACCAGGGCACGAAGCAAATTGTGGAAATGGTCCGCACAACGGCTGGCGCTGGCATTGTCTATGCCCGCTCGCGCGATGCGACTGAGCGGCTGGCAGCGGCTCTGGCAGTCACAGGCCGCCCGGTGCGGGCCTATCATGCCGGGCTTGAGGCTGAGGTGCGGCGGAAAAACCAAGCCGATTTTGTGGCGTCCGAAGATATGGTGATGGTTGCCACCATTGCCTTTGGCATGGGCATTGATAAGCCCGATGTGCGCTTTGTGCTGCACGCCGGGCTGCCCAAATCCATTGAGGCCTATTATCAAGAAACGGGTCGCGCGGGCCGTGATGGAGACCCGGCGATTGCCCAGATGTTTTGGGGTGCCGAAGATTTTGTGCGTGCGCGGCAATGGCTGGCCGAGGTGGATGCGCGCCGATTGCCGGGAGAGCGGGCACGGCTGGCATCACTTGGTGCGCTGGTCGAAACCGGGGGCTGTCGCCGCGCCATCTTGCTGCGCCATTTTGGCGAAAGCCCAGCAGAGACGTGTGGCAATTGTGACAATTGCCTCACCCCGCCCGAGCGCACTGAGGCAACGGATGTCGCGCGCAAACTGCTGTCAGCTGTGTATCGCACGGGGCAAAGCTATGGCCTGGGCCATATTGAACGGGTGTTGACTGGGGCAGCGGATGATCGGGTCATCCAGCAGCAGCATGATCGGCTGTCCGTCTATGGGATTGTCTCAGCAGAAGAGGCACCGCTGCTGAAACCTGTCTCGCGCGCGCTGTTGGTGCGTGATGCGCTGCGCACCACGGAACATGGCGGCTTGATGCTGGGGCCAGAGGCGCGGGCCATTTTGAAAGGGGAGTGCCCGGTGGATCTGGTGATCCCGCCCCGCAAGGCCCGCAAAGGCCGGGTGCCAAGTGGCGATCATCTGCCGGATCCTATTTTTGATGCGCTGCGCGCCTGCCGCCGAGAGCTGGCGCTCGCAGCCGGGGTTCCGCCCTATGTGATTTTTCATGATGCAACCCTGCGCGAAATGGCGCAGGTTCGCCCGAAGAGCCTGCGCGACATGGCCTTGATTACAGGTGTGGGCACACGCAAACTTGATGCCTATGGCGATGCGTTTCTGGCTGTTCTAAAGCAATTCTGATAGGAGAAAGACCCATGTTCCGTAGCTTAACCAGCGACATATTCGTGTCCCCGCAAATTGGCGTTGATGCCGTAGCGGAAGCTAAGGATTTGGGCGTTGCCCTGATTATCAACAATCGCCCTGAAGGCGAATCAGAGGATCAAATCTCTGGCGCTGATATTGAGGCAGCCGCCCGGGCAGCGGGGCTGGATTATGTGGCAATTCCCATCACGCATAGCGGATTTAGCGAGCCGCAAGTGAACGCCATGGCCGAGGCGCTTGCCGGCGCAAAGGGCAAAGTGCTTGCCTATTGCCGCTCTGGCACGCGCTCTACTTTGCTATGGGCTTTGGCCGAAAGCGCGCAAGGGGGCGATCCTGATGCGCTGACCAATATGGCCGCCAAAGCAGGCTATGATGTATCGCCCGTGCGTCCGCTGATGGATATGCTGAAGGCGCGCCGCTGATGAGTGCGCTGCTGGCCAAGCTTGGGGTGTCGCTGCTGGCGATCCTAGCGCTGGCTGGCATTGCGCGTCTTTTAAAGCTGGGCGGGGATTTGCGCATCCGTGATGAAGATCATGCGCGCGACATTGCCGATGAACTGGTGTGCGGCTTTGAGGCTGTGGATGTCGCGCTGGACCGCGCAGGCATTGGCGCGTTGCTGCGCGATGCCCAAGGCCGGCAATTGCTGATCCGCCGGCATGGCGCCGCCTTTGTTGGTCGATTGCTTGATGCCAATGTTGATGCCCGGCTGGATCAGGAGTTTTTGACCATTGGCACCAGCGATCGGCATTTTGGCGCGATCACCCTTTATCTGGGGGAGGCTGCTGCCAGCTGGGCGGCGGGCCTGAGGAGCCTGAAGGCATGATGGAAAAGCTGCCCAATCCAGTTGACTATGCCGTGCCCGGCTTTGTCTTATTAATTCTCTTGGAAATGCTGTGGGTTTGGCGGCGCGCGCCTGAAAAATATGAGCCGCGTGATACGCTGACCTCGCTTGCCATGGGCTTTGGCAGCACCATTGCTGGCGCGTTGGTTGGGGCCATAGTCTTTGGGCTGGCCGTTGCGGCCTATCAGTATCGACTGGTGACCATTCCCTTTGCATGGTGGGCGTGGATTGCCTGCTTCTTGCTCGATGATTTGGCCTATTATGCCTTTCATCGGTCGGCCCATCGCGTCCGTTGGTTCTGGGCAAGCCATGTCAATCATCACACCAGCCAGCATTATAATCTGTCAACGGCGCTGCGGCAGACCTGGACAGGCTTTTTTGCGCTGAGCTTTATCTTCCGCTTGCCGCTGATGCTCATTGGCTTTGATCCGGCCATGGTGTTCTTTTGTGGGGGCGTGAACCTGATTTACCAATTCTGGATCCACACTGAAGCGATTGATCGCTTTCCCCGCTGGTTTGAAGCCGTGATGAACACGCCCAGCCACCACCGCGTCCATCATGCGACCAACCCGCGCTATCTGGACTGCAATTATGCGGGCGTTTTCATCATTTGGGATCGGATGTTTGGCACCTTCACGCGCGAAGTGGAGGATGAGCCCATTCGCTATGGCATTGTGAAGCAGCTGGGCAGTTTCAATTTGCTTTGGGTCGCCTTTCACGAATGGATTGGCATTGCGCGGGATGTGTGGCGCGCCCCTTGGCGGCACAAGCTGGGCTATCTCTGGCGCCCGCCCGGCTGGTCACATGATGGCAGCCGCGAAACGAGCGATATGATTAAAGCACGATGGCAGGAAAAACAGGCATGGAAGAGTTCGACATTGTCGTCATAGGTGGCGGCTCAGGCGGCAGTGCGGCCGCCGGCCGATTGAGTGAAGATGGGCGCTATAGCGTCTGTGTGATTGAGGCGGGGTCTGCCAACACCAGCTGGCGTATCCTTGCGCCGGGGATGCTCCCCTTTTTGCCCAAGCCCTCCAATTGGCGTTTTGAAACGGTTCCGCAAAAGGGGCTGAATGGCCGTACAGGCTATCAGCCGCGCGGCAAGGGTATGGGCGGCTCCTCCGCTGTCAACGCCATGCTCTATATCCGCGGCTGTGCGTGGGATTATGATAATTGGGCCGCCTTGGGCGCCACGGGCTGGTCTTATAAAGATGTGCTGCCGGTATTTCGCCGGGCTGAAAATAATGTGCGTGGCGAAGATAAATTTCATGGCGGCGCAGGCCCCTTATCCGTCAGCGATCAGCTCTGGCCCAATCCCGGCAGTGTCGATTTTGTCGACGCCGCGGCCGAGCTGCAATTGCCCCGCAACCCCGATTTTAATGGCGCGCAATTGGAAGGCGTCGGCGTTTATCAAGTCACTCAAAAACAGGGTGAACGCTGGACGGCAGCACGTGCCTATGTCGTGCCACAGCAAGCGGCTGGCCGCCTGCACGTAGAGACGGGGGCGCAAGTCGAAAAGATTGAGATTGAGGGCGGCCGCGCAACAGGTGTGCGCATTCGCCAAGGCCGGCGCAGCCGCACCATCCGCGCGCGCAAAGCGGTCATCCTGTCTGCGGGGGCCTTTGGCACGCCACAGATTTTGATGCTGTCAGGCATTGGCCCGGCAGACCATTTAAAAGCGCATGGCATTCCCGTGCTGGTGGATCGCCCAGAGGTGGGGGAGAATCTGCAGGAC
This sequence comes from Pseudomonadota bacterium, assembly GCA_041191345.1. GTDB lineage: Bacteria > Pseudomonadota > Alphaproteobacteria > Sphingomonadales > Sphingomonadaceae > Aquisediminimonas. The sequence goes on from JBEEOY010000065.1 coordinate 14,253, forward strand.
CATATTGATTATGTTGCCAGCTTTAAGACGGGCGGGAATGTGTTTAACGGCACATCGCTGTCGGGCGCTGTGCGCTTTATCAAATCCATTTTTGAATGGCGCTCAAAACGCACTGGCACGCTGACCACGCCTTATGCGGAGTCCGGCGGCTTTGCGAAAACGCGGCCCGATGTTGCTGTGCCCGACGTGCAATTCCACTTCGTGCCAGCCATGTTGGAAGACCATGGTCGGGAAAGCGTGCAAGGCGTTGGCTATTCCGTCCATGTTTGCGTGCTGCGCCCGGAAAGCCGGGGCTCAGTGCGTCTGGCGAGTGCGGACCCGATGGCGGCGCCAATGATTGACCCCAATTTCTTAGCCGATGATCGCGATATGCGTGTGCTGCGTGATGGGGTGAAGCTGGTGCATCGCATTTGCGTGTCCCCGTCGCTGGCCAAACATAAGGGCGTTGATCGGCATAACACGCCGCTTGACGATGATGCGGCACTGGATGATCTGATCCGCAGCCGGGCCGATACTGTCTATCACCCTGTGGGCACGGCGCGCATGGGCAGCGATGATGCCGCTGTGTGCGATCCGCAGCTGCGCGTCCGCGGGGTGGCGGGGCTCTATATTGCTGACGCCTCTGTCATGCCGCGTGTTGTGTCAGGCAACACCAATGCGCCGTCAATCATGATTGGCGAACGCTGTGCTGATTTTGTCCGCGCAGATTTAGGCTAAGCGCGTCCCCCGCATCGTTTAGCGCGCCAGCGCTGTCAGCGTTGCGGGGGTCAGCACTTGTGGCAAATCTTGCGGGGCGCCGCCGCCCTTGGGGTAAAAGACATAATAAGGCACGCCAGATCGGCCATTGGCTTCTAAAAAGCGGCCAATGGCCGGGTCGGCATTTGTCCAATCGCCCACCATTGTCACAATGCCCGCTTTGGCAAAGGCGTTTTGCACGTCATCTCGGTCAATTGCCGCTTGCTCATTCACTTTGCAGGTGAGGCACCAATCCGCCGTGAAATAGAGAAAGACGGGTTTTCCCTCGGCGCGCAGGGCCGCGAGCCGGGCCTCGCTAAAGGGCTCGCCCACCATGTTGCGGCTCGCCGCTGGCACGGCTGTTGGCAAAAGCGGTAGCACAGCAAGGCTGGCCACAATCAGCGCAGCACCCGGCCATGCGGCGGATTTGCCGCCCGCTTGTCTGCGCCCAATCCAGACCAAGACGAGGCTCAATCCCAGCGCCGCTGCTGTGCCCATGACCAGCCCGGCCGAGCCAGTCTGACGCCATAATAGCCAGAGCAACGCAGCTGCTGTTAGGAACATGGGGACGGACAGAATGGATTGGAACCGCGCCATCCATGGCCCCGGCTTGGGCAAGCGCGTGCGCAGGCTAGCTACAAAGCCAATCAGTAAGAAGGGGAGCGCAAGGCCCAAGCCCAGCCCGGCAAAAATGGCAAGTGCAGCAGGCGTGGGCAGAACCAGGGCGGCGCCCAAAGCGGCCGCCATAAACGGTCCAGTACACGGCGTGGCAACAAAGGCGGCCAACACGCCTGTCCAAAAAGCCCCTGCCGCCCCATCTTTGCCAGCCAGCGCCTCACCACCGCCAAAGCCGCGCAAATGAAAGACATGGGCAAGGTTGAGCGCAATGGCTGTTACCAGCAACAGCAGCAGAAAGATGATGCGTGGATCTTGCAGCTGGAAGGCCCAGCCAATGGCTGCGCCGCTTGCGCGCAAGCCCAATAAGGCGCCGCCCAAGGCAAGGCAGGTCAGGATAACGCCGGCAGCATAAGCCAGCGCCTCAACCTTGGCCGTGCGCGCATCCCCGCCTGCGCGAGCAAGGCTCATGGCTTTCAGGCTGATGACGGGGAACACACAGGGCATGATGTTGAGCAGCAGTCCGCCCAACAAGGCGCCACCCAGCGCCAACAAAATTGTCTGCACCAAATTGCTATCCGGCAGCGGCGGCACTGCGCCCGGTGTCGCTACAATCTCAAAGCCGCGGCCTTGGGC
>JBEEOY010000066.1:0-8584 GCA_041191345.1 Pseudomonadota bacterium
CGATTACCAATGCCCAAATTCTGGGGGGCGGCACGTCTCTTCTGATTGAAGGGGATCAGATTAAGGGCGTAGACTTGCCCTGCCCGCCTGACGCGCGGATTTTGGATGCCAAAGGCGCACAAGTGGCGCCGGGCATTGTCGATCTGGGGGTCTTTTCCGTTGATAAGCGCGCCTGCATTGCGGGGGGGATCACGCGCGTTGCGCTGATGCCCGATCAATCGCCCGTTTTGGATGAGCCTGGCATTGTCCAGCGGGCCGCCCTTGCCGCCAAGCCCGATCTGTGGGTGCATCCGCTGGCCGCTGCCACCAAGGGGCTTCAGGGCCAAGAGCTGGGCGAAGTTGCCATGATGCGCAACACGGGCGCGCGCGCAATTGCCACGGGCCGGCAGTGGATTGCGGATTCCGGCGTGATGATGAAGGTGATGGCCTATGCTGCCTCGCTGAACATGACGCTGATTAGCCACGCCGAAGATGGCGGTCTAACGGGCAATGCCGTTGCTACATCTGGCGAGATTGCCAGCCGCTTGGGCCTTGCCAGTGCGCCGGCCGAAGCCGAAGCCATGGCCATTGCACGTGACGTTCTGTTGGCAGAGCTCACCGGCGTGCGGCTCCATTTCCGCAACGTCACCACGCGGCGCGGGCTAGACCTTGTCCGTGCAGCGAAGGCAAAGGGACTGCCAGTTACCTGCGGCATTTCTCCCACCCATCTCTTCCTGTCGGAAGTGGCCATTCATGATTTCCGCACTTTTGCGCGTCTGAGCCCGCCGTTGCGCGCCGAGGCAGATCGCCAAGCCTGTCTGGCAGCCATTGCGGATGGAACAATTGATGTACTCTGCTCCGCGCATGATCCGCGCGGCCCAGAGGCCAAGCGCCTGCCCTTTGCCGATGCTGATCCGGGTTCGGCGGGCGCTGAAACCTTGCTCGCGCTGGCGCTCGGCCTTGTGCGAGATGGCCTGATTGATGAGGCCCGTCTGTTTGACCTTCTGGCTGCCGCGCCATCGCGGCTGCTGGGGCTGGAGTGCGGCCATATTGCACCCGGCGCGCCTGCAGACCTTGTCGTTTATGATGCAGGGACGCCTTGGCAAATTGATGCCGCTAAATTTGTCGGCCAAGCTGGCAACACCCCGTTTGACAAGCTGCCTGTTCAGGGCCGGGTGCATGCCACAATTAAAGGTGGGCGGGTCCTCAGCTAATCTTGGCTGCTAGCGCATGGCCAATAGTCGGGGCCGCGCTGGGGCCTTTGCGGCATAGCGCAAAGTATCAACAGCAGTCACCGCCCGCGGGAAGCAGCTCGCCCCTTGGGCGCGCAATTGGCCGCAAACTCGACGTGCCTCTTCCCGGCTTGCAAATTTACCCAATGAGATGCGGTAAACTGTTCCCTTTTCGCCCTGCACCCGGGCTTGATGCACAGCATAGGCCTCTAAATGCCGCCAGCGCTTTGCCGTTTGCGCCCAACTTTTCGCCGCAGCTTGCGGCGTGCGATAGGCGCCAATTTGAACCACATATCCCTCGCCAGACCGTAAAGCGCGGCTCCAGCGCTGCTGAAGCGCAGCCGTTGGGGCAGGTGCTGGTAGACGCTTCACATAAGCCGGCACAATTGCGGGGTCTTTCTCTTCCGCTAAGACTTCATAGCGAGATTGGTCGGCCGCAGGCCGCAGCTCCCTCGCCAATTGCGCGGTCACAACCGACGCAGCTTGCGGAGCAGCCTCGGGCACATTTTCTGGCGGCATGGGCCGCACGTCCAGCTGGGCGAAGCCTGTGTCCAGCTGATTTGGCCGATTAAGGGCCAATTCTTGTGGCTGCCCCGTGTCTGCCATTTGCCAATTGGCAGGCACTTTAATGTCCATCAGCTTTGCCATTTGCACCCAAGGCTGGTCTGGCCGGGCTATGGCCGCCCATTGTTTGAGCCGCGCATCAGCCATGTCGGGCGGCAAATCAACCAGTGCCATGGCGCGTGCGTCTTCCCACCGGCCTGCCATCGCAAAGGCCAATGCCAAATTCTGTCTTAGCCTTGCATTGGCCTCACCTGCGCGCATCGCCGGCACCAGCACAGCAATGCCCGCCGCTGGGTCGCCCGCCAGCGCCAGCGCCAGGCCATAGTCTGACACAGGCAGTTCTGATTGCTGACTTTCCAATAAATCCCGCGCAGCTTTCGGCTTGCCAAGTGCAATGCGCACCAAGGCCAATTTCAAAATGGCCGTGCTATTGCTGGGCTCGAGCGCCAATGCATCCGCAAAGGCCGTTTCGGCCGAGAAAAACCGGCCTGCCATCATATAGGATTGCCCCAATTGCACGCGATACGCGGCCGAACTTGGCATGGCGGCCACTGCACGTTCTGCAGCTGTAATCGCCCGCCGCGCATTGCCTGTCTGCAAGTTCTTCTGCGCCGCATGAGAGGCTTGTGTCGCCAGCTTGGTAAGAGCTGCCTGTTCTGAGCTCGCCCGCGTTGCGACCGCACCCGGCGCAAGACAAACAAGCGCCCCTACCCCAGCAAGCAAAGGCCAAAATGCCCATGGCTTTGCCCATAGCGAACCTTGCCCCACAGTAAGAAGGGACACAGCATTTGGGTAAGACTTAGGTTCGACCATTTTCATCATCCTATTTGACGACGGCCAAAGCCAATGGGCCCTGGCCTATGCGCGACCGCAAAGCCACTTGGGCTGGGCGCCGTAAAAACCGTCCGTCGGAAATTCTTATCAGCGCGCTGGCAGAGTTGCTCCCACAGCTGCTCTATTTCGGCACTGACTGGACAGTCAGGCTCGGTTTCCATGATGGTTAGCCCCTCGGCCATCGCGTCCACCAAGCCCGAGTGATGGGCAATCCAATTGGGCAAAACACTGCCATGCTTGGCCAAGGCCGCGACCATCACCTCTGCTAATTGGCTGTCGGGAGATGCCGCATTTACCAAAAAAACCAATGGCTTACCGGCGCGATCACACAGGTCGAGCAACGGGCCAATGGCTTTCAGGTCATGCGGACCCACTCGGACTGGCACAACCACCAAATCGGCCTGTTGGAGCGCGGTTTGAATGGCCATTGGGTTGCCTGCCGGCGTATCAATCATCGCCAAGCGAAATCCATCTTCGCGCAGAGCCGTCAAATCCCCAGCCAGCCGCGCCATATGGCTTTCAACAAAGGCAATATCGTCCGCCGGTCTTGCGTCCCACCAGTCAGCCAAGGTGCCGAGATTATCTGTGTCCAACAGCACAACTGGGCCAGCTCCAGCCATATGCGCCTGCACGGCAAGATGACCGGCAAGCGTTGTCTTGCCTGTCCCCCCTTTTTGCGATGCCAGTGCGATTACACGCATATTCCGAGCGACCTCCTATTCGGTTCCTCACCCAATGGCACAGGCGCTGCTAAATTTGTGTTAACTGGTTACGAAACATGAGAGGTGATTGGGCGGCGGCTTTCAGTGTCGACAAGCGCCGTCAAACTGCCGGAATTCCGGCCTGTGGAGTGAGTCGTTATGCGTAATTATGTGTTAGCTGTAGCAGTCGCCTTGGGCGTTACCCTGCCAATTGTTCCCGCATATGCGGATGTCAAAGCCGGCGTTAAGGCATGGGCACAAGGCAAGTTTGAAGATGCCGTCGCGCATTGGCGTATACCGGCCCAGACAGGTGATGCAGACGCCCAGTTTAACCTTGGCCAAGCCTATCGCTTTGGCCGGGGCGTCCCAATGGATTTGAATATGGCAGAAAACTGGTATCGCCGCGCCGCGCGCTTGGGCCATGTTCGCGCTGAAGAAAATCTGGGGCTGGTCCTGTTTCAGAAAGGCAATTACGATGAAGCCTTTCCGCTGTTGGAAAAGGCCGCCAAGCGGGAGGATCCGCGCGCGCAATATGTGCTTGGCACAGCGCTCTTCAACGGTGATCTCATTGAGAAAGATTGGGCGCGCGCTTATGCGCTTATGCTGCGCGCGTCCGCAAACGGCCTAGGTCGCGCAACAACGCATCTGACAGAGATGAACAAATATGTCTCCGCAGAAACGCGCGCAGAAGGGATCAGTCTGGCCGAAAAACTAAAGCTTCAAGCCCGCGATCTGACAGGCGAAGTGGCACACGCGCCAGCAATGCCGCCTGCAACGCCACCTGCGCCGCGCGGACCTGATCTGTTGCCGCCACTCCCATCACCGCCGGTAGAGATGCAGACAGCAGCAGCAAATATGGAGCCTGCCGGCAATGGCCTCGCCACTGATGCGCTTATGCCGCCCCAGCCTGCTGCGCCCGCACTCGTCGCGATGACCATGGACAATCCAGCTGAGGCCAAGGTGGCTCGCCCAGCATCTCCCAAGCCCGAGGCTGGGCGCACGCGCTGGCAGGTTCAGCTTGGCGCTTTTCGGTCAAGCGCATCAGCGCGTACTGTGATCGCATATGCCAAAACACGGCTGCCAAGCTTAGCCAAATACACGGTGCGGCCCCAATCACATGGGGATTTAACAGCTGTACGCGCTGGCCCCATCAACAGCCGTGAAGAGGCGGCACGGCTTTGTGCAAAACTGCGGTCGGCAAAACAGGCCTGTATGGTTGTAAGGGCCTAAGCAGGCACTCTCATCAATCCACAGTCGCCCAAGCAGCACGCGGATAGCCCATGGCATAGAGAATGGCCGTCAGGTCGCCATGGTCGATCCGCGCAGGGGCGGCAGCCGCTGTTTTGGGCTTGGCGTGATAAGCCACGCCCAAGCCAGCTGCCTCAATCATCGGAATGTCATTGGCCCCATCGCCAACGGCAAGGCTGTCTTCCAAGGCCAAGCCTTTGGCGACGCGAGTCTGTTCGAGCACGTGCTTCTTGGTGGCCGCGCCCACAATATCGCCCTCAACTGCGCCCGTCAGCATGCCGTCTTTAATACCCAGCACATTCGCAATCGCGCGATCAAAGCCAATCTCTTCGGCCACGGGGTCTGCAAAGCGCGTAAACCCGCCTGAGACCAGCACGGCATGGCCGCCATGGGCACGGATGGTGCGGACCAATTCTTTCGCGCCCGGCATAATCACCACGCGTTCCGCCAAACATTGCGCGATCACGGCTTCAGGCAGCCCTTCCAGCAGCGCAACACGACTGCGCAGAGCAGACTCAAAATCCAATTCGCCGCGCATGGCCCGTTCAGTCACCTCGGCAATTTGGGGTTTAATGCCTGCATAATCGGCCAGCTCATCAATGCATTCAATGGTGATCATGGTGGAATCCATATCCGCCACAATCAGCGTGCGTGCCCGATGTGCCGTTTGCTGCACAATGGCATCGGTCTGCGCAAAGACGCCTTCCACGGCCGCGCGCACATCCACAGGGTTGCCCGTGAAATCAACATCCAGTGCCTTAGTCGTCTCGATCCAGCGGGTCGCCAGCACCCGCGCGCCAGCCTGCGTCACCACGTCTGCCGCAGTGGAAATATCTCCTGCATCAAAATTCTGGGCTGCTATGAGCGTCGCTGTGAACATGGAATCGTCCGATACACCTCTAAAGGTCGCGCTCATCGCAGGGCCAACGGCCAGCGGCAAGTCTGCATTGGCATTGCGACTGGCGGACTTTTTGCCCGCCACGCTGATCAATATGGATGCAAGCCAGGTTTACCGCGACTTGCGCGTGCTTTCTGCCCGGCCAAGTGAGGCCGAAGAAGCGGCCGCACCGCACCAACTATTTGGGTATTTGGACGGCACAGAAAGCTGTTCTGCCGCGCGCTGGGCAGCGGATGCCAAAGCGGCGATTGCTGAAAGTGCAGCAGCTGGGCGGCTGCCCATTTTGGTTGGCGGCACGGGGCTGTATTTGCGCACCTTGCTGGATGGCATTGCCCCAGTGCCGGAAATTGATCCGCAAATTCGCGCCGACATTCGTGCACTTGCCGTGCGCGATGCCTATGCGGCCTTATCACGCGAAGACCCTGCCGCCGCCGCTCGGCTTTCTCCTAATGATACCACGCGGGTGGCACGCGCGTTGGAAGTGGTTCGCTCAACTGGGCGGCCATTGGCCGATTGGCAGAAAGATAAGCTGGGGGGCATTGGCGACCAGATTGATCTGATGCCGATGATCCTTTTGCCCCCACGTGATTGGCTTTACGCGCGCTGTGATGCCCGTTTCGTGCAGATGATGGACGCAGGATTGGATGAAGTGGCCGCACTGCTGGCGCGCGGGCTGGATCCGGACTTGCCCGTCATGCGTGCCATTGGCGTGCCCGAGCTAGCGGACCATTTAGCCGGCCGGCTTTCCCGCGATGCAGCACTGGCGGCCGCGCAAATGGCCACGCGCAACTATGCCAAGCGCCAATTTACGTGGTTTCGCAACCAGCCTCCACCTGAGTGGCGGCGCATCGAGGATGAATTAGATGTCGCCACGATCGATCAATTAGTAATAATATTGCGCGATCAGGCGTTGACATAGTTGTTTGTTATCCCTAGGGCGCTCGGCTTGCGTTCAATGTGCCGCGGTGCAACACACGCCGCCGCACAAATTGGGAAGGGCCGAAATGCCAAAGGAAATGTCTGGAGCCGATATCCTCATCGAGGCGCTAAGCGATCTCGGTGTCGAGGTTATTTTCGGCTATCCGGGCGGCGCGGTGCTTCCCATTTATGATGCGCTGTTCCAGCAAAAGCGCATCCGCCACATTCTGGTGCGCCATGAACAGGCCGCCACGCACGCGGCAGAAGGCTATGCTCGCGCAACGGGCAAGCCGGGCGTAGTGCTCGTTACTTCAGGCCCGGGCGCAACCAATGCGGTCACGGGCATTACCGATGCGTTGATGGATTCGATCCCCATGGTCGTCATCACCGGGCAGGTGGCAACGCACCTGATTGGCTCTGATGCGTTTCAGGAAGCGGATACAGTTGGCATCACGCGCCACTGCACCAAGCATAATTATCTGGTGAAATCGCCCGACCGCTTGGGCGATGTGATCCATGAAGCCTTTCATATCGCTACCACCGGTCGCCCCGGCCCCGTTGTGGTCGATATCCCGAAGGATGTTCAGGTTGCGACTGCGCCGTATAAAAAGCCCGGCACAATCCAGCACCCCAGCTATCGCCCGCAAATTAAGGGCGACATCAAGCAGATTGAGCAAGCAATTGATATGTTGGCGGCTGCCAAGCGCCCCATTCTCTATACTGGGGGTGGCATCATCAATTCCGGCCCAGCCGCCAGCCAAATCCTGCGGGAATTGGCGCGCGTCACGGGTGCGCCTGTCACCTCTACGCTGATGGGCCTTGGCGCCTTCCCATCTTCATCTGACCAATGGCTTGGTATGTTGGGGATGCACGGCACCTATGAAGCCAATTGGGCGATGAACCAGGCCGATCTGATCCTCTGCCTTGGCGCGCGCTTTGATGATCGCGTGACGGGCCGGTTGGATGCGTTTTCACCCAATTCCAAGAAAATCCATGTCGATATTGACCGCAGCTCAATGAACAAAACGGTCCGAGTTGATCTCGGCATTTTGGGCGATGTTGGCCGCGTCATGGAAGATATGGTGAAGGTGTGGAAAGCCCGCCAATTGACCAAGCCAGACCTATCCGGTTGGTGGAAGCAAATTGACGGCTGGCGGGCGAAAAAGTCGCTCTCCTACCCCACATCCAAAACAGAAATCATGCCGCAGGCTGCTATCCGCGCCTTGTGGGAAGCAACGCATAAGAAAAACCCGATCATCACGACCGAAGTTGGCCAGCACCAGATGTGGGCCGCGCAGCATTTTGATTTTGAAGCACCAAACAAGTGGCTCACCTCGGGTGGCTTGGGCACGATGGGCTATGGCCTGCCCGCCGCCATTGGCGCGCAACTTGGCAATCCGGGGGCGCTCGTCATTGATATTGCGGGCGAAGCCTCAATCCAGATGAACATTCAGGAATTGGCAACCGCGACCCAATATCGCCTGCCGGTTAAAATCTTCATCTTGAACAATGAATATATGGGCATGGTCCGCCAGTGGCAGGAACTGACCTATTCGAGCCGCTATTCCGAAAGCTATTCGGATGCGCTGCCGGACTTTGTGAAGCTGGGCGAAGCCTATGGCTGGAAAGGCATTCGCATTGAAACGCCCGATCAGCTGGACGCGGGCATTGCCGATATGATTGCGCATGACGGCCCAGTGATTGTCGATTGCGTGGTCGCAAAGCTGGCCAATTGCTTCCCGATGATCCCCTCGGGTGCGGCCCATACCGATATGATCCTTGCCGATGACCAAGTGTCGGGCGAGCTGGATGATGAAGCAAAGGCGCTGGTGTAACATGCACATTAAAGAAGGCATTAAAGAGCGTCATACGCTGTCCGTCACAGTGTCGAACGAGCCGGGCGTGCTTGCGCGCATTGCCGGTATGTTCACGGCACGCGGCTATAATATCGAAAGCCTGACGGTCGCCGATATTACCGAGGATGACTCGATCAGCCGGATCACCATCGTAACGACGGGCACGCCCGCGGTTATCGAGCAGGTCGTGGCGCAGTTGGACCGCATGGTTCCGGTCCACAAAGTGACTGATCTGACGCTGCTGGGCGATCATGTTGAGCGTGAGTTGGCGCTGGTGAAAGTGGCTGGCACGGGCGATCATCGCATTGAAGCATTGCGGCTGGCCGAAGTGTTCCGCGCCAATGTGGTCGACAC
>JBEEOY010000067.1:0-5239 GCA_041191345.1 Pseudomonadota bacterium
GCCGCTGTCGGCTCGTTGATGATGCGCAGCACCTCAAGACCGGCAATCTGCCCGGCATCCTTGGTCGCCTGACGCTGGGCGTCGTTGAAATAGGCGGGAACGGTGATGACAGCTTGAGTCACCGTTTCGCCCAAATAGGCTTCCGCCGTTTCCTTCATCTTCTGCAAGGTAAAGGCCGAAATTTGCGACGGAGAATAATCTGTGCCGCCAGCAGCCACCCACGCATCGCCATTCTTACCCTTGGCAATTTGATAGGGGACGAGTTCCATGTCCTTCTTGGTCATGGGATCATCAAAGCGGCGGCCAATCAGGCGCTTCACTGCATAAATTGTGTTTTCAGGATTGGTCACGGCCTGACGCTTGGCAGGCTGGCCAATCAAGCGCTCACCATCTTTGGCAAAGGCCACAATCGACGGCGTTGTGCGCGCGCCTTCTGCATTTTCAATGACCTTGGGCGTACCGCCCTCCATCACTGCAACGCAGCTGTTGGTTGTGCCAAGGTCAATCCCAATTACTTTCGCCATAGTCTCACTTCACCCCAATATAGCTACGACCCGCTTTCCCCTCAGAAAGCAGCGGTCTCATCATTTCGTCTGGCGATATAGGAAGCGAATCTTCGCTCGCAAGGTTTGAACGAACAAAGCTGTAAAAGGAGATGAAATGGGTGGGCTTTCCTCCTAAGCTGGAAAAGACCCTATTTTTGAAAATGGAGCCTATTCGTGTCGCCCAAAGTCAGCTTTTTGCCCGTCCTTCTGGTGATTGCCGCTTGCAGCCAACAGCCCGCAGCACCTGTGACTGACGCAGTTGTCCGCCTGCCCGCTGCCACTGGTCGGCCCGGCGCTGCCTATTTCACCCTGCACGGCGGAGAAACGGGGCGGACGCTTGTATCCGTGAGCAGCCCGTCCGCTGGGCGGACGGAAATGCATGATATGACGATGTCAGACGGCATGATGACCATGACTCCCCTGACCAATGGCGTTGCGATCCCCGCTAAGGGCCAAGTCCGCTTTGAAAGCGGCGGCAAACACGTGATGCTGTTTGATATGAAACCGGGCCTGAAAGCTGGGGATGCCGTGCAGTTGCGCTTCACATTCACTAATGGGGAAACTGCCTCTGTCAGCGCAAAGGCCGAAGCACCGGGCGGCGGGGATATGCATGGCGGCCATTAAGCCATGCCTTGCGCCCGCCCCATAAAGCGGCCTAACTGACCCCAATTTATAAATAGGAGAGAATGATGCAGCATCGCCGCTTGGGCAAAAGTGCCATTTATGTGTCTGACATTTGTATGGGCACTATGACCTTTGGCAGTCAGGCGGATGAGGCGACATCGCATCGCATTCTCGACCAAAGCTTTGATGCGGGCATTAATTTCTTTGATACGGCAGAAGGCTATCCGGTGCCGCCTGATGTCAAATGGGTAGGCCGCACGGAAGAAATTGTTGGCCGTTGGCTCAAAACCAAAGATCGCGATGCCATCATCCTCGCCACCAAAGTCTCGGGGCCCAGCCATATTTGGTTCAAATCCCCCAAGCGGGCGGGCATGACCGCGCTTGATCGGCACAATATCATGAAAGCGGTGGACGATAGTCTGCGCCGTCTGCAAACGGACTATATCGACCTTTATCAAACGCACTGGCCCGACCATGGCACGCCTTATGAAGAAACCATGGACGTGCTGGATGAGCTGGTTCGCGCGGGCAAGGTGCGCATTCTGGGTTGTTCCAACGAAACAAGCTGGGGCCTGATGAAATCCATTCAGGCGTCAGAACGGCTGGGCGTTGCCCGCTATCAAACAATCCAGAATAATTTCAGCATGAACAACCGGCGCTTTGAGGATGAACTGGCTCAAGTCTGCCGCGAAGAAGGGGTCAGCCTGATCCCCTATTCCCCGCTGGCGGGTGGGGTTTTGTCGGGCAAATATAATGGTGGTCAACGTCCCGACGGCGCCCGCTTCTCCCGCTATTTAGAGCTTGGCGGACGGCAGGCAGACATGGCCAAGCGGTTCGTGAACGAAAAATCACTGGCGTCCACGGAACGCCTAATCGCAGTTGCCAATGATGCCGGTATGGACATTATCACTATGGCGACAGCTTGGTCCAAACAGCATGATTTTGTGGCCTCAACCATTGTTGGTGTCAGCCGCGAAGACCAATTGCCCGCTATTCTTGCCGCGGCAGACCTTGTTCTGCCCGCCGATTTGATGAAGGCAATTCACAAAGTCACGCGCGAGATTATGTACCCCATGGGCTAATCGCCCCGCTGGCTTTGCTCCTGCGCGCGGCGGGCCTCTGCAATCCGCCGCCGCAGCCAGCCAAACAGCATCAAATGCGCGCCGACAAACAGCAGCACGACAATTAGGATGATCCGCTCGGCGCTCATGCGCTTTGGCTCATTCCACAGTGACTGATTTGGCCAAATTACGCGGCTGGTCCACATCCGTCCCCTTGGCCACCGCGACATGATAGGCCAGCAACTGCACGGGCACGGCATAGACCAGCGGCGCAATCAGCGGGTGGACCTTGGGCATTTCAATGGTCGCCAAGCACCCCTCGCCCGCCTCAGCTAGGCCTTCTGCATCCGAGATCAGCACAATCTTGCCGCCCCGCGCGCGGACTTCCTGCATATTGCTAACAGTCTTTTCGAATAAGGGGCCTGAGGGCGCGAGGACGATAACGGGCACGGCCTCATCAATCAGCGCAATTGGCCCGTGCTTCATTTCGCCCGAGGCATAGCCTTCGGCGTGAATATAGCTGATTTCCTTCAGCTTTAGCGCGCCTTCCAGCGCGAGCGGATAATCTGGACCACGACCCAAATACAGCACATCGCGCGCCGGGGCTATATGATGTGCCATATTCGCAATTTCGGCATCATGCGCCAAAGCGGCGTTTAGCGCAGCCGGGGTTTGCGTGAGATGGTGGACAACATCGCGCTCTTCCTCGCGGCTCATCCGGCCTTTGACAACTGCCAGATGCGCGGCAAGCGCCGCCAGCACGGCCAATTGGCACGAGAAAGCCTTGGTAGAGGCAACCCCAATTTCCGGCCCGGCATGCGTGGGCAGCAGCAAATCTGCCTCGCGCGCCATAGAGCTGGTCGGCACGTTCACGACCACGGCAATTTTCTGTCCCTCGGCCCGCGCATGGCGCAGCGCGGCCAGCGTATCCGCGGTTTCCCCCGATTGCGAAATGAAGAGCGCCAGCCCACCCGGCTCAAGCACTGGGTTGCGATAGCGAAATTCCGACGCGACATCGATGTCGACAGGCACGCGGGCAAATTGCTCAAACCAATATTTGGCAACCATTCCCGCATAAAAGCTGGTGCCGCACGCAACAATGGTGATCCGCTTAATCTCAGACAGATCAAAGTCCATTTGCGGCAGTGCCACTTGCTCTTCCACTGCGCGGATATAGCTTTGCAGCGTTTGGGCAACGACAATGGGCTGCTCAAAAATTTCCTTCAGCATATAATGCCGATACGGGCCCTTCTCGACAGCGGCGGCCGTCACGCCTGATGTCGTGATTGCGCGTTGAACGGGCTGATTATCCTTATCAAAAATCTCAGCGCCATCGCGGGTGATGATCACCCAATCGCCTTCATCCAAATAGGCAATTTTCTGCGTCAACGGCGCCAAGGCCAGCGCATCAGAGCCCAAATAGGTCTCTCCCTCGCCATAGCCGACAACCAAAGGAGAGCCCAGCCGCGCCCCAATCAGCATGTCTGGGTGCTGGCGAAACGCAATGGCCAGCGCAAAGGCCCCGCGCAATTGCGGCAGAACAGCTTTGACGGCCTCTTGCGGGCTTGCCCCCGCTTCGACTTGCTCCGACACCAGATGGGCCACCACCTCGGTATCGGTCTCGCTTTCAAAGCGACGGCCCTTGGCGATCAGCGCATCGCGCAACGGCTTAAAATTCTCGATAATGCCATTATGGACCAGCGCGACTTCTTCGGTCGCGTGCGGGTGTGCATTGCTCGTTGTCGGTGCGCCATGCGTTGCCCAGCGCGTATGCGCAATGCCCACAACGCCCGGCGCTGGGTTCTGTGCGAGTTCAGTCACCAGATTGTTGAGCTTCCCCTCAGCCCGGCGGCGGATCAGCTGTCCATCCCGCACCATGCAGACGCCCGCGGAATCATAGCCGCGATATTCCATTCGCCGCAGCCCTTCGACCAGGCGATTGGCCACATCCTGCTTGCCAACAATTCCGATAATTCCACACATAAAAAGCGACTTCCGCTTGAAGGTTGATCAGGCTTTTTTGGACTTCTTGGCACTCATCCGATCACGAAACCGCGCCGCCCAGCCCGGCTTTTCCTCTTGTTTGGGTCGGACAAGAGCCAAAGCATCGTCCGCTACAGTCGCGGTCACGGTGCTGCCCGCCCCCACAATGGCGCCTTTGCCAATTTTGACGGGGGCAACAAGTGCGGAGTTGGAACCGATAAAGGCACCTTCGCCAATTTCAGTCTTATATTTGAAGAAGCCGTCATAATTGCAGGTGATGGTGCCCGCGCCAATATTCGCGCCCGCGCCGATATCAGCATCGCCCAAATAGCTGAGATGGTTGGCCTTGGCGCCTTTGCCGAGACGCGATTTCTTCACTTCAACGAAATTGCCGACTTTGGACTTTTCTTCCAGCACCGCGCCGGGCCGCAGCCGCGCATAGGGGCCAATTTCTGCGCCACTTGCAATTGTCGCCCCTTCAAGATGCGAAAAGCCGTGAATGGTCACGCCATCCGCCACAGATACGCCGGGGCCGAAAAAGACATTAGGCTCAATCACCACATCGCGGCCAATAACAGTATCATAGGAAAACCAGACGGTTTCTGGCGCAATTAATGTTGCACCATCAGCCATGGCTTGAGCGCGGCGGCGCTGCTGCCATTGCGCCTCCATGACGGCCAGCTCAGCCCGGCTGTTAATCCCTGCCACATCAAAGGGATCGGTTTTGACCATTGCACAGTGGCGGCCATCGGCGTTGGCGATATTCACGATATCGACCAGATAATATTCGCCTGCCGCATTCTCATTGCCCACACGGGCGAGCAGAGCGAACAAATCCTTCGCTTTCACCGCCATCAGGCCTGAATTGCACAGGCGGCAAGCACGTTCCGCGTCCGTCGCGTCCTTATGCTCAACCATTTTTACGATGCGGTCACCCTCGCAGATCACCCGGCCATAATTGAGCGTATCTTCGGGCTCAAAAGCCAGCACGACCACGGCGGGCGCATCTGGCGCATTGAGCCGATC
>JBEEOY010000068.1:0-4060 GCA_041191345.1 Pseudomonadota bacterium
GGCGTGGCGGAAGATATGGCGGCAGCAGCAATTTATCTGGCGAGCAATGCCGGCAATTATGTGGTGGGCGATACCATCACCGTCGATGGCGGCGTGGCGCACGCCAATATCGGCTCACCCAGCATTGATGCCTGATTGCGAGTTAAAAAATCACAATAAGGAGGGGATGTTATGATTGCACGGGGATTGGTGGGGCTGATGGCCCTGTTCTTTTTCGCCATGGGGGTGCTGTTTTGGGTGTCGTTGGATACGCAAGCCGCACAATTCCAAATTCAGGCGGCTGGTGCGCTGGGCAATGCCAGCATTCGGGCTGATTTCGGCTCGTTCTTCCTCAGCGTCGGCCTGTTCTGCGGCTATGCCGCGTGGAAGCAAAATGGCGGGGCTGCACTGGCTGCAGCTACGCTGTTCGGTTTGGCGCTGTTGGGCCGTTTGGTGACTATTGCTGTGGAAGGCGCAGCACCGGGCGCGGTGCAACCCATGGCCGTAGAGGCAATTTGTGTTGCCATTCTGCTATGGGCACGCAGCGGCTGGGCGAAGGCCTAGTCTTCCTATTGAAGTGCGAATGGATCCCGAAACAAGTTCGGGATGACGGTAAGGAGTGTACCCTTTCGTCATGCTGAACTTGTTTCAGCATCCATGAACACTCAGGCAAAATCTATGGAGCTGTGTGGCGGTTCCAGTCGCCAGATCACCGCCCGCTCCGATCCAGCATCACATTAATTTGCGCAATTGCGACGGGCTTCGCCGGGTCATCCTGCCACGCCACGGCTTCAATATTGGCAATGCGCTTGCCCAGCCGCTCAATTGTCGCGCGGGCATAGGTCGTCACCTCCAGCGCGCCACGCATATAGGTGGCCGTCATATTGACGGGCTTGAGCATTGGCTTGTCATCCGCGCCCAACGCTTCAGACAATGTCACATAGGCAACGGTTTCCAAAAGCCCCGCCAGCGCGCCACCATGGACAAAGCCGGGTCGGCCGCGCACCCCATCGCCATAAGGCATGGCAATAACAAGCCGACCTTCGGCATCATGCTCAGCCGTGAAGCCCATGGTCTTGGCATAAGGGGACATAAGGTTCGTCATCAGCTTGCCGTGAAGAAATAGGTGCCCGCAACATGGGCAATGGGTTTGGCCGGATCGCCATCATGCGCGTGCCCGCGAATGAACGCGATGGAGCGGGTGACGTGATAGCATTCGCCATGGCCGACGACCATTTGGCCGGGCCGGGCCGGGCGGAGATAATCAATTCGCAAATCCAGCGTGGCTTGGGGCTGGAAGACTCCCGTCTTCAGCCAGATCGACAAGCTGGTCGCCATATCCATCAAGGTGAAAATCGGGCCAGAGGCGAGGATGCCCGAGCTGGTGTCGCTCACCAAATCTTCACTATAGGGCAAGGCAAGTTCACACCAGCCCTCACCATGGCCGTGATATTGGGTGCCAATCAGCTTGTTATGGCCGTTTTTCGACATCATCCGGATCAGCCGGGCGGGGTCAAATTCCTGCGCTTGGTCTGTCATGATTTGCGCTTACTCAACCTTTCGTCCCCTCGCAATCATGGGTGCTAGATTGCCATGAATTTGCACGCTAACGTAAACGTAAAGTTCGAAGAATCGAACGAGAAAATTGAGAGGATCACCCAGCGCGATGCACCCCTTTATTCACGCAAAATCCAATCCTGACAAAGCCGCGATCATTGTTGCCGAAACGGGCGAAACGCGGACCTATAAGCAGCTGGATGAGGGCTCAAACCAAGTTGCCCAGTTTTTCCGGCAAAAGGGGCTTGGTCATGATGATGTCGTGGCTTTCATGTTGGAGAATACGCCCGATTATTATTACCTCACCTGGGGCGCCCAGCGTGCGGGCTTGCGCTATGTGTGCATCTCTTCCCGGCTGACGGCGGATGAGACCGACTATATCCTCGAAAATTCCGGCGCGAAGCTGTTTGTCATTTCGGCAAGCTTGGCAGAAGCAGCTGCCAAGCTGACGACACAGGTTGAGCGATATGCACTTGGCGGGTCAGTTGCCGGCTATGGCATCTTGGAAGACGCGCTGGCGCCCATGCCCACCACCCCCGTTCCGGATGAGCGGGCGGGCGTCGATATGCTCTATTCCTCCGGCACTACGGGCCGGCCCAAGGGGGTGCGTATTCCGCTGCCGGAAGACCCCGCCATTGATCAATCGAACAGCCTCGTGATGCTGGCCATGGGCTTGTTCCGCTTTACACCGGACAGCGTCTATCTCTCACCCGCGCCGCTCTATCATGCCGCGCCACTCCGTTGGTCGATGACAGTCCATAAGATCGGCGGCACAGTCGTGATGATGAAGAAATTTGACGCGGAGAATGCACTCGCCGCGATTGAAAAATACAAGGCGACGTGCAGCCAATGGGTGCCCACCCATTTCGTGCGGATGCTGAAGCTGCCCGAAGAGGTGCGCCGCAAATATGATCTGTCGTCGCTCAATTGCGCGATCCACGCAGCGGCCCCGTGCCCGATGCCCGTCAAGCGCGCGATGATTGAGTGGTGGGGCCCGGTGCTGGAAGAATATTATGCAGGCTCTGAAGGCAATGGCTTTACTTATATCGGCTCGGCTGATTGGCTGCGGTTGGCCGATAAGGAAGGCGCAGGCTCTGTTGGTAAAGCTGTGACGGGCATTGCCCATATCATGGCCGAAGATAATGAGACGGAATTGCCGCGTCGTCAGGAAGGCACTGTCTTTTTCGAAAGCGACAGCGTGTTCGAATATCATGGCGATGCGGAAAAGACGAAGTCCAGCCGCAATTCCAAAGGCTGGTCAACACTGGGTGATGTGGGTTGGATGGATGAGGATGGCTATCTCTTCCTCACTGATCGCAAGAGCTTCATGATCATTTCAGGCGGCGTGAACATCTACCCGCAGGAAATTGAGAACCATCTGGTGACGCACCCCAAGGTGCAGGACGTCGCTGTCATTGGCGGCCCGCATGAGGAAATGGGCGAAGAGGTGATTGCCGTCATCCAGCCGATTGATATGGCCCATGCCACGGACGCATTCCGCGCGGAGTTGACGGATTTTGCGCGCGAGAAATTGTCGGGTGTGAAAATCCCACGGCGGATTGATTTCTTGGCAGAATTGCCGCGTCATGACACCGGCAAGCTCTATAAACGCCTGCTGCGCGACCAATATTGGGACAAGGCAAAGAAGTGAGCGGCCCGCGCGTCGACTTCTTTTTTGATCTGTCCAGCCCCTGGACACGGATTGCCTTTGCCAATCTCTGGCCGTTGCTGGAGCGGACAGGCGATCAGGCGGTCCTGCGCCCGATTTTGGTGGGCGGCGTCTTTAATGCTGTGAACCCCGCTATCTATGGCGCACGCGAAGATGCGGGCAGCCGGCGGCTTCAGCATAGCTGGAAGGTGCTGGCCGATTGGGCCGCCTTGGCGGGCGTGCGGATGAATTTCCCCTCGGTCTATCACCCCGCCAAAAGCGTGAATGCCATGCGCATGGCGTGCGCGCTGGAGGCGGATCAGCCAGCGCTCCGCGCCTTTGTTGAGGCGGCCTTTGAAAGCTATTTTGGCGATCAGCAAAATCTGGATGATCCCGAGGTACTAATTGCGGCAGCCAATTCGGCGGGGCTAGATGGGCTTGCTATTGCGCAAGCTGCTGTGACGGATGCCAATAAGCTGAAGCTTCGCGCCAATACGGATGAGCTGATTGCGCGCGGCGGCTATGGATCACCCACGATATTTGTGGATGGGACCGATATGTATTTTGGCAATGATCAATTGCCGCTGGTTGAGTTTGCATTGAAGGGAAAAGGGCGATGAACGACCGCGTAAAAATTACGATGCTGGAAGACGGCATTGCCGATGTCCGCATGACGCGTGTCGATAAAATGAATGCGCTCGATGCGACTCAATGGGCGGCCTTGGTCGAGGCGGTGGAGACGCTGAAGGCGATGCCGGGGCTTCGGGTCGTCGTGCTTTCGGGCGAAGGCCGCGCCTTTTGCGCTGGGCTGGATTTGGCGAGCATGCAGGGTGACCGCGATCCGGGTGCGAGCAGCGCGGGTGGTTCGCTGGCGGA
>JBEEOY010000069.1:0-12177 GCA_041191345.1 Pseudomonadota bacterium
ACCAAAGGCGTTAGCACCACGCCTGAAAGATTAGAGAGCGCCGCTGCAATAACTGATGCGGCCACATTACCCCGCGCCATAGAGGATGACGCAATTGCTGCCTGAACTGTGGACGGCAAGGCACAGAGGAAGAAAATGCCCAACCATAATTCTGCAGGCAGCATAGTGGGCATTAGTCGCGACAGGCCAAAGCCCAAAAGCGGCATCGCGCCAAAAACAAAAACCAACACGGCCAGCTGCAGCCGCCAATGGCGCAAGCCTGCCCAAACCGCGTCATGCGCGATGCGCACGCCATGAAAAAAGAACAGGCTGAAGATCGCGATATTCGCCAGAGCCGACACAATCGGCACGGCAAAACCCCGCACAGGCAACAGGCTGGCAACGCCAATTGTGACAATCAGCAACAGCACAAATCGATCAGGCAGAAAACGGGCAAGCATCTGGCTCTCCTAGCTTAGCTTGCCGCAACGCACAAACTAGGCTAGGGGCGGCCGCTGAACCGCAACCTTCCTCCATTTAGAGATCCGCATGAGCCTCCGCAATGTGGCCATTATCGCGCACGTCGATCATGGCAAAACGACCCTTGTTGACCAACTGTTCCGCCAATCGGGCACCTTTCGCGACAATCAGCGCGTGGAAGAACGCGCGATGGATTCGAACGATCTCGAAAAGGAACGCGGCATTACCATTCTTGCCAAGTGCACCTCGGTGGACTGGAATGGCACGCGCATCAACATTGTCGACACCCCCGGCCACGCTGACTTTGGCGGCGAAGTAGAGCGCATCCTTTCGATGGTCGATGGCGTTATTCTGCTGGTTGACTCCTCCGAAGGCGCAATGCCGCAGACCAAGTTCGTAACCGGCAAGGCGCTGGCGCTTGGCCTGCGCCCGATTGTGGTCGTCAACAAGATTGACCGTCCGGATGAGCGCATTCAGGAAGTGTTGGACGAAGTGTTTGACTTGTTCGTCTCGCTCGATGCGACGGATGAGCAGTTGGACTTCCCCGTCCTCTATGCCTCAGGCCGCAATGGCTATGCCAATACCGACCCCAGCTTGCGCGACGGCACGCTGGAGCCGATGTTTGAAACGATCGTGCGCCATGTGCCTGAGCCTAAGGCCGATGAAGATGGGCCGTTCAAGTTCTTGGTGACCCTGCTGGATCGCGACAATTTCCTTGGCCGCATTCTCACGGGCCGCATTGATAGCGGCACGCTGAAGGTCAATATGCCAATCCACGCACTGGACCCTGATGGCAATGTGATCGAACAGGGCCGCGCCTCTAAGATTCTTGCCTTCCGCGGGCTAGAGCGCGTGCCAGTAGATGAAGCCAAGGCTGGCGACATTGTTTCCATTGCGGGCCTCACCGTCGCAACAGTGGCAAACACCATTGCTGACACCAGCGTGAGCGAGCCGATTGCGGCGCAGCCCATTGATCCGCCGACGCTCTCGATGCGCTTTGCCGTCAATGACTCGCCAATGGCAGGCCGCGAAGGCACGAAGGTGACGAGCCGCATGATCCGCGACCGGCTGTTCCGCGAGGCAGAATCCAATGTCGCCATCCGCGTGACCGAAAGCGCCGATAAGGACAGCTTTGAAGTTGCCGGCCGTGGCGAACTCCAACTGGGCGTTCTCATCGAAACCATGCGCCGCGAAGGCTTTGAACTGGGCATTTCGCGTCCGCGCGTGCTGTTCCGTGAGGAAAATGGCGCCCGCACCGAGCCTTATGAAACTGTCGTCATTGATGTGGATGAGGAATATTCGGGCACAGTCATTGATAAGATGAACATGCGCAAAGCCGAAATGACCGATATGCGCCCCTCGGGCGGTGGCAAGACGCGCATCACCTTCTCCGCGCCGTCACGCGGGCTGATTGGCTATCATGGGGAATTCCTGTCAGACACGCGCGGCACGGGCATCATGAACCGGCTGTTTGAAAAATATGGCCCGCACAAAGGCCCAATTGAAGGCCGCAAGAACGGCGTTCTGATTTCAAACGGCGCAGGCGAAGCCAATGCCTATGCGCTTGGTCCGCTTGAAGAGCGTGGCATCCTGTTCGTTTCGCCGGGTGAGACGCTGTATGAAGGCATGATTGTTGGCGAAAATGCCAAAACGGATGACCTTGAAGTCAACCCGATGAAATCAAAGCAGCTGACCAACTTCCGCGCCTCGGGCGGCAAGGATGATGCCATCCGCCTCACCCCGCCCAAGCGGATGACGCTGGAACAAGCCATTGCATATATTGATGATGATGAGCTGGTTGAAGTGACGCCGCAGAACATCCGTCTGCGCAAGGTTCACCTTGATCCGCACGAGCGCAAGCGCGCCAAGCGGTCATCCGACGCCTCGTAAATGGGCGCCCCGCACGCATCAGCGGGGCTTCCCCGTTTGCACCTGCTGGCGGCCGTGCTTGTCATGGCGGTTTGGGGCTCAAACTTCGTCATTATCCGCATTGCGCTGGATAGCTTTCCGCCGCTACTGCTGGCGGCGCTGCGCTATAGCCTCGCCTTCTTCCCGGCGGCGCTGTTTTTGCCGCGCCCCAATGTGCCTTGGCGCAATTTGGCAACCTATGGCGTGTTAATTGGCGGCGGGCAGTTTGGCCTGCTGTTCATTGCCATGAAGGGGCATATTACGCCGGGCCTCGCCTCGCTGGTTGTGCAGACGCAGGTGATTTTCACTATTCTCTTCTCGCTGATCCTGCATAAGGAGCGCGTCCGCCTGTTCCAGATTGTCGCGCTGGCCCTCGCGCTGGCGGGCTTGGGCGTCATCCTGACGCATACTGATGGCCATACCACGCCCTTGGGGATTGCACTGGTCATTGGTGCGGCAGTCAGCTGGTCCAGCGGCAATATGGTTTCGCGCGCGGCGGGGCAGATCAACATGCTGGCCTATGTTGTTTGGGCGAGCCTGTTTGCGATCCCGCCACTCTTCATCCTCGCTTTTGCAATGGAAGGGGCGGATGCGATTTTCACCAGCCTTGCCAAAGCTGGACCGGGCCCTTGGGCAGCCGTGGTCTGGCAATCCGTGGGCAATACCATGTTTGGCTATGCCGTTTGGGGCTGGCTCCTTTCGCGCCATCCGTCGGCCCAAGTTGCCCCGCTTGCCCTGTTGGTCCCAGTGTTCGGCATGATCTCGTCCACGCTGGTCTTGGGAGAACCCATGCAGACATGGAAAATCACAGCCGCCCTGCTCGTCATGGGCGGGCTGGTGCTTTCCATCCTCTGGCCGCGCGTGGAGGAGCGGCTGGGGCGCAATTGAACCCCAGCCACACCCTGCTAGAGTAAGCGGGGGAGATGTTTATGATTATCAAGCGCCTTGCAACGGCCTTTGCCCTCACAACAGGAGTGGCAGGGCTGGCAAGCCCTGGACAGGCTGCAGTGGAGCCGGGGGCAGTTGATCTGCTGATCCGCGGCGGCATGGTGTTCACGGGCAGCGCCGCCCCGTTTGACGGCGATGTTGCCATTTCAGGTGATCGGATTGTGGCAGTTGCCCCGCATTTGGATGTCCGCGCGGGCCGCGTGATTGACGCCAAGGGTCTGATTGTTGCCCCCGGCTTTATTGATCCGCACACCCATGCCGATGCCGCGCTAACATCTCGCGATCCAGCGGCGCGGCTGGTGCTTCCCTTTTTAACCCAAGGCGTGACAACTGCCTTTATTGGCGTAGACGGCTGGGGCGCGCCTGACCTGATCCAGACATTGGGGCCCGAAGGTGTGGGCGAGATTGGCATTAATGTCGCCGCCTATATCGGGCTGGGCGCGGTGCGCACGCAAGTGGTGGGGGCCGCAGACCGGGCGGCTACGCCCAAGGAAATGGCCGATATGTCCGCCCTTGTATCGCGCGCCATGTGCCAAGGGGCATTGGGCCTATCAACCGGGCTTTTCTATGCCCCGCAAAGCTTTGCGCGGGCCGATGAAGTCATTGCGCTGGCGCGGGCAGCGGCGCTGAAAGGCGGGCTATATGATAGCCATATCCGCGATGAATCAAGCTATAGCATTGGCCTGTCTGGCGCGATTGAAGAGGCGCTGAACGTTGGGCGGCAGGCCAACATCCCCGTGCATATTGCGCATATCAAGGCGCTGGGCGTTGATGTTCAGGGCCAAGCCCCAAAGATTATTGCTCAGATAGAAGCCGCGCAAAAAGCGGGCGTTAAGGTAACGGCAGATCAATATCCTTGGTCCGCCTCGGGCACACAATTGTCCGCCGCGTTGATGCCCCGTTGGGCGCAGGATGGCGGGCGCGCCGCGATGCTGGCACGCTTTGACGATGCAACCCTGCAGACCAAGCTACGCGCCGACATTGCCGAAAACTTGCGCAAGCGCGGCGGGCCTGCAGCCATCTTGATTACTGCAGGGCCCAAAGCCGCGCAGAGCAAAACTTTAGAGGCCGTGGCGAAGGAGACTGGCCAGAGCCCAGTCGACGCAGCTCTTGCACTGTTGCGGGTGCGGGAAACATTCATTGCCTCGTTCAACCAGAGCGAAGCGGATATTGGCGCCTTTATGACGCGGCCCTGGGTGATGACCAGTTCTGACGCCTCGCAAGGCCATCCGCGCTATTACGCCTCATTCGCGCGGGCCTATGCCACCTATGTGCGCGAGAAGAAGGTCTTAACCCTGCACAGCTTTATTGAACGCAGCACGGTGCGCACCGCGCGCAGCTTTGGCCTCGCGGATCGCGGGGAGCTGAAGCCGGGTGCGTTTGCGGATGTCATTGTGTTTGACCCCAATCGCTTTGCGCCACGGGCGGATTATGCCCAGCCCAGCCTATTTTCGAGGGGTATGCGTTTTGTGTTGGTCAACGGCCAAATCGCGCTGGACGAAGGCGAGCCCACTGGCCGTGCGGGGGGCAAGCCATTGCTGCGCCGCCCCCCGTCTGGGCAATGCCCTTAATGCCCCAATTGTTCGGGTGCGACGGCCAGTGCGCCGGGGCGGCGCGGGTCTGCGGCGCCTAAGAAGCGGCCCTTATCAATCATGATGGATTGGGCACTGCCCATGGTTTCATCGGATGTGATCTTATGCCCCATCTGGGTCAGCAGGCGGACGGTATCCGGGTTGAAATTGGGTTCTACCCGCAGCGTATCGCTGGCATCTTGAAAGATGCGGGGTTGATGCGTGGCCTCTTCCACATTCAACCCATAATCGACCACATTCACCACGATTTGCAGCACCGTATCAATGATTGTGCTGCCGCCTGGCGTGCCCGTTACCAACCACGGCTTGCCGTCTTTCAACACCATCGTTGGCATCATGGTGGAGAGCATTCGCTTGCCCGGCGCCATGGAGTTGAGCGGCAGCGGCCCCCCTTCGCGCAAGGCGCGCACTGTGGCCTCATGGCTGAAATTGTTCATCTGATTGTTGAGCAAAATGCCTGTGCCCGCAATCATCACGCCCGAGCCAAAATCTGCACCGAGCGTATAGGTGGTGGAGACGACATTGCCCTCAGTATCCGCCACCGAGAAATGCGTGGTCGAAGGGCTTTCAAACTTCATCGGATCCCCCCGGCCCAACAGCTTGACGGGCTGGGCCTTATTGGGATCAATTTGCTTGGCGCGGCTTGCCCCATAGGCTTTTGAAATAAAGCCATTGATTGGCATCGACACGAAATCGCTATCGCCGAGGACTTGATAGCGGTCGGCATAAGCCATCTTCATCGCTTCAGCCATGATATGGAGCGATTGGGCAGAACCGGCGCCGCTGGACTTAAGGTCAAAATGTTCAAGAATGTTGAGCATATTGAGCAGCGTTGCACCACCGGCGCTGGCGGGAGGTGCTGTCACAACATCCAACCCGCGATAGGTGCCGCGCAAAGCCTGGCGCTCTACAGCCTTGTAACTGGCAAGGTCCGCCAGCGTAATCAGCCCGCCATGTGCTTTCATATCTGCCGCTATACGGTCCGCCACTGGGCCTTTGTAAAAACCATCTGCGCCGCGGGCGGCAATCTGCTCTAGCGTCCAAGCAAGGTCAGGCTGTTTGATGATTTCCCCGGCGCGATACAGCGTGCCATCGGGCTTGTAATAGGTCGCAAGGGCTGCCGCGCTTGTTGACAGCCGCTCTTTGCCCCACTCAAAAACAAAGGCTTCGTCGGGCGTCAGCGGAATACCATCGCGCGCCAATGCAATGGCTGGCGCCACAACATCAGCCCACGCCAATTTGCCATAGCGCTTATGCGCCATGTGCAGCCCTGCCACAGTGCCCGGCACGGATGGGGCAAGATAGCCTTTGCTGGCCTCGGCAGTTTCTTTGCCATTGCTATCAACATAAAGGCGCAGCTTCGCGGCCCGTGGCGCGATGGAGCGGAAATCAAAAAAGGTAAAACTGCCTGTCTTGGCATCGCGCACAAGCATGAAGCCATCGCCGCCAATATTGCCTGCCCGCGGCAGCGTGACGGCCAGCGCAAAGCCCATGGCAACTGCCGCATCCACAGCATTGCCCCCCTGGCGGATGATCTGCGCGCCCACGCGCGATGTCATGGCATTTTGGGAAACAACCATGCCCTTTTCCCCCACCACGGGGGAATGGATGCTGGGATATTCCAGCAGTTGCTTTTTCTGGGCAAGCGCAGGTTGCAGCGTCAGGCCCAAGGCCAAGGCCAGCCCTAGTGCCGCACGGCCCAATTGAGACAGTGCTTGTTTCATCTTCTTACTTCCCCTCTCACCTGCTCGCAGCCAGCAGGCAGTGCGCCGCCCGTTCGGCAGACCCCATGGCATAAGTCCAGCCCAGCATACCATGGCCAATATTGACCGTAATGCCTGGCGCAACTGTTTGAATAATGGGCAGCGAATTCGCCGTCATCGGGCGAATGCCTGCCCAAATAGAAGACGGCGCAGCATATTGGGCCATTTCAGGAAAAGCCGCTTGGGCGCTGTCTACCATCACGGCCAATCGGTCAGCGGCAAGGGCCGGATTGTGCTCACCCAATTCCGCAAGCCCGGCAATGCGAATTGCGCCTTGGAGCGGGCAAAAAACCAGCTTGCGAGCAACATCGGTAATGCTGGTTTTGGGCGGGTGTGCGCCCGGTGGGGCAGTGATGGAATAGCCCTTCATGGGCATCAGGGCCGAGCCAAGACCAAAGCGGCGCAGCAAAGACGCTGACCCAAGCCCCGCGCAGATGAGGATATGGTCTGCCACAATTTGCTCTCCATTGGCAGCAAAACCAATCACTTGGCCGCCCGAGGTCCCAATATCAGCAACGCGCACGCCAGTCCGTAACGTAACACCATAGCGGTGCACCAGAACATCCAAGAGCGCCCGGCAAAAGCGATGCGGATCCCCCAATTCATCTTCCGGGGAATAGAGGGCACCAACAAAATCATCCGCATAAGCGGCCAAAGCAGGCTCTAGCTGCAAGGCGTCTTGCCGGCTCAAAACATCTTGAACGGCGCCGTGCGTGCCTTTGAGTTCAGCCAAAATTGCGGCCGCAGAAAATCCAGCCTCGTCTTTATACAGATGCAACTTGCCGGGCGCTTCATATCCAAAATCTAGCGGATGCTGGGCAAGGAGATCATGCAAGGCCAAGCGGGATTCAAGGCCCAAGGCCAAGCCTGCCATAGTTGTTTCCAGCGCACGCGCCCGCGTGCAGTTGCGCACAAAGCGCAGTAGCCAGGCGATATAGCCGGGATCAACACTGGGTTTCAGGCGGAAGACCGGGTCCATCCCCAGGGCAAGCGCTGGCATGTGGCGCAGCAATTTTGGTGTCGCCAATGCATCCGTATAGGCATAGCTCAGCTGGGCACCATTGGCGAAGGAGGCCCCCTGCCCAACGCCCGAGGCTTGATCTGCAATGGTTACGCAAAAGCCACGCCGCGCAAGGGCATAGGCTGTCGCAACGCCCACAACGCCTGCCCCAATAACAAGGACAGATGCCTTGGCCCCAATTGTGTTTCTTTTTGCCTCAGCCATCATGAAAATCACGCTAACATGCGGGGGCGTGTCAGCAAGTTTCACCTGTCACGAAATATGGCCGTTAGCCATAGCCAAAGGTTAAGGCTGAACGGCCGCGCGGCTGTGGAGAAGCACGTCTTCAACAGACGCGACAAACTTGCTTCCCAATTTTGACAAGGGCCGATCCTCTAGCCAAGCCGCACATACACCAAAATTGAGCTCTGGGGTGAGCTGCAGGACATCCAAGCCATCTGTGGCCATTGCTTGTGCGGTAAAGGCATCCACAATTGCGACACCCGACCCATAGCGGACAAGCGCTGCTGCGATGTAATAGGTGCTTACCGAGACAATCTCGCGCGCCTCAATTTGTGCCTTTGAAAAAGCCCGCGTCACCAAGTCGCCAATAGGTCCGCTGCCCGTGACGCTGACCATATCAAGCCCGTTAAGTTCAGTGATGGCCACAGCATCCCGGTCCGCCCCAAATTGCCCTTTTGGCGCCATTAAATACAGCGCCGCGCTGGCGAGCTTTTTCTGACGCATCCGGGGATGATCCGGCGGATCATAGCCAATCGCCAAATCACATTCGCGCTCATAAAGCGAGCGGACAACATCATTATGGTGCAGCGTTCTGACACTAAAGGTGACGTCTGGGTTTTTCGCGCGAAACGCGGCAATCGCGCGCGGTGCGACTTCCAGCCCAAGCGAGGGGACAACCCCAATGCGCAAATGGCCTGCCCCGGAGGCACGCAAATTTTGTGCGGTCAATTGCAGCGAAGCGATACGATCAAACACCTCATCCACTTCGCGAAACAAGGCATGGGCCTCGTCAGATGGCACCAGCCGACCGCGGACAAGATCAAATAGTTTAATGCCCAATTGGGCCTCGGTATGTCGCAACACCTTGCTGACAGCAGGTTGCGATACGTTCAACGCACGCGCAGCCGCGCTGATCGAACCATTCGCGTAGACCGCGTGAAAAACTTCAATTTGGCGTAGGCGCATTTGATAGGATTAGCGGCGCCAGACCGGCGCCGCTACCCCCCACTCCCCATGCGCTGTTGCGCGTGAGCTCAAAAATCCTTCGACAGTTCGAAATAAACGAACCGGCCGAGCGAGTCATGCACTGACCCAAGGAACCCATAGTTAGTTGACGCCAAAGGTGGCGCTTTGTCAAAGATATTACGTGCCCCAACTCGGACGCGCGTGCCCGAGAGCATACCGGCCGATTTGTCAAAGCGATATTGGATATAGCTGTTCACGGTCGTGACGCCCGGCAAGGTGTAATATTCGCCATTGATCAGGGCAGGCCCCGTATCAAAGACCGGACCAACATGGTTCACCAACACGCCCGCAGTCACTGGGCCTGAATTCCAGGTGAGATTGCCTGACAGACGCCATGCCGGATTGCCATTGACCTTCACTTGGCTTCCAGCCTGGCTGATCGCAATGCCCGTGCCGAATTTACCAGCCGCATTTGCAGCAATGAGCTGCGCCTGCAAATCAGATGCGTCCTGCTGCCATTTGATCAGCTTCGATCCGGCCAGATCGAGATTAAAGGTCCCAAGCGGCGTATCCCGCACAGTGTAACTGACAGCGATGTCCAATCCGCGCAGCGTGCGCGGACCGAGGTTGAAATAATCATCCCGCACATAGGCAAGATCACCCACAACCTGCGTGCCAACAGGCGCCAAGCGCACAACATTGGGATTGGTGCGGCCATTTTGGCGTTCCAGCAAATCGAACAGAATTTGGTTCTGCGCGCCTTGCAGGCCAACAACGCCCTTTTCCTTCAGCGACCAACGATCAACAGTGACTGTCAGATTGCGGATTGGCTGCAAGACAACGCCGAATGACAAAGTATCAGCGTTTTCAGGCTTTAGGTTCTTGTTCCCCGAGCGAACTTCCAGCGTGCTGACGCCAGTGCAGGTGGTGTTGTTCAACCGGCAGGCTGCAAAGTCGGTCCGCGTGTTCGACACTTGGACGCCCGAGCTATAAAACTGCGCCAAATTCGGCGCCCGGAAGCTTTGCGACCACGACGACCGGAAGCTTAGGCCTTCAAATACGGACCAGATACCCGCGACCTTGGGCTTCAGCACATTGCCAAAGTCAGAATAATATTCATCGCGCGCAGCCAGCTGGACATCCAGCGATTTCACAAGCGGGACGTTCATATCTTCCGAGACCAGTGGCACTGCCAGTTCCACATAGGCTGAGCTGACCGTCCGCCGGCCGCTAACATCTGGCGAGGGGCTCGCCCCCATCAAGTCAGTGCCGTATTTAATGCCAGTCACGCTGTCGGTGTAGGTGACAGTGCCGTCCAGGCGCTTGTCCCGGTCATCGAGATAAGTTTCCCGGCGAATTTCAACGCCGCTGGCAAAGCCCACGCTCCCGCCGGGCAGCTCAAAAATCTGCGGGTTGGAAATACGCAAATCGGCTGTGGCGAGTGATGTTTCGCTGATGCGATGCGCATCAACCAGGAAAGACTGAATGGTGGCCGCATTGCTCGGCGTGGTGTCGCCCAGCGAGTAAGCTGTCTGATTGCCCCCGTTGAACGGATTATAGGCGTCCGGGGTCGACTTGGCGAGCGCAGCTTGGAACAGCGTATTGCTGATCAGGTTCATCGTATGATCGTCCGTGCGGGCCCAGGAATAAGAGGCAGCGGACTCCCATTTGAAATCGCCCCATTGGCCGCGCACCCCAATCAGGCTGCGGATGCTGTCATCCGTCACCTCAAAGGTGCGGGGGCCAGTATCAACTGGGCGGTAGGTTGTAATGCGCAGTGGCAAGCCAGCATCTGGCACGCCCGTCAGGCCAGGCAGGCGGTTCGGGTTGGCCACGCCATTAATTGTGGTCGCGCCAAAGGGGTTATAATAGTTGCTGGCCGGAATGGTTATGACTGCGCTGGTCAGCGGGGCAGATTGTTCACGCTGGCCTTGCAGCTTGGCATGATAATAGCCTGCTTCTGCAAAGAGTTCGACATTACCGAGATCTTGGCTGAA
This sequence comes from Pseudomonadota bacterium, assembly GCA_041191345.1. GTDB lineage: Bacteria > Pseudomonadota > Alphaproteobacteria > Sphingomonadales > Sphingomonadaceae > Aquisediminimonas. The sequence continues at coordinate 10,877 of JBEEOY010000069.1, forward strand.
GGTCGAAAAGATGTTGATGCGATCAAGGCCACCGCGGTTGGTGCGATCTGGATTTTCATCATAGCGCAGCACACGGTCTGCCGTGCCGGTGATTGTCCCGCTCTTCAGGCAAAGATTGCCGGCATACACCGTGCTCGAGCAGCCTGCCGCGGTGTTCGATGTCGGCTCGACATGGAAGACGCCACTCGAGGTCAACGTGGCCGTGCCTTGCCTTACTGTGACGACTGGAACCGTTGTAAAGCTGCCCCAAGGCGACGAGGTTGACCGGTTGTCAAATGCAGTATCGCCTTCCCACGGCGTGCCGACCATGCCGGCGCGATGATCTTCACTCGCCGAAAAATCGCGCTCGCTGGCATAAAGCGGGGTGCGGTGGGTATAGCTGCCAAACACCATCAGCCGCCCGCCAGACGACGTCGTCATGCCTGCCTTTAAGGCCGCTGTTGCTTCGCTGGTGCCATCAGCAAAGCCATAGCGCGCATCAGCCCGCAGGCCAGTAAACTTGTTATCCAAAACCACATTGACGACGCCAGCCACAGCGTCAGCACCATAAATGGCAGCCGCGCCATCACGCAGCACTTCCACGCGGCGTGTGGCTCCAACAGGAATGGAGTTGGTATTCACGGTTTGCACAGGCACAAAATTTTCGGTCTGCGTGCCCGGCGTCAAAATCATGCGGCGGCCATTGAGCAGAACCAAGGTGTTGCCCGTACCAACGCTGCGCAAGTTGATTGAGGCATTGTCACCGCGCGCATCATTCAAGTTGCCCGTGGTGCGGGCTTCCTGAAATTGCACGTCGCCAGCTTGCGGAAGAGACCGGAACAGATCATCGCCAGACACGCTGCCTGTTGCCAAAATCCGGTCTTCCCCAAGAACCGAGATCGGCAAAGCCCCCGAAATCTTGGCGCCTTCAATGCGGCTGCCCACAACAACGATTTCTTCCGTCTCTGCCTTTTTAGCGGCAGACCCGGTCGCGGCACCAGAAGCAGACTGGGCCAATGCTGCGGTGGGAGAAAGCGCCAGCAACGAACAGCCCAGATACAGGCACGCACGACCCCGATTTACAAAAATGCTCATAATCCCCCCCAACAATTCTATGTCAATTTGTCTGAATTTGACCGAGGCTGATCGCACCAAAAAGCCCCGCTGCCAAGCCAAGGTCAGTATATTTATGTGGGCTACCCATATCCGGTGGTTATGGATAATCGCCTAGGTCTCTCAAAACCAGCCTATTGGCTCCGCCCTCAGGAGGTTGCGTTTTTTGCGATGCCGCCGGCTGCTTCGAGAGCTGCGAGCCCAGTTTT